>DASUYM010000001.1:0-2285 GCA_036377435.1 Propionibacteriaceae bacterium
CTCTACCTGGCAGAAAAAACCGTCAAAAACTACGTCTCCGGCCTCCTCACCAAACTCGGCATGCAACGACGCACCCAAGCAGCCGTATACGGAGCCACCCTACGCAAACCAGCCGGCGGCACCACCCCAGGCCGGGCGTGATGTGACTTCATCCATGCGGGCTCAGCCTGTCGAAGCCCATGGTCGTGCCCTTCGTCAAGCTCAGGACACATACCGAGCGGGTTGATCTTTTATCGCCGCCGCAGGTACCCCGTTAGGTTCGACAGCAGCAAGGCCAGCGCGGCAACGATCAGTGGCAACTAGACCCGCGATCTCATCCCGCGTGGCATCGACCACCGCCTGCGCAGCGCCGTCGGCCGCTGTGGCGGGCGAGCCCTCCGCGGCTAGCGCCCGCCGTCCTTCATGCAGCGACCGCAATCGGCTGATCTCATCAGCCAGCCGTACCTGAGCAGCGTTCAGCTCGACGGCAATCTCGTTGGCACGACGCTGCAGCGCAGCAGCCTCATCCGTTGGGGTCGGTGGCATCTTGTCCAGTCCAGCCCAGGCCACAGGTCGGTCCCATGATCGCCTAATTGAGCCGTTGCGTTCATAACGCGGCCCAGCCGGTGCCCGTTCTCCGCCGAATGGTACTGGCTCGAACCGTCGCGCCAGTGTGCGTAGATCCGATACAGCCGATTGCGTCAAACGAGGCGACGGATTCCATGATCAACCTTCTCACTTCAGAGACGGCATCCCTTACGAGATCCTGGTCGCCCACCAGGCCGGATCGGGACGGAAGTGAGTGGCAGGGCGGCCGGTCGCCGCAGTGTTGAACCGGTAGACGAGCCCAGCCGATGGCTCCGCGTGACGTTGCTCATCGGTCCAATTCTCGGTCGCTGTGGTGACATAGAGCAGGTTCAACTCAGGGCCTCCGAACGCGCAGCACGTGGTCTGCTCGGCTGGCACGAGGAGCTCCTGGCGGAGTTCGCCGTCGGGCGAATAGCACTGGATCCGTCCACCGCCGTAGATCGCCACCCACAGGTCACCCGCGGCGTCGACGGTCAGCCCATCGGGTGAGCCAACATCCGAGGGCACGTCCACCAGGACACGGCGGTCGGAGACCGTGCCCGGTTCGGGATCGAACCTGAATGCGTGGATGACACCTGGGCCACTATCTGCGAGGTACATCGTGGCACCGTCCGGACTCCAGCCCAGGCCATTGGAGATCGTGAGATCGTCGAGCATCAGCTCGGTGTGCCCGTTCCGATCCAGACGATAGAGCGCTCCACCTCCTGGACGTTGATCATGGGCAAGAGTGCCGGCCCAGAAGCGACCTTGCGGATCGCAAGCAGCATCGTTCATCCGGGTTGCTTCCGGCGCCACCTCGACAAGCGGCTGCAGTTCGCCAGTTGGCGACAGGTAGGTGAACCCGCGGTCCGCGGCAAGCAGCCACCCTTGATCATCATGTATCGGCGCGACGGCGCCAACGGTGCCGCTCACCTGATACCT
Source organism: Propionibacteriaceae bacterium (assembly GCA_036377435.1). Taxonomy (GTDB): domain Bacteria; phylum Actinomycetota; class Actinomycetes; order Propionibacteriales; family Propionibacteriaceae; genus Microlunatus. The sequence continues at coordinate 1,489 of DASUYM010000001.1, forward strand.
GCGGATGGGAACAAGGGCACCATCCGCATCCACCTCGTCGCGGTAGACGCGGCCAGCCAGAACGTCGACCCTGAGCAATTCGCCGCGGCGATCGTCCCAACGAGTTCCCTCGCCGAGCTGGCACTGTTCGGTCGTGCAGGCGACTGGGTTGCTTGTCATGGTGGGCTTCCTCTCAGGAGTGCTTACGCCGTGCCGGCCATGTCGATCACGATCTTGATGTCCTCGGGCCGTTTCTTGAGTGCGAGTGGCCATTCCTCAGGTGTCACACGTCGCGTAATGAGTTGCGCGAGCCAGCCGGGATCGGCTTGCGCGAGCGCATCGGCTGCCTGGTCATAGTGGCGGCGGGCGGCATTGACCGATCCGAAGACCACCTTGTTTCCGTACACCAGCTCCTTGTTTATGGTCCCGGACTGCATCTCAATGGTGCGGTCGTCGTGGGCGAGGCCAGTCAGGGCGATGACGGCGCCACGCGCCGTCCGCTGCAACGCACCAAAGATCACCTGCCCGATGCCCGTGCACTCGATCACGATGTCCGGCTCGACAGCCAGCTCGGACACGGGGCCTGCGTGGTAGTGCGCGCCAAGCTCGGCGACCAGCCTCGGCTTGGGCCCCTCGATCACCAGGTCTACGACGTGAGTCTCGAGGCCACGCTGACGGGCGAGCAGCGAAGCGAGGAGGCCGATCGGACCGGCTCCGGTAATGAGCGCCACTCTGGGCTGGAACCAGGAGCGCGCGCCGATACTCATGGCGTGCTCCCACGCTTTAGCGACCACTGTGGTGGGTTCCAGGAGCACCCC
>DASUYM010000002.1:0-41093 GCA_036377435.1 Propionibacteriaceae bacterium
GCCTCCCGCAGCGCATCCGCAGCGTTGGCCACGCGGCTGTGCTGCTCAGACAGCATCACCCAGTGGCGCCCGATCGCCGTGTCTCGCCCCGCCTTCGCCTTCCGTCCCCGGGGCGGGCTCTCGGCGATGTCGATCATGACGGTCCGCATGGGATCGGTGAGGCGGCGCAGCTGGGAAAGGGCTGATCGAAGCCGGAAGGCACGCAGCTGTTCAGGCTTGTTGAGCGGTCGCTCTTCGAACAGCACGCTTGCGAGCTCGTCGTTGGAGTCTTCGAGCCACTGGACCGCGTCCTCGTACGTGCCGATCACGGCCCCGATCACGGCTTGCGCGGCCGCCTCGATGCCGCCGCGCGCGATCAGTTCTTCCTGCTGTGCGAGCAGCCGGGCCGGCTGGAAGTCCGGCGTCGGCTCCGCCAGACAGATCAGGGCGCGATCGGTCGCAATGATCGACACCGGATGCGCGTGGACCTGTGCATGAACCTTGTCGACTGAGGCCGCATTGGTGATGACCAGTCGAGACTGGCCGATCGCCTCGAACTTGGCCCGACTGTCCCCCGCCAGCAGGTCCTTGATCGCCAACTCGTCGAGCTCGAGCGCATCTGCGACATGGCGCAGCTCCACCGCGCCGTAGTCCGGATCTCGAGGCAGTACCCACCATGCCGATGCGTCGGAGTGCAGCTCCAGCACGTCGCTCAGGTCTTCGCCGGTCAGATCCTCGGCGAGGATCTTGTTGCCGGACCACACCCGACTCACTGGAGCAGGGCGGTCAGCGACAACGGTAGCCACCCTCTGAAGACTAGCGCCGCTTGCCGACGTCCCCCGCGACGCTTGTACTCCTACCGCGTTCTCCCGGCCGGTTTGCCGTCGCCCGTCACGCCAGATGCTGGTTGAACCAGTTCAGCATGTCCTGCCACGCTTGCTGGGCGGCCTCGGCGTTGTAGCGCTGGCCGGTGTCATTGAAGAACGCATGGCCGGCTCCGGCGAAGGTACGAATTTCGTATGTGAGTCCGCCCGCTTTGAGCGCAGCCTCGGCACGTTCGCGGGTTGCGTTTACGCGCTCATCCTGCTCCCCGTAAATCGCCAACACAGCTGCCTTGGCCTTGCTGAAATCGGGACTCTCGGGCGCAGGTCCGTAGAACGGGACTGCAGCGGCCAGACGCTGTTCACCGGTTTGGAGCAGGTTCCACGTCATGCCACCACCGAAGCAGAATCCGACCGCCGCGACCTTCGCATCAGCCACTCGCTTCTCGAGCTCATCGATGCCGGCTTGGAGGTCCGCAACGAGCTGCTGCGGCGCGGTGTTGGCGAGTGCGGTCGGAGCAGCCGCTGGATCCTGAAGCGACCCGGTTCCACCTTGGGCTGAGAGCAGGTCCACGCACAGCGCCGAATACGAGGCGCCGGCGAACCGTCCCACAAGGTCGAAGAAGTGCGGAGTCAGACCACGGTTCTCGTGGATGACAAGTAGGGCGCCCTGAGGGTCCTCCGCCTCAGCCCACGCTCCCTGCAGCTCGCCGGCCGGGCCGGCGAAGCGCACCGCCTCCCCCGGCTGAGTCGTCGCAGTCCTTCCTGGGGTTGTCGTGACGGGCGCAGGCGTTGTCGTAGCGGCCGCAGGTGATGGCGCTCCACTCCCTCCTCCTGTCGGCTCTCCGCAAGCGGCCAGCAGGGCGGTCGCACTGCTCACACTGAGGCCGAGGAGAGTCAGCCTGCGCAGTGCCTCCCTTCGGGTGAGCAGTCCATCAACGAAGTCCTCGGCCACCTCGCCCACGAGGTAGTTGCGCAGTGCCATGTCCAACCTCCTTGTGCCTGAAACGATCGCGCGTCAACAAATGTGCCTATTGCTGATGACGCGGCCAACGAAGCGAACGTTCACACCTACATTTCACTTGCGGCCCGATTGAGACCGAGCGCGACCCGTCGCGCCTCGCGAGCAGCCTGCGCAGCTGAAGGTCAATGAACCACAAGTCGACACCGCAACCCGGGAAGGCCAACCGCGCGCCACAAGAACAAGGCGAACGCCGCCCTGGGCCGGCGCCAAAAAGACGAAGGCCGGCTGACTGAGCCCGTGCCAAAGGCTAAGACGCTTGAAACGGAGCCAACGCCACAACCGCAGTTGAAGGTGGACTGAGCCACAACCCTTTGGCGCTGGTCCGTCAGTCGGCCTTCGCCGCGACCTTGCTTCGGCGGCGGCCTTCGCGGGAGAGAGCGGAGCGGCGCCTCGCGTTACTTGTTCAGCGACGTACCAGCCGAGCGCAGGTCCTCGCAGGCCTCGACCACGCGCTTGCTCATCCCCCCCTCAGCCAGCTTCCCCCAGGCCCGCGGGTCGTACGCCTTCTTGTTGCCCACCTCACCATCGACCTTCAGCACACCGTCGTAGTTGGTGAACATGTGTCCTGCCGCCGGGCGGGTAAACGCGTACTGGGTGTCGGTGTCGATGTTCATCTTGATCACGCCGTAGTCGACCGCCGCCCTGATCTCCTCAAGCGTCGAGCCCGATCCACCATGGAATACCAGGTCGAAGGGCCGCTCCTTGCCGATCTTGGACCCGACCTCCTCCTGGATCTCCTTGAGCACCTCGGGACGCAGCTTGACCGCGCCCGGCTTGTACACGCCGTGCACATTGCCGAACGTCAATGCGGTGATGTAGCGGCCCTTCTCACCCGTGCCGAGCACCTCGACAGTCCGCAACCCATCTTCGACGGTGGTGTAGAGCTTCTCGTTGATCTCGGCGCTGACGCCGTCCTCCTCGCCGCCGACGACGCCGACCTCGATCTCCAAGATCACGTTGGCGGCCGAGGCCAACGCCAACAACTCCTCCGCAATCGACAGGTTCTCCTCGAGGGGCACCGCGGAGCCGTCCCACATGTGTGACTGGAAGATCGGTAGGCCGCCGGCCTTGACCCGCTCAGCCGACACCGCGAGCAGCGGCCGTACGAAGCCGTCGAGCTTCTCCTTAGGACAGTGGTCGGTGTGCAGCGCAATGTTGATCGGGTAGTTCTTCGCAACTTCGTGGGCGTACGCCGCCAGCGCTAGAGCGCCAGTCACCTGGTCCTTGATCGTCGGCCCGGAGGCATACTCGGCGCCGCCGGTGGAAACCTGGACAATGCCGTCGGATCCCGCCTCGGCGAATCCCTGAAGTGCGGCGTTCAGTGTTTGCGAGGAGCTGACATTGATGGCTGGGTAGGCAAATGAGCCTTGCTTGGCCGCGTCCAGCATCGCGGCATAGACCTCAGGGGTGGCGATGGGCATGCTCGAAGAGCTCCTTTCTACCTGCCGAATTATCTTGCGTTCGCGGTCGGGCGTCCGCGAATGCACAGTCTGTCAAAGGAACGTATGTCGGTGGTAACTGCAGAGTTCTATCTCAGCTTTCCAGCGCCGACAAGTCGACCCCATGGCGGCCAGCAGAGAAGGCGCGAACAGTGCTATCCAGGGTGGCCGGAAACACGGTGATCTGGTCCAGCGGCACGTCTGCCTGTCTGCCGTCAATGGTGGTGAGCCGAAGCAGTGGGTCGCGGCCCACGCGACCTTTGACAGTGCCGACTGCCGCAACCTCTGGCCACGATGCGCTCAACCCCGCGACCTGGATGCCAGGCGGACCGATCCGAATGGCAATGCCGCTACCAAGGGTGGCGAATTCTCGTTTGGCGAGCACATACAGAGCCGCGCCGGCGCCAAGCAACGCCAGGGATATGCCCAGGATCACGGCGTACAGGACGGCGAAGACTGCCCCCTGCAGATCCTCCCGGCGCCACAAATAGATCAATAACAGCACCGCGACGGTGATGCCAAGGCTGAGCAGGCGGGACCGCACCAACCGACGCCGTCGCGCCACCTTCTCGGCGAGTGGTCCCGGATCGTAGGGAACGACCAGCTCAGAGATCGGATCCGTGCTCATGGCGTCATCGGCTAGCTCTCCCGAGCGCCCCGGGGCGTAATGGCCATGTGGATCCGATAGCGGTCCGCGCGATACCAGGATGTCGACATCTCAATCGCTCGTTCGCCCGCATACGTCACGCGCTCCTGCACGAGCAGCGGGGCGCGTTTGGCGATTCCCAGGATGCGCGCCTGACGGGCATCGGCCGATTCAGCTCGCACTGTCTGTTCACCGCTGCTCACCACCACGCCATACTCGCTCGCGAACACGTCGTACAGGGACCCGAGCTCTCGTTGCAGCAGTCCCGGAAACAGCACCGACGGGTAGTGACCGACCTCGTACGCCATCGGGATGCCGTCCGCTGTGCGCAACCTCTCCACGCGGACGACCGATTGGCCGGGACGGATCCGCAGTGCGTAGCACACATCATCATCGGCCGGTTGTTCGGTCGCGGAGAGAACCACCGTTGCCGGGACGAGGCCACGATCGCGCATCTCACGCGAGAACGATGTCAGATGCAATCGCGAGTCCACCTGCGGGCCCGTGAGATAGGTCCCCTTGCCGTGCACCCGTTCCAGAACGCCAGCCGCAACCAGATCCGCAATCGCCTGACGGACCGTGACCCGGCTGACGGCGAGGCGTATCACTAATGTCCGCTCGGAGGGAATGGCGTCCCCAGGGTTGAGTTCGGTCTCGATCAGGTGCTCGAGGATGCCGCGGACCTGGGCGCGCTTGGTGATCGTTGAGGCTGGTTGGCGATCAAGTCGAAGCGTCCCGAGACCATCCCGGCTTTGGTCGTCCTGCACTGCGTCCTCACCCCCGATCCGACCGAGCTTGCTAGACGAGCTTTCCGACCTGCTGTCAGTATGAAGAGCCTGCCCGTAGAGCGACAACCTGGGAACACCTTCTTCTGAGCTACGCCGGGGTACTGCGTGGGCCGGCCCAGCGGAGCGCCCAGTGGTACATCGCGATGGCCGCTGCGGCCCCGGCGTTGATGGATCGGGTGGAGCCGTACTGGGTGATGGCGACCAGCTGCGTGCAGACAGCCACGAGCTCATCGGTCAGCCCGGGCCCCTCTGAGCCGAACACCAGGCACGTCCGCTGTGGTAGCTCATAGGACTCCAACGGAACAGCGCCCTCGAGATTGTCCACGCCAATGACGGTGTAGCCGTAGGCGGCCAGCCGCTCGGCGAAGTCGGTGATCGAGGAATGGTGCTCGACATGGAGATAGCGGTCGGTGACCATTGCTCCCCGCCGGTTCCAGCGCCGACGGCCGATGATGTGCACACCCGCGACGTTGAAGGCGTTGGCGGTCCGCACGATGGAGCCGATGTTGAAGTCGTGCTCCCAGTTCTGGATCGCAATGTGCAGCGAATGCCTTCTGGTTTCCAAGTCGGCCACGATGGCGGACACCGTCCAGTACCGATAGCGGTCGATCACATTGCGACGATCACCGTGCTCGAGCAGATCCGGGTCCAACCTGCTGTCGTCAGGCCACGGCATCGGATGCGGTCCGACACCAGGCGTGCCAGACGCCTCGGTCATCTGCTCCTCGCTTAGGAAACTCACAGTCTGCGACGGTACCGTTGCCCGACGTGACCCCACTCGAGGCCGCCGCCGGGCTGATGCCGATGCTGCTCCCTTCTTGGATGGACCCCGAGGAGCTGATCAGGTTCTTCGGGCCGTACGCGCTATGGGGCGTAGCGTTCGTGGTCTTCGCTGAGTGCGGGCTCTTCGCAATCTTGCCGGGCGACTCGCTGCTGTTTACCGTCGGGCTGCTGGTGGCGGCGGACGTCATCCCTTACAACCTGGTGTTCGTCTGCATAGTGCTGACCATTGCAGCGGTGCTGGGCAACGTGAGCGGGTACGCGATCGGCCGCAAGATCGGACCGCCGCTGTTCAAACCGCGTTCCGGGCTGGCTGGCCGGATCTTCAAGCAGTCCTACGTGATCAGGACGCATATCTTCTTCGAGCGCTATGGCAACCGCGCACTCATCCTGGCGCGTTTCGTCCCGATCGTGCGCACCTTCGTCACCCTGGTCGCCGGCGTCGGCAAGATGGATTTCCGGCATTTCATCACTTACACCGCCATTGGTGGGGTGCTCTGGGCATGCGGGATCACCATCGCTGGCTACTTCCTCGGCAACGTCTCATTCATCAAGAACAACATCGACTTAGTTCTGATCGTGATCGTGCTCGTCTCGCTGGTCCCGATGGGAGTCGAGTACGTCCTGCACCGGCGTCGCCGCAAGCAGGAATCCGCTGCGGTCTGAGTCCCAGTGTCGTGGTCTGAGTCCTAGATCGCCGGCTTGGTGATCTTCAACAACGTCTCAAGATCATCTCCGCTGGGCACCCACAGCCCGCCCGAGACGTTCTCGACGACCTGCTCGGCCGAGGTGGCTCCCGCAATCACCGAGCCAACAGTCGGCATGGCCGCCAGACCTCCGATCGCTACCTGAAGCATCGAGAGACCCCGCTCGCCCGCGTACGCCTCGATCGCTTCGATCAGATCGAAGTTCGCTTTGTCCAACCGGACCTGATTCCGGGCCAACCGGGTGCCCGCAGGAGCGGGCTCGCCGCGGTGGTACTTGCCTGTCAGCAGTCCAGAGGCGAGCGGAAAGTACGGCAGCAGGCTCTGGCCGGTGTGCTCAAGGGCCGGCACGAGTTCGGTCTCGGCTGAGCGGTTCAGCCAGGAGTAGTCGTTTTGTGCAGAGATGAACGCCTCGAAGCCGCTGGTTCGAGATGTCCAGTCGGCGTCGATCACCTCCCAGCCAGCTAGGTTGGATGAGCCGATGTAGCGCACCTTGCCCTCAGCGACAACTTCGGTAAGGGCGGCCAGCGTCTCCTCGATCGGCGTGTGGGGATCGGGCTCATGCAGCTGGTAAAGATCAATCCAGTCCGTCGCCAGGCGGCGCAGACTGTTCTCCACCGCAATCCTGATATAGCGGCGCGAGCCGCGGGCACCCCAGTCAGGACCGTTCGCGCCGCGCATGTCCGAGCCGAACTTGGTCGCGATGATCACTTCGCCGCGGCGCGAGCCGAGCGCCTTGCCCAGCAAGATCTCCGAGCCACCGACATTTCCATAGATGTCGGCGGTGTCGAACAGTGTGATCCCGGCATCCATCGCGGCGTTCACCACGGCCGGCACGTTCTCGTCGGCCATTCGAACGCCAAAGTTGTTGCAGCCGAGTCCCACAGTAGAAACGGTCAGGCCAGAAAGTCCAAGTTGTTCATAGGTCATCTCCACGGGCACGTCGACCCCCGGAGCACTACTGCTGGTTCGGATTCTGTGGTCCAGTCTCCGGCGGCACGTAACCGCCTGGTTGCGGTGCCTGCGAGCCGCGCTGCTGCGGGGGCTGATAGCTCTGCGGCGGCTGCTGGTACTCCTGTGGATTGGGCAGCTCGTCGTCGCTACGCCTATCGAACTGCACCGGGGGCGCCGACTGCTGCGGCGGGAGCTGCCGCTGCTCCGGATCGCCACGGTAGGCGATCTCGCCGAAACTCACGTCAGGCGCCTGGCGTACTGCTGGCTCGTCGACCTCGAAATATGTGGCCTTCTCAAACTTGAACATCCCGGCGACGATGTTCGACGGCACGGACTCGACCTTGGTGTTGTAGACCCGCACGTTGGCGTTGTAGAAGCGGCGCCCTGCGGCGATCCGGTCCTCTGTTTCGGCTAGCTGCCGTTGCAGCTCCAGAAAGTTCTGGTTGCTCTTGAGATCCGGGTAGGCCTCGACACTGACCATCAGACTCCTCACTGCACCGGAGAGCGCGGCCTCGACGTCGGCGCGCTCTTGGCTTGGCAACGAGCCTTCGGACTGCGAGAGCTGCTGGGCCTGACTGCGGAGCCGGGTGATGTCCTCCAAGGTGTTGCGCTCGTGGGCGGCGTACGCCCGCACCGTCTCGACGAGGTTCGGGATCAGCTCATAACGGCGATTGAGTTCGACGTCGATCTGTCGCCAGGACTCCTGAATCAGGTTGCGGGATTTGACGAAGCCGTTGTAGGAGGCCACGCCGATGAGCGCAAGAATGACGACGATCACCAAGATGATGATGATCACGGTGATGGCGGTACCCATCAGATCTCCTTAGCTTGCGACGCATGCGCCCTGAGCCTGTCGACGGGCGGCATCGGGTTTCGACGAACTCAGTCCATTCACCCTAACGGGTGAGGGCGACAAGATGCCGATAGGCCTTAGGCCAAACCAAGGTCGTGTGCGGATATCGCCGAGCGGTACGCGAGCCCGGCCGCCTCGACGGCCTCTTTGGCGCCCGTGTTGCGGTCGACGATGACGGCTACTCCGATCACCTGTGCTCCGGCCTCCTGCAGTGCCTCGACGGCGGTCAAGACTGAGCCTCCCGTGGTACTGGTGTCCTCCACCGCGAGCACGCGTCGGCCTGCCACAGGCGATCCTTCAATGCGTCGCTGCAAGCCGTGCGCCTTGCCCTGCTTGCGAACTACGAATGCGTCGAGTCGCTCACCGGCAGCCGCGGCGGCGTGCATCATGGCCGTGGCAACTGGGTCGGCGCCTAGTGTGAGGCCGCCGACGGCCTCGAAATCCCAGTCGGCTACGAGCGACCGCATCACTCGGCCGACGATCGGCGCCGCCGCACCGTCGAGCGTGACCCGCCGCATGTCGACGTAGTAGTCGGCCGTACGCCCAGACGCCAAGGTGACCGTCCCATGCACGATCGCGAGCGCCTTGATCTGCGCGATCAGCTCGGCCGTGTCCTCCGCAACGGTCGGCGTACTCACGACCGCACTGTATCCAGGGGCCACCCCTCTTTCCGAAAGTGGTCGCAAACAACAGGAATCGCGACGAATCTCTGTTGTTTTCGACCACTTTCAGTGGCAAAGGGGGGGTCCTCAGAGTCAGCCGGAGAACGGGTTTGGCGTCAGCGTGTACTTGGTGGACAGGTACTCGTGAATCCCCTCGAAGCCGCCTTCGCGCCCGATTCCGGACTGTTTCACGCCTCCGAAGGGAGCGGCCGCGTTGGACACCACGCCGACATTGAGACCGAGCATCCCTGTTTCCAACGACTCGATGAGCCGCTGGCCGCGGGCCAGGTCCTTGGTGTACGCGTAGCCGACCAGGCCATACTCCGTGTCGTTGGCGATCCGCACCGCTTCATCCTCCTCACCAAAGGTCACAATGCTCAGCACGGGTCCGAAGATCTCCTCGCGAAGGATGTCGCTGCCGGGGCGTACGCCGGTGACCACGGTTGGCTCGTAGAACGTGCCCGGCCCATCGATCGGGTGGCCGCCGGTCAGCACTTTGGCGCCGCGGTCGGTCGCGTCACGGACCAGCGCGTTGGCCTTATCTACGGCATCGGCGTTGATCAGCGGGCCGATCTGGACACCGTCCTCGGTTCCCCGGCCGACCTTGAAACCTAGCACTCGCTCAGTCACGCGCGCAGCGAACTCGTCGGCAATGGCATCGTGGACAATGAACCGGTTTGCAGCGGTGCAGGCTTGACCGATGTTGCGGAACTTGGCAAGCATCGCCCCGTCAACGGCCGCACCAAGATCTGCGTCGTCGAAGATCAGGAAAGGCGCGTTGCCGCCCAACTCCATCGAGGTACGCAGGATGCCCTCCGCGGCTTGCTGGAGCAGCCTGCGGCCCACCTCGGTCGATCCGGTGAAGCTGAGCTTCCGCAGCCGGGAATCGGCAATGATCGGTGCGGACACCTTCCCCGAGGTGGAGGTGGTGATCACGTTGACTACACCCGGCGGCAGGCCCGCCTCAGCAAGCAACTTGACGAAGTACAGGGTCGTCAGCGGGGTCAACTCCGGAGGCTTGATCACCACGGTGCAGCCAGCGGCGAGCGCTGGCGCGGTCTTGCGAGTCGCCATGGCCAGTGGAAAGTTCCACGGAGTGATCAAGAAGCATGGCCCGACCGGATGCTGCGAGACGATCATCCGCCCGGTGCCCTCGGGGTTGGTTCCATAACGGCCGAAGATCCGCACGGCCTCCTCGGAGAACCAGCGCAGAAACTCACTGCCGTAGGTGACCTCAGCCTTGGACTCGGCCAGCGGTTTGCCCATCTCGAGGGTCATCAGCAGCGCAACCTGGTCCTGTTGCTCGCGTACCAGGTCGAAGGCCCGGCGCAGGATCTCGGCACGCTCTCGAGGTGGGGTCTTGGCCCAGGCCGCAGCAGCTTCGACCGCTGCATCCATGGCGGCGGCGCCATCCTCGACGCCGGCATCGGCGATGGTCTTGATCACCTCGCCAGTTGCGGGATCGTACACATGCAACGTGGCACCGGAGGCCGCCGAACGCCATTCACCACCAACGAACAGCCCATCCGGAACCGACTCCAGCAACGTTGCTTCCGTCGCGTTTGCCATCGATAACCTCCCTGGCTCAGCCGACACCGTCGTCAAACTTGAGCCTAACCCTCAGGTCTTGGCGGATGGTCTGGGCTTCGCTCGCGGGATGCACATCCGGCAGCCACTGTGACGTGAGGGAACTAAGGTCTCGGTATGGCCTCTGCCTGGAAAGCCGAACGCATCCGCTCGGCCTCAACCACGATCTTCGCCGAAATGTCCGCCCTCGCCCTCACGACCCAGTCGATCAACTTGGGGCAGGGCTTCCCGGATACCGACGGCCCCGCCTTCATGCTCGAGGAGGCGCGCGCGGCGATTGCCGGCGGCATGAACCAGTACCCGCCCGGTCGCGGGATTCTTCCGCTGCGGCAGGCCATCGCCGCGCACAGCAGCCGGACTTACGGTTTGACCTACGACTCCGAGTCGGAGGTGCTGGTCACCACCGGCGCCACCGAGGCGCTGGCGGCATCAATCCTGGCCTTCGTCGACCCGGGCGACGAGGTGATCGCCCTAGAGCCCTTCTACGACTCGTACGCTGCCTCCATCGAACTCGCGGGCGGGCAACGCGTCGGGGTAGGGCTGTTCGGTCCAGACTTCCGGCTGAATCACGCCGAGCTCGCAGCAGCGTTCACTCCCAAGACCAAGGCGCTGTTGATCAACTCACCACACAATCCCACCGGGGGCGTGCTGGATCGAGACGACCTTGCCGCGATCGCGGACCTGGCGGTGCAGCACGATCTCCTGGTCATGTGCGATGAGGTGTACGAACATCTGACATTCGACGACGCCGAACATGTGCCGCTGGCCGCCTTCCCCGGAATGCGGGAGCGGACGGTACGAATCTCCTCCGCCGGCAAGACCTTCTCGGCCACCGGCTGGAAGATCGGCTGGGCGCTCGCGACGCCTGAGTTGATCAACGAGATCACCGCAGTGAAACAGTTCCTCAGCTACGTCTCCGGCGCCCCGTTCCAGCCGGCCGTTGCGCGTGCTCTCAACGAGGGCGACGAGTGGGTCGAGAAAGCCCGGCTGGACCTCCAGGACAGGCGAGACCAGCTGGCGGCGGGCTTGCGGTCAATCGGACTCGAGCCGATCGTGCCGCGTGGCACGTACTTCATGACCACCGACGTCCGACCGCTGGGCTACAACGACGGCGTGCAGTTTTGTCGAGAGCTCCCCACCCGTTGCGGAGTCGTCGCGATCCCCCATCAGGTGTTCTACGACCGGACGGAGGCCGGGAGACCGTACGTGCGGTGGGCCTTCTGCAAGCAGGAACAGGTGCTTGACGAGGCGATCCGCAGGCTGGGAGCTTTGCATAGAACGATCTAAATGTGCCCTGAGCTTGTCGCCTTATGTGCCCTGAGCTTGTCCGCATGTGCCCAGAGCTTGTCGAAGGGCACCAGTCCGCGCGCTTCGACAGGCTCAGCGTGCATGCAACAGGCCGGGCCCGGGCTCTGGAGACTGCTCAGCATCATCGTCGCTGAACGGTGCCAAGTCAGCAAGCAGCTGCCGCAACCGCCCACCATGAAGCAGGCGGTACGGAAAGGGTGGCCTGCCTGCTCGGTCGGCGATGCTGGCGTACGGCAGCGGTGTCGGGCCGCCCGCGATGATCACATTGCCGAAGCGGCGACCCTTCAGCGTCGACGGCTCGGCGCACAACAGCACGTGCGGAAACGCCAGATGGAGGCCCGCTAACACCCGCCGCGCGTAACAGAGCGGTCCGCGATCGGTGAGGTTGATGATGATCACTCCATGATCGGAAAGCGCGCGCCGAGCATCGGCGAAGAACTCCGCAGTCGTCAGGTCGGCAGGTACCCGGGCGCCCACGAAGGCGTCGATGATCACCAAGTCGGCGTATCCGTCGCGCAGTGCTGCGATGCCTCGGCGGCCATCTATGCCGCGCACTCTGATCCCGCTGCGGGCAGGGAGGGGCAAGTGGTGACGGACGAACGCGGTGAGCTCGGTGTCCGGTTCGAGCACTATCTGCGCAGAGCTCGGGCGCGTCGCCGCAACATACCGCGGCAGGGTCATCGCAGCGCCCCCGACGTGGATCACCCGCAACCGCTCCCCTCTCTCGGCAACGTTGTCGAGCACATCGACCAGCCGCTGCACGTAGTCGAACTCCAGCCGCAACGGATCATCAAGATCGACGTACGACTGGTCCGTGCGGCCTACCCGAAGGGTGAACGCTCGCTGGTACGCCAAATCACGGATGAGGAGTGCGCTATCCGTTCCGGACCGCAATACCAGGTCTGCCGACCTCAAGACTGCTCCTCGGCGCTTGGGGCGGCTCGAGCCAGCGCTGATCGATGGTGACGTGGTGTAGAAACGACAACGTGGAAGGGAGTCTCGCCATGAAGCTGCGCTGGATCGACCACGCAGGCGTGAGCAACCGCGACCTGGCTGAGCTGCCGACCCTGCGGCAGCGTACCGACGGATTTCTCTGGCTCGACATTCCCGAGTGGAGCGAGGAGGCAGAGGCACTCCTCACCAACGAGTTTCACTTTCATCCGATGGCCATAAGCGAAAGCAGGAACCGTAACCACGTTCCCCGAGTGCATGTCTATCCGCACCACGTGTTCATCGTCGTGCATGCGCCTGAGATCGGCGCACGCGGCCACATGCACTATCTCGAGCTCGACCAGTTCGTGGGCGAGGATTTCCTGGTCACCGTCCACGGACCGCTGAACCCAAAGGTCCCGTTGGAGGCGGCGCTGCGTGAGACCGAGGGGGTGGCGACCCGGATGGACAGCGGCCGGCTCCATCCCACCTCGCCGTTCGGGCTCACGTACGCGATCGTCTCCTCGATCGCCCGCCGGGAAGCTGAGATGGTGGCCGAGATCGCCCGTGAGGTCGGGCTCATGGAGCAGCGCGTCATGGCCGATGAGGATGAGGATCCGCAGGAGTTTCTCAGTCAGTTGTTCGCAGCGCGGCATGAACTGTTGACCATCAAGACCATGGCGTTGCAGGGCAGCGAGATCTATCGGCGGGCGATCAAATTGACCACCTTCGCACCGCCCGAGGGCCTGGATCTGATGAAGGATGTGCTCGATCAGTACGAGACCGTCGCCCACATCAGCGATGCCCAGCTGGTGTTTCTGATGGGCGTCACGGAGTTCTATCGGGCGCGTACTGACACCAAAATGACCATCGCCGCCGAACGTCTCGCCGTCATCGCAGCCATTACCCTGCCCATTACGTCGCTCTCTTCGGTCATTGGGATGAACGTCATCGTCAACGACTCCACACGCTGGGTACCGCTCACCATCCTGCTTTTGATCATGCTGATCATGTCCCTAACCCTCTTGCGCTGGGCTCATAAGCAGGGCTGGTGGTGACATGTCAACTCGTCAGAAATCTGAGCACCATATTTGGTGCTCAGATTCTGTACGAGTCGGTGGTTAGGCGATGGCAGGCTGCGACTGCAAGATGATCAAGCCGTCGCTGCTTTCGTCGGCGTCGAAGGTGACGACGTCACCCTCGCGCACCTCGCCGGCAAGTACCCGGCGCGCGAGTTGATCTTCGATCGTGGTCTGAATCAGCCGACGCAGCGGGCGGGCACCAAAGACCGGGTCGAAGCCGGTGAGCGCCAGCCATTCCTTGGCTGCAGGTGTCGCCTCCACGGCGATCCGCCGATCGGCAAGCCGCTTGTTGAGCCGGGCCAAGTTGATCTCCACGATCTTGGCAAGCTCCTCAGTTCCGAGGGCGTCGAAGAGCACGACTTCATCCAGCCTGTTCAAGAACTCGGGCTTGAACGCCCCGCGTACCACACCCATGACGGCATTGCGCTTGGTCTCAGCGTCTAGCGTCTGGTCCGCGAGAAACTGCGAGCCCAGATTGGAGGTCAAGATCAAGATGGTGTTGCGGAAGTCGACCGTACGCCCTTGGCCGTCGGTCAGTCGGCCGTCGTCAAGCACCTGCAGCAAAATGTCGAAGACCTCGCTGTGCGCCTTTTCCACCTCGTCCAGCAGCACCACCGAGTACGGGCGGCGGCGAACGGCCTCGGTGAGCTGGCCGCCTTCCTCGTAACCGATGTAGCCGGGAGGTGCACCGACGAGCCGCGCCACCGAGTGCTTCTCGGAATATTCGCTCATGTCAATCCTGATCATGGCTCGCTCGTCATCGAACAGAAATTCCGCCAGGGCCTTGGCGAGCTCGGTCTTGCCGACACCGGTGGGGCCGAGGAACAAGAATGAGCCCGTGGGCCGGTTGGGATCGGAAATGCCGGCGCGCGAACGGCGTACCGCATCGGATACGGCGCGGACGGCAGGCAGCTGACCGACTAGCCGCTCCCCGATGCGGGACTCCATGGACATCAGCTTCTCGGTCTCGCCCTGCAGCAGCCGGCCGACCGGTATGCCGGTCCAGTTGGAGACGACCTCGGCAACATCGTTCGGGCCGACCTCCTCCGAAACCATCGACGGCAGCTGGCTTTCGGCCTTGGCGGCCTCGTCCAGCTCCTTCTGCAGGGCAGGAATCTCGCCGTAATTGATCTCGCTGGCCTTCACCAGGTCCCCTTCACGAAGCGCCCGCTCGGACGCCACCCGCAGCTCGTCGATCTGCTTCTTCAGCTCGCCGACGCGGTTGAGGCCTTTCTTCTCCGCCTCCCAGCGCGCCTCGAGTGATCGCAGCTCCTCCTGGACATTGGCCAGGTCCTCGGTCAACCGATGGAGTCGCTCGATGCTGCCAGGATCTGACTCCTTTTCCAGCGCGAACTTCTGCATCTGCATCCGCTCCACGGTGCGGCGCAATGCGTCGATCTCCACCGGAGACGAGTCGATCTCCATCCGCAGCCGCGACGCCGCCTCATCGACCAGGTCAATGGCCTTGTCAGGCAGCTGCCGAGACGTGATGTAGCGGTTCGACAGCGTGGCTGCCGCGACCAGGGAGGCATCGGTGATCACCACCTTGTGGTGCGCCTCGTAACGCTCGCGCAGGCCGCGCAAGATCGCGATCGTGTCTTCGACACTGGGCTCATCAACGAAGACCTGCTGGAAGCGGCGCTCAAAGGCCGGATCCTTCTCGATTCGCTCGCGATATTCATCCAATGTGGTCGCACCGATCATGCGCAGGTCGCCGCGCGCGAGCATCGGCTTGAGCATGTTTCCGGCGTCCATGGACGAATCGCTGGTGGCGCCCGCGCCGACCACGGTGTGCAGCTCATCGATAAAGGTGATCACCTGGCCGGCGGCGTCGCGGATCTCGGTCAGGACGGCCTTGAGCCGCTCCTCGAACTCTCCGCGGAACTTGGCCCCGGCCACCATCGACGGCAGGTCAAGTGACAACAGGCGACGGCTCTTGAGGGAGTCAGGCACATCGCCCGCAACCAGCCGCTGCGCCAAACCTTCGACGACCGCCGTCTTGCCCACGCCCGGCTCCCCGATCAGCACGGGGTTGTTCTTGGTCCGGCGCGCGAGCACCTGAACCACACGACGGATTTCGGCATCCCGCCCGATCACCGGGTCGAGTTTGCCGTCCCGGGCCATTGCGGTGAGGTCGAGACTGTATTGATCGAGCGCAGAGGAGGTTCCCTCAGCTTCCGGGCTGGTCACCCGCTTGCTGCCACGAGCCTCGTTGAAGGCACGCGTCAGCACGTTCGGCTTGATGTTCAGCGCAGCCAGGACTTTCTTCGCATCCGAGTCAACAGTCGCCAGCGAGATCAATAGGTGTTCGGTGGCCACGTACGCATCGCCGAGTTGCTCGGCTCGGACCTCGGCATCCGCCAGCACCCGGGCAAGCGAGCCCGACATCGACGGCTGGCTGACCGAGGAGCCCTTTGCCGAGGGCAGCTTGGCGATCGCCCCCTTTGCTGCCGCGGAAACCACCGCGGGGTCGCCGCCGACGGCAGCGATCAATGGCGCGACGGTGTTACCGGGGACCTCTAGCAGCGCGTGCAGCAAGTGCGACGGCTCGGCGTACGGATTGCCTGCCGTGAGGGCGTTGCGCAACGCGGCCGAGACCGCGTCACGACTCTTCGTAGTCAGCTTGTTGGTGTCCATATCTCCTCTGGATGAAACTTGAGTACGCCTGACTCAACTATGCGCCAGTCGTAATCGCTTCGCAAATCAAAGTTGAGCGCAATAGACTCAACCTTGCGCAGCGCGACGCTATTCCGGATTTGGCCCGAGGGCGTCAGGTCTGGCTCGGCATTCACGACGGCAAGTCTCCGGCCGGCGTCCAACGGCTCTCCTGCTCCTGCCACGACGGTGGCGTACCCGGCAATTCAGCGACTCCCTGGGCGCGCAGGCCGTCGATGATGATCGCGAGTTGGCGCTGCTTGAGTTCGGCCGTCCGGTCGGTATCGCCGAGTCTGGTCTTGGCCAGCAGCTCCAGCAGGAAGGCGACGTCGAGGAATATAAGGCCGGGCCGCAGGGCACCGGTCTGCTTGACACGCTCGAACAGCTCGACCGTGCCTCTCATCATCCGCTCGGTCCGAGCCGCGTGACGCTCATCCGGTATGAAGAGCCCGGCGAGATGGACCGTCAGCGCGTGCGTGTCGGCGGCAACCGTGTCGTGTAGCCACTGGACATATGCAGTCCATGGGTCGTCCGTGGACGCCAGCGCCTTCTCAACGAGTTCGATGTAGGTGTCTTGCCCATCGAGGCAGAGCTGGGCCAGAAGGGCGTTCTTGCTCGGGTAGCGGTGGTACAGCGCGGCGATGCCGACCCCGGCCCGGAGCGCGACCTCGGAGATGGGGGCGGCTGGGTTGGCGATGAAGACCTCCCGCGCGGCTTCAAGGATGCGCACGTTATTGCGCTCGGCCTCCGCCTGACGGCCGCGCTTGCGCGGTTCGACCGACATGAGAAACAGCCTAGCGGCTCTGGAATGATCCATTCTGTTTTGATATCCTAACAGAATAGACCATTCTGTTTAAGGGAGTCAGCAATGTCAGACCACGCGATCACACCCTTCGCCGTCAGCATCAGCGACGAGGCGATTGGCGACTTGAACACAAGGCTCGGCAGCACCCGGTGGCCCGAACAGCTTCCTGGGCGGGCATGGCAGCGAGGCGTTCCGGTCGACTACCTGCGGCGCGTAGCCGACTACTGGGCCTCAGACTTTGACTGGCGGGCCCAGGAGAAGCGCATCAACGGGTACGCGCAGTTCACCACTGGAGTCGACGGCCAGCGGATCCATTTCCTGCACGTCAG
The DNA here is from genome assembly GCA_036377435.1 of Propionibacteriaceae bacterium. Lineage (GTDB taxonomy): Bacteria > Actinomycetota > Actinomycetes > Propionibacteriales > Propionibacteriaceae > Microlunatus. Next base: position 17,347 of record DASUYM010000002.1, read on the forward strand.
GTCGGCCGTTGAAGGAGCCACGCCGCTGCTGCTCCTGCACGGCTGGCCGGGTTCGTTCGTCGAGTTCCTGGACGTGATCGATTCCTTCATCGACCCCGTCGCGCACAGTGGCACCGCGGCCGACGCCTTCCACGTCGTCGTCCCGTCGCTACCGGGTTTCGGCTTCTCGTCACCGTTGGCCGGCGAAGGATGGGGGAGCCGGAGGATGGCAGCAGCCCTGGCTGAGTTGATGGCCCGACTGGGATACGAGCGGTACGGCGCCCAGGGGGGCGACTTCGGGGCGTTCGTCGCTCCCGACCTCGGCCGGGTCGACTCCGATCACCTAATCGGGATCCACGTGAATGCGGCCACCATGGGGTTCATCCCGTTTGGGGAGCTGTCCGAGGAGGACAAGGCATCACTCGACGAGGTGGAGCGGGCCAGACTCGGGCGGATGACCAACTTCCTCAGCGAGGGAAACGGTTACTTCAGCATCCAGTCGACTCGGCCGCAGACACTCTCTTTCGCCCTCACCGACTCGCCGGTCGGCCAGCTCGCCTGGATCATCGAGAAGTTCAAGGAGTGGACCGGGTCCAACCACGATCTGCCCGAGGAGGCCATTGGGCTCGACGGCATCCTCACCAACGTCTCCCTCTACTGGTTCACCCAGACCGCGGGGTCGGCGGGAAATATGTACTACGAGTCGATGCACGGTCACGACTGGCCGACGCCGTCACAGGTTCCGACCGGTGTAGCGGTGTTCGCCGAGGACATCGCCATCCGGCGTTATGCCGAGCAGAGCAACAACATTGTGCATTGGAGCGACATCGACGCAGGTGGCCACTTCGCGGCACTCGAAACACCCGACCTGTTGGTGGCCGACGTGCGAACCTTCTTCGCCGGGCTGCGTCAGCCAAGGTAGTCACGCGCAGGGACCAGGCCTGCCTGGCTCGATCGTGTTGGCCTTAGACAGCTCCATCAAAAGTGTGGGCAAGTGGCATCTCCAAATCGATGTAATCTGCCACCTGCCCGCACTTCCCTAGAGAAGATAGAAGGCACACGCGCTGTCGAGATCAAGATCGGCACTCAGGGAAGCGGGCGGCCAGGAAGAGCCAGTGGTGGTCGCCGCCCACGCCGGCCGAGATGCACGCCGCCGACCGGATCAGCGGTGAAGACTCGTGATGCGGGAGCCGACTGCAGAGCGGCCAACAGCGAGGCCAGCTGCTCTGCCCGTGCCCGCAGGTCATCAATCTCATCCTGCATGTGCAAGATGCGGCGGATGCCCTCCAAATTGATGCCCTCGTCTTGTGAGAGCCGCTGGATCAAGCGCAGCCGCGCGATGTCGCGTGCCGAGTAGCGCCGACCCCGCTTGGGGGTACGCCGCGGCGAGACGAGGCCCATCCGGTCGTAAGTCCGCAGGGTCTGCGGATGCATCCCGGCCAGTTGGGCTGCCACCGAAATGACAAACACTGGCGCGTCATGATCGATTCGCTGCGGCAGCTCGGGTGCAGACACGTCTCACCTCATCCCGCGGCGAAGAGCTTCGCCCGCGGATTCACCGTGCCAACCGCCTCGGCGTAGGAGTTCAGAGCCTCTCGCGCCTGTTCGTTGAGCGCCTGGGGCACCAGCACCTCGACAGTGACGAGCAGGTCGCCCTTCGTGCCGTCGCGCTTGCGGACGCCCTTACCGCGTACCCGAAGGGTGCGCCCGTTGGGCGTTCCTGGCGACAGCCGCAACTTGACCGGTGGTCCACCCAGCGTGGGTACTTCGATCTCCGCCCCGAGAGCGGCCTCTTGGAAGGTGACCGGGGCGGTCAGGGTGAGGTTGTCGCCCTTACGTCCGAAGATCGGGTGTGCGCGTACGTGCACGGTGACGTACAGGTCGCCAGCAGCGCCACCGTTTTCTCCAGCTCCACCGCGGCCTTTCAGCCGTATCCGTTGTCCGTCGGTAACACCCGCCGGAATCCGAACCTGCATGGTCTTGGTGGACTTGCCGCGGCCAGAGCCGTGGCACACCGGGCATGGGTCATCGACGACCATGCCCCGACCGCGACACTCACGGCACGGCTCGGTCACGGCGAAGACACCGCCAGAGGTCGACGTTTGCATGCCGCTGCCCTCACAGGTGGGGCAGACATGTGGAATCGTCCCAGCTCGAGCGCCGGTGCCACGGCAGGCCTCGCAGGCAGTGTCGGACACCATCTGCATCCCGACGGTGACGCCTTCGATCGCCTGGACGAAGTTCACCGTGACCTCGCCCTCGACGTCGCTGCCGCGGCGTGGCCCGCGGGCGGTGGAGAACCGTGTGGTCTGCGTGGTGGGACTGCCGTTGAACAGGCCACCGAAGATGTCGCCGAGACCGCCTCCGGCATTGCGGAAGAGGTCGTCGACAAATGGCCCACTCGTCTGACTACCGCCACTCCGTGGGAAGCGGAAACCGCCGCTTCCAAACAGCCGGCGTGCCTCGTCGTACTCCTTGCGCTTGGCCTGATTCGACAGCACGTCGTTGGCTTCGGAGATCTCCTTGAAGCGCACTTCGGCCGCGGCGTTACCGGGGTTTTGATCAGGGTGGTTGTCTCGTGCCAGCTTGCGGTACGCCTTCTTGATCTCCTCGGGGGTGGCGTCCTTGGAGACACCCAGGACCTTGTAGTAGTCCTTCTCGATCCAGTCCTTGGTACTCACCGACACCTCCCTTCGCGATGATCAACTACCGATGCTGATAGATGTTCCTGAGCAAGTCTCTCTCGGCCCTGGCGGCGCCCCTGGAAGCTGGTGCCGTCCTCACTCTTCGCGATTGCCAGCTGGCTCATCTGTCACCGGCTCGGCTGTCGCCTCCACCGATTCGTTGGTCGGACTTGACGACGGCTCTGCGACCGATGTGGGGCCTGAGCTCGCCGAAGGCCCTTCGACAGGCTCAGGGCGCATTGGCTCGGGCTCGGCCACCGCGACCCGGGCGGGCCGCAGAATGCGATCGCCGATTCGGTATCCGGGCTGCAGAATCTCCACGCACGTCGGCCCCTCGATGCCTTCAGCGTGCGCGTGCAGCAGTGCCTCGTGGATGTGCGGGTTGAAGGGATCACCCTGCTCGCCGAACGTCTCCAGACCGTACTTGGACGTGACGCGTTCGATTTCTTCGGCGACAGCCTTGAAGCCACCGCTGAGCTCGTCGTGCTCGCGTGCCGAGCGTACGTCGTCGAGTACTGAGAGGAAGTCCTTCAGCACGCCCTCGATCGTCACCTTCCGAGAGAGATCACGATCGCGGTCGACCCGGCGCTTGTAGTTCACGTACTCAGCTTGCAGCCGTTGTAGATCCGACGTCCGTTCCGCCAGGGCGGCCTTGAGTTCGATCACCTCTGCCTCAGCATCTGAAACTGGATTGACGGCGTCTTCTGTGCCGGCTGCGCTGGGAGCCGCAGTTGCCTGCGGCTCCCGTACCTCGTAGGTCTCCGGATCGATGCGGCGCCGGTCCCGTACGGTTGGGCCACGCTGCTCAAACTCGGTCTCAGCGCTATGCCGACGCTCGTGTTCGGGCACGCTCACCGGGCCTCACTCGAGGTCTGGTCGTCATCCACGATCTCGGCGTCAACGACATCCTCATCAGCGGTGCTGCTGGCGCCGTTGGAGTCGGCGTGCTCGCTCGGCTCACCGGCTTCGGACGGAGCCTGCTGAGCGGCCTGGGCAGCTGCGTACATGGCTTGACCCAGCTTGGCACTAGTCGTGTTCAGCTTCTCGACCGCGGCCTTGACCCTGTCGTCGTCCTCGCCCTCGAGCGCGGTCTTGAGCTCGGCGACCGCTTCCTCGACCGGCTGCTTGACGTCATCAGTGATCTTGTCGGCGTTCTCGCTGAGCAGCTTCTCAGTACGGAAGACCAGGTTGTCGGCCTCGTTGCGCAGCTCGACCGCCTCGCGCCGCTTGCGGTCCTCCTCGGCGTGCGCCTCGGCCTCCTTGACCATGCGATCGATGTCATCCTTGCCGAGCGCAGAGCCGCCAGTGATCTGCATGGACTGCTCTTTACCGGTCGCCAAGTCCTTGGCATGTACGTGCACGATGCCGTTGGCGTCGATGTCGAAGGCGACCTCGATCTGCGGCACACCGCGTGGCGCCGGTGGCAGGCCGGTCAGCTCGAAGTTGCCGAGTGACTTGTTGTCCTTCGCGAAGTCGCGCTCGCCTTGGTAGACCTGGATCATCACCGACGGCTGATTGTCATCTGCCGTGGTGAACACCTCGGAGCGCTTCGTGGGGATCGTGGTGTTCCGCTCGATGATCTTGGTGAAAACGCCACCCTTGGTCTCGATGCCGAGGCTCAGCGGTGTCACGTCGAGCAGCAGCACGTCCTTGACCTCGCCCTTGAGCACACCAGCCTGCAGGCTTGCACCCAGAGCAACGACCTCGTCGGGATTGACGCCCTTATGCGGTTCCTTACCGCCAGTCAGCTCCTTGACCAGCTCAACGACGGCAGGCATCCGGGTCGAGCCACCGACCAAGATCACGTGGTTGATCGCGCTGACGCTGATCTTCGCGTCATCGATCACCGCGTGAAACGGTGCGCGACAACGATCAAGCAGATCGGATGTGAGCCGCTGAAATTCCGAGCGGGTCAGCTTCTCCTCCAGGTGCAGCGGACCGGCCTGGCCAAGCGTGATGTACGGCAGGTTGATCTGCGTCTCGCTCGCGGAAGACAGTTCGATCTTGGCCTTCTCGGCAGCCTCTTGGAGCCGCTGACGCGCGATCTTGTCCTGAGCAAGATCAGTACCGTTCTTGTTCTTGAACTGCTTCACTAGCCAGTCGACGATCCTGGAATCCCAGTCGTCGCCACCGAGCCGGTTGTCGCCGTTAGTTGCCTTCACCTCGAAAACGCCGTCGCCAATCTCCAACAGGGAGACGTCGAAGGTCCCACCACCGAGGTCGAAAACCAAGATCGTCTGGTCCTGATCGGTCTTGTCGAGGCCGTACGCGAGGGCGGCGGCCGTCGGCTCATTGATGATCCGGTCGACGGTCAAGCCCGCGATCTCACCGGCCTCCTTTGTCGCCTGGCGCTGCGCGTCGGAGAAGTAGGCAGGGACGGTGACCACCGCATGGGTGACCTGCTCACCCAGGTAGGCCTCTGCGTCTCGCTTTAGTTTCTGCAAGACGAAGGCGCTGATCTGCTGGGGTCGGTAATCCTTGTCGTCGATCCTCACCTTCCAGTCCGTGCCCATGTGGCGCTTCACGGAGCGGATTGTGCGGTCGACGTTGGTGACGGCCTGGCGCTTGGCGACCTCGCCAACCAGGACCTCGCCGCCTTTCGCGAATGCGACCACCGATGGGGTGGTCCGGGAACCCTCGGCGTTGGGAATGACGGTGGGTTCCCCACCTTCGAGTACGGCGACGACTGAGTTGGTCGTCCCGAGGTCGATGCCGACTGCACGAGCCATGATGCATTTCCTCCAGGTGGAAGTCTTGGATTGTCCTTGAGTCTGTGCCACTCAACTTAGTACTTGAGCGCACTAGGCTCAACTATGCCAGAGGCGTGAATGTTCCCAAAGCTCGAGTTGTTTTCAGGCTTCTTGGTCTGGAGTGGTCATGTATCCGATCGAAGGCACAGTGATTCCAGCGCAGACATGGCCGTGTCAAGCCCGGGCAGGCCGCGAATCTCGGCCTGCAGGCGCTCGGCCGCACGGCGGTATCCGGTGTCCACCGAGACGTCGTTCACCGCCTCGATGATGTCGTCGTATGTGGCGGTGTCGGCTGCGAGAGCGATGCCCGACCCGAGTTCGGCACAGCGCCGGGCGTTGAAGATCTGGTCGGCTCCTACTGGGAGACAGACCTGCGGGAGGCCGTGCTCCAGTGCGTTGAGGACGGTTCCGGAACCGGCCTGGCTGACCACTGCGAGGCACCCGGCCAGCACGTCACGTTGTGCCACAAAACGCTCGGCGACGACATGGCTAGGCAACTGACCCAGCTCCACGGGATCGACGTGCTGACCGGTAGCCACAACGACCTCATCGATCCTGTCCGCCGCGGCGACCGCGCGAACGACTCGCGAGGCAGGTCACCGGACTCGGTGTTGAAGATCGTGCCGAGCGTGACATAGACGCGTACGCGATCTGGAGATATGGCCCGAGGCGGTGAACTCAGCCGGTACCCCATCACCGCTCCTGGCTGGGGGTCGGCGGGATCACGGAACGAGGGCGGGAACGGGAACCCGCTGCTCACCGTAGAGCCTGCTGGCCGGCCCCCACGTGGTACGTCGGCTCGCGCTCGCGTTCGAAGGGTCGGGGGACACCGCACATTCGGGCAAGGCAGGGTGGGCGTCGTCGAGAAGTAAGGTCGGCCGCGCGGGGACTCCGACGCTAATCGTCGTCAGCGGCCCTGCTGTTTCTGCATCCCCTCGCCGTGCTCAGCGATTCTCGGATCCGGGAGGCACCTCTACTAGAGAAGTAAGTCGTTAAGCATTCTCATATGACTCAGAAGAGTACTCGGCTGCTCGTCCCCTTTATGGCACCGCCTGACAGGCCGGACCACCAATTCCGAAACCGTATATGACGAATAGACTATTTAGCGTCGGCAATGATTGCTGGGTGGTACCGCGTCTCGAGTGCGATTACGACGTGCCTTCACTAGCAAGCTACGATCTTTCCATCCAGCACACCCGGGGGAAGAAGGAACCACCATGGCGACCAAGGTATTGACAACTCTTCAAGACGACATCGACGGCTCAGAAGCGACCCAGACCATTCGCTTCGCCCTTGACGGCATCGAATACGAGATCGATGTGTCCGATCGCAATGCCAACCGGCTGCGCAACAGCCTCAAGGACTTCATTGCCCACGGCCGCAAGGTAGGCGGCAGGCGCGGGAAGCTGGCATCGTCCGGCCAAGTAGACACTAAGGCTGTCAGGAAGTGGGCTGAAGCCAACGGTATTGAAGTCAGCACGCGCGGACGCATCCCGACTGACGTGGTCGAGCGGTATAGGGCAGCTGGAAACTGAGCGTCGCGTTGACTATGTCTTGATGTTGACTATGTCTTGATAGAGTCCTGCCTACGACCCTGTTTGAATATGTGATGCCCAAAGCAGCGGGTTCTCCGATACTGTCGTCATTGACCGCAATCGTCGAACAGGCCGCGTTGGATCACCTGACGGAGCGCGCACAATTTCTTCAAAGTCGCCGGGAATTTAGCAGAACCGCTCTTTGGGAAAGATGTCACTCTTCCTATGCGCGCCCGGCTGCACGATTTCGACTCGATCTCCTTGTGGGCCAAGACCGAGTATGTGGCGACGATGATCTTGCTGGGGCCTTCCGGGATCTGGTAAGACCACGGTCGCCGAAGAGCTTGCCAGGGAGCAGAACGCATTGCCCTTGCTCCGGACGAGTGGATGATCCCGTTGTTTTGGTCGGCGGGAGGACAGCCTCGCGCTATCGACGTACTTGGTCTCGCCCTGCTTGAGCGCCTCATATCGCGAGGCTGAGGCCTCGCTGTCGTCTCCGATCCTGTTCCGGCCGCGCTCAGAGGGAGCCGCCCAGCTCATCGTCGATGTGCACCCGGATGATCTCATCGAATGAGCTCTCCGCGGTGAAGCCCAACCGCACGGCCCGCGTCGCCTCTAGGGCCGGGGCCCAGGTCTCAACGATGCGCATGATCGACTCGTCCGGCTCGCGGCGGATCAGCCTGACAGCCTGCTCTCCTGCCACCCGGCGCAGCGCCTCGATCTGCTCACCTACGGTGGCGCTGAGGCCGGGCATGGACAGCGTCCGGCGCGGGCCGACCTGCTGACCATCAAGCGTGGCCGCCCGGACCAGGAACTCCACCGCTGAGCGAGGTGAGGCATGCCAGTGCCGGACCGTATCCGGGACTGGTAACACCGCCTCTTGTCCGACGAGCGGCTCACGCAGGATGCTGGAAAAGAAACCCGAAGCGGCCTTGTTCGGTGTCCCCGGGCGGATGCAGATCGTGGGCAGCCGGATCCCGATGCCGTCGACGAAACCACGTCGGGTGTAGTCGGCCAGCAACAGCTCCCCGATCGCCTTCTGGGTGCCGTAGCTGGTGAGCGGCGTCGCCTGAAAGTCCTCCGGAATCGGATTAGGCAGCGGCGCACCGTAGATGGCAATCGAGGACGTGAAGACCAAACGAGGGTGGTAACCGTCGGTGGTGTGCGCCGCCCGTACGGCCTCGAGCAGGGCCCGGGTGCCGTCGAGGTTGACCCGGTAACCCTTCTCGAAGTCCGCCTCAGCCTCACCTGACACCACCGCCGCGAGATGGAAGACCAGATCGGGCCGACCCTCGACCAGACGCTCGGCCTCGCCCGGCGCAGCCAGGTCCGCAGCGACCAACTCAACCTGAGGGGCAGCGCTAGCCGGCTGCCGCGGAGCAACCACGTCGGCCAGGGTCAACCGTTCGACGGCGCGGCCTCCGACGTTCCCATCCGAGACCAGCCGAGCAGTCAACTTTCGGCCGATCATGCCGGCCGCGCCCAGGATCAGCACGTGCACAGATACTCCCACTCTCATTGGCCGGGGATGGCAAGCAAGACGCGGTCACGGCTGCCCGCGTCGACGCGGTCATGGGCCTCTGCGGCGCGCTCCATCGGCAGCGGTCTGCCAATCGGGATCGACAAGACGCCGTCTCCAGCTGCGGCGGTTAGGTCGACGGCGGCCTGCTGTTTCGAGGCAGCTGAGAAGTCGTCGCTGCCCAGGAGTCGGATAGTGATGTTGTCGAACAGCATGGGCCAGAACGGAAAGGTGGGGCGGTCGCATCGGCTGGCGTACGCGGCGATGACAGCGTCATTCTTGGCCACCGCGGCGTCGAGGTCGATGTTGTCGGAGAAGGCGACTTCGATGATGCGGTCGACGCCATCGGGAGCGTGCGCCCGGATGAGACCTACCGGGTCGGGCTGGTCGAGGGCAACAGTGTGCACGACGGCCGCGGTGGGCACCCACTTGAGGTCGTCGCTTCGTCGCACAGTCCCAATGACGGTTGCGCCGCCCCAGTGGGCGAGCTGAGCAGCCAATGATCCAACAGCGCCCAGTACCCCCTGGACGAGGACGGTGGCGCCGGTAACCGGGCCATCAGCGAACACTGTTCGGTGGGCGGTGATCCCAGGGATCCCCAAGCATGCGCCGACCTCGTCAGATACCGCGTCGGGCAGGTCGATGGCCTGCTGCGCGGGGACCACCGTCAGCTGCGCGGCGGTGCCGAACGGTCGGTAGGACTGGGCGCCGTACACCCAGACCCGCTGGCCGACACGTGTCGGGTCGACGCCAAAACCGACCGACTCCACCACCCCCGCGGCGTCGCTGTGCGGGATTACGCACGGGTACGGCATCGCCGACCCTAACCATCCACGGCGTTTCTTGGTGTCGCCAGCGTTCACACCGGAGAGCCTGATCTGCACGCGAACGTCGCCCGGCCCTGGCTCGGGGTCAGGCAGCGCGCCGACCTGCAGCACCTCGCTCGCCGGGCCCTGCCGCTCGTACCAGACCGCGCGCACCGCACCTCCTCATCAGTCTCGGGCAACAAGACCAAGAGTGCCCTAGGTTTGGAGCCATGCGAATAGCCATCGCCGGAGGCCACGGCCAGATTGCCCTGCGCCTTGCCAAGCTCTTGTCGCAGCGCGGCGACGAGGTCGTCGCCCTGATCCGCAACCCCGACCATTCAGATGATGTGAGGCAACCCGGCTCTGAGCCCGCAGTGGTCGACCTCGAGCACGCGACCGTGGACGACGTTGCGCAGGTGATCGCCGGCCGCGATGCCGTCGTGTTCGCCGCTGGCGCTGGTCCTGGGAGCGGTCCCACGCGTAAGGAGACGATGGACTACGGCGGCGCCGTGAAGCTGATCGCGGGGGCAAAGCAGGCCGGGGTCAGCCGCTACGTGATCGTCAGCAGCATGGGGGCCGACCCCGACGCGCCCGGCGACGACACCTTCAGCGTGTATCTGCGCGCGAAGGGCCGCGCGGACGAAGCGGTCCGCGCGAGCGGGCTCGACACGACAATCGTGCGCCCCGGCGGGCTCACCAACGACCCCGGCACGGGCCGCGTCAGCCTCGGCGAGAGCCTTCCGCGCGGGCAGGTCACGCGCGACGACGTTGCGGCGGTCCTCGCCGCCGTGCTCGATTCGCCGAACACAATCGGCAAGACCCTGGACCTAACCGGCGGCGACACACCGGTTGCGGAGGCCGTCGCGGCGATCTAGCGCCTCGCTGCTGGCGGAGGGTGCGTGTCTCGTATCTAGGCTGCGATGCGAGCAGTATCGCGGAGGGGGTGCGACGCCGTACTCCAGACGACGACTTGGTCGCATGGTGTTCAGTGCTTGGTAATCGCCTGGCTTGAACACGCTGAAGTTCTCGAACTCGGTCATCAGCGACAGCACCTAGCGGGCACCTGCTCGCCGTTGCGGTTGGGCCGAGCGCTGCCCAGGATGATGCCAATTCGGGCACGGTTTGCTTCCTTCTCAGCGCTCATGCACTTGTCCGAAGCACCGGGACGAACGCTGAGAATGACCGAACTGGCCTTCGCTTGTGCGCTGCCCTTAGGCATGTCGCGAATAGTCGGTCGCTTGGAAAGTCACGGCTGCTGCCGTCGGTAGGCTTGCTCGCTGTGACCGCGTTGTTCGGTCGTTCCGCGGAGCTCGCCCGACTGCGAGGTTGGTTGGCTGAAGCGGTCGGCGGCCTGCCGCAGGTGGTCGTGTGCTCCGGCGAGGCGGGGATCGGTAAGACGCGGTTGTTGGAGGCTTTGTCGGATGAGGCCGAATCCGGTGGCGCGCTGGTGCTCTGGGCGCGGTCGCCCGCGCCGGCGAGTGCGCCGCCCTACTGGCTGTGGCGGCAGCTGTTCGGGACCGACGCGGTCATCGGCCCGGTACCGGTCGCCGGCCCAGTCCCGGTTGGTACCGTACCGGCGGGTGACCGGGTTGCACTTTTCGAGCGGCTGGCCGGCCGGCTGATTGAGACCGCCGCCGTGGGCGGCGCGGTCATGGTGGTCGACGACATTCACTGGGCCGACGAGCCGTCATTGGTTGCCCTGCTGCACGTTGTTCGCACGCTGCACCGGGCCAGACTGTTGGTCTGTGTGGCCGAGCGCTCGGGCGGAGCCGACAGCTCGGATGGTTGGCGAGGCGCGCGATCTAGCCTGATTCGGGAACCCCACGCGCACCTGCTGGAACTGCATGGCCTATCCCGCGCCGGCTCGGCCGAACTCCTGCGCGAGCTGCTTGGCCGCAGTATGCCGGAGCATGTGGTGTCCCAGGCGCACGCCATCTGTGCTGGCAATCCGTTCTACCTGCGCGAGGTCGCACGCGCGCGTAATCGAGTAGCGGGGTCCGACGTCGAGCTGCCCGCAACACTGGCGGGGGTCGTCGAGCAGCACCTCGAACAGCTGACGCCGCGCACGCGGGAGCTGCTGCGCGCCTCATCGATCCTGGGTGAGGAGTTTTCGATCGCGATTGCCGCGCGGCTGTTGGGGCGGTCGGTGTTCGGATGTCTGCCGGACATCGATGAGGCGATCTCTGCCGGTGTTCTGTCAGCGGCCGCGGGCGACCGGGTGCGGTTCACGCACGCCCTGGTTCGTGCGGCCCTGGAGTCTGGGCTGTCGTTGCGGGTGCGGGTCCGGTTGCACGGTAGGGCGGTGCGGGCGATCGAACAGCTCTACGCCGATGCGCTTCCCAGCCATCTCGCCGACCTTGCCCGGCACGCTGCCGCCGCGGCGGTGGGCGGTGATCGACGACCGGCCATGGAGTGGGCCCGCCGCGCAGGGGACGAGGCGATGCGCGCGTTGGCGTTCGAGGAGGCGGCGCGGCTGTACGTGTCGGCACTCGAGATCGGCGCCGATGTCCTCTCCGACGCCGAACGGGGGCGATTGCTTGTGGACCGCGCTGCGGCAGAGCACCGGTCGGGCCGGCTCAACACCGCCCGCGCCACCTGCGGCGACGCCATCGTCATCGCGCGTCGTACCCGTGACCACCAGGTGCTCGCGCAGGCCGCACTCACTCTTGAGCCCGCCGGCGATCGTGCCATGGATCGCGACATCCTCGATTGGTGCCGGGAGGCGCTGGAGGTTCCTGGCCCAACACCTGGCATACGTGCACAATTGCTGGCCCGCCTCACCGAGGCGATGGTCTACTGCGGCGAATGGGACGACGCTATCGCGACAAGCAGCGCGGCGCTCTCCGCTGCTGACGACGCCGATGATGCCGACGCTTTGGTGGCCGCTCTGCGAGCCCGCCAGCTTGCCTGCAGTGGACCCGACCAGGTCGATGAACGGGCCAGGCTCGCGACTGTGATGATCGCGACCGGGCAGGCCGACCACCGGCCGGACGTGGAGATGTGGGGACGCTTCTGGGCGATCGATGCACACATGGAACGCGGACGGATCCATGAGGCCGCGCTGGAGCTCGATCGGGTCCGCTGGTGCGTCGACCGCGCAGGTGGTCCGATGCCGAGGTGGCTGCTGCTCAGAACGTGGGCCGCGATCGCACAGGCACGGGCAGAGTTCGCCGAGGCGCTGCGGCTCGGCGCGGAGGCCTACGAGCTGGCATCCGTGCTCGACCACCCCGCAGCCCAGGGAAGCCACGCATCGCTGCTGGCCGGGGTCGGTCACCACATTGGCCACACCGAGATGTCACGGAAAGTGCCACTTACCGATGTACTGGGCGGCGTCGCCGAGCTGTTCGCCTTACTTGGGCCGGCGTACGCGCTGGCCGACAGCGGCGAGATTGAGCCTGCGCGTGCGTTGTACCGGCTTACGGGGCCTCCCCCGCAATGGACGATCCCGCCATACTTCGTCCTGGGATCACTAGCCATGGGTGCGCAGATCGCGGTAGCCGTCGGCGCTGATGAGGATGCGGGTTACTTCCGGGAACGGCTGAACCACTACCGCGGCCACCACATCGCGAGCGGAGCCGGGACTGCGAGTTACCTCGGCCCCGTGGAGTTGCACCTGGGCAAGTGCGCTGCTGCCCTGCAGCTCTGGGCGGACGCCGTTGCGGAACTCACCGAAGCAGCGACGATCAGCCGGGGCATCGGCGCACCGTCGTTCGCCGTCGAGGCCGATACCGAACGCGCTGAACTGCTTGCGCGACAGGGCGACGTCAACGCGGCGCGGCAGCTGGCCGCAGCCTTACTGCCGGCCGCGCGGTCACTGGGGATGTCGCCGTGGGTGACCCGGCTGCAGCGACTGGCACCGACACCCCTCTTGCTGTCGCCGCGGGAGGCCGAGGTCGCCCGCCTAGTCGCTACCGGCAGCAGTAACCGGGACATCGCTGCACGCCTGGTGATCTCTGACCGCACCGCACAGAACCACGTCCAACACATCCTCACCAAACTCGGATTCAGCCACCGCAGCCAGATCGCGGCCTGGGTCACCGCCGAACATGCCGATGAGTAATGCGCTGAGTACTTTGGCGGATGCGGGCGAGCGCGGCCGATTCATAGCCTGACCGGCAAGCGAAGTCTCACGGAACGGAGAGCATCATGACCTACATCCTGATCACCCGCAGCCCGGGGCAAGGTTTTAAGGAATACCAGGCAATCGAGGACGAACTCGGCCCGGAGCAGCCCGCTGGCAACATCGTTTCCCTCGCGGGAGAGACCGCAGATGGAGTCCTGATCACCGCCGATGTCTGGGAATCGAGCGTCGCAGCAGACCGATTCGCCGCCGAGCAGCTGTTCCCGGCGTTCAGCCGCCTAGGCTTGGCACCGGGTCCCGACTTTTCGGCGTGGGCATTCGAAGGTGCGCAGGTCGAGGCGCCGAAGCCGCCGCTGCCCCGCTGACACACGGGCGGGAGAAGTCGCGAAACCGACGTAATCGGCTGGCGGGTCGACGATCCGCCAGCCCGGTGTGCGGGATGCAGATCGGCGCACACCAGGTGTGTATGACGCTGGCGCAGATCCGCGATGAGCTGATCGGGTGCACGCTCCGCCCGACGGAGGCTGGCATTGGCACTCTGCCCGTGAAGGCTGCTCCGCGCGCGAATCAGATCCACGGGCAGAGTGCCCGGCGACGGCGCCAGGGCCACCCATGACACGTGGGCCGCTCTCTGACCCGCCACCCTCCACACAGCGACGGAGTCTCCCAGCCTCGCGCGGTCAGGCCTCGAGCAGGTCCGCGATCGCCCGTCGCTGGTCCTCGATGCCCTGCCAGCTCACCTCTCGGTCCATCGAGACCCTCCCGGACGGCCATCCGACCGCCGAACGGCCCTGCACGAGATTTTAGTCAGACAATCTGTCTTTCGCCGTCTTGTAGGGGTCAGTGATCTCCCGCAGCATTGTCAACGCCTCTCGCAGCTCTGCTGTCCTGATCTCCCCGAGATACGCGGTCCACCGCGCCTCTACATCGGCGACCACACTCAGGCTGGCCTGCACCGCCGCGGCGCCGCGCGCGGCGACGCGAACCAAGCGCGCTCGACCATCGCGCGGATCTGGCGTCCGTTCAACATAGCCGGCGCGCTCGAGCTGGTCGACCAGAAAGCCAACCGTCTGCTTTGTCAGCAGTGCCGCCTCGGCCAGGTCGGTGACCCGCGACCCGTCCGGATCTATCCGTTGGAACACCCTGACCTGGGCGAGCGTGATGTCGTCGAAGCCGGCTGCAGCCAGCGCCTCAAGGACCGCCTTCTCCATGGCGCGGTACGGGATGAACAGGAGGAGCCCGAGGTTCAACTCCTTCGGCACCCCCCGAGCCAAGCCCGTCGCTTCGCCACCCATGGCCGCCACCGCCCTTTTTGCTCGGTCGATCCGGAATAACTAGTCAGATATTCATACTAAAAAGGGGTCCTCCCAGTGAGAGCGACACTGCGGTGTCAGCTCTTCGCTCTGATTTGGGCTCAGCCACAATCCCCTTTGACATTAGTCAGAGGCTCTGACTAAAATCGTCAGATCATCTTACCAACCAAGAATGAGTCAATCGAGGAACTCAGTGATGTGAGCCGCAGCCAGGGCAGGATCGAGCTCTACGTCGACCCGTGCTGCCCCTTCGCCTGGATCGCTTACCAATGGCTGGGCGAGGTGCGGCGGCACCGAACCGTCGAACTAGCTCTGCACCTGATGAGCCTTCCCATGCTCAACGAGCACCAATCCATCTCGCTCGGCTACCGGCAACTTCTCGCCCACACCTGGGGGCCGGCTCGCGTGGCGGCAGCGGCCGTCCAGCAGCATGGCCTAGACGCCCTGCCACCGCTCTATGAGGCAATGGCTCGCCGGATCTTCGGCGGAGCAGATCATTACGGGGTGATCAGCGAGGACCTCGAGTCGGTGATCGTCGATGCGCTGTCCGAGGTCGGGCTGCCCGCCCGGCTGGCGGATGCGGCCGGGAGCGGCGACTGCGATGGCTGGCTCCGAGCCAGCCACAAGGCGGCTGTGGCACCCATGGGCGACGGCGTCGGCACGCCGATCATTCATCTCGGCGCTGCAGCCTTCTTCGGGCCTGTGATGACGGCCGTTCCGCGGGGGTCGGAAGCCCTCCAGGTGTTCGACGGCCTGCGGCTGCTGGCCGGCTATCCGCGGTTATTCGAGATCAAGCGTCCACTGGTGGGCAGCCTCGAACTCGGGTCCACCGGTCCCGAATCGAGTCGGCCCGGATTCATCGGGCCCGTCGCCATGGACATCACCCAGAGCGAGCGCGAGGAGCGTCTGATGGATCGAGAGCAGAGTTGGCAGGTGATCACCGAGCAGCGGTTGGGCCTTGCCCGGCTGCTCGAGGGGCTGTCCGAGACCGAGTGGGAGCAGCCGTCACTGTGCGTGGGATGGCGGGTCCGCGACGTCGCAGCGCACGTGGCCATGGCGCCGCAGGTTCCCGGGCTGGGGTCGATGCTCGCCGACAGCATCCGGGCGCGGGGGAACTTTCATCGGCTCAACCACGATGTTGCCGTGCGGCATGCCGCCCGCCCGACGCGTGAGATCGTTGCTGAGCTGCGCACCTACGCGGATTCTCGCCGGTTGCCCGTGGTGACCAACTACCGCAACATTCTCTTCGACGTGCTCGTCCACGCTCAGGACATCGTTATTCCGCTGGGCCGGGATTATCCGATGCCATCCGAGGCTGCGCGGGCCGGTGCCGACCGGGTGTGGACTATGGGATGGCCGTTCTGGGCCCGCCACCGGCTGCGCGGGGTGCGGCTCCTCGCCAGCGACACTGACTGGTCCGCCGGTGCTGGTGTCGAACTCCGAGGACCAATCCGGATGATTTTGCTGCTGTTGACTAGGCGTACCGCGACCGCGCTGCCGTACCTGTCAGGCCCGGGCGTGCACACACTTACCGAGCGCTTTGCTGTGCCGCGTGCCAAGGCGGACCAAAGCTGATCATGCAGCGTTCAGGAGAATCCACGAGGGCAGCCAGCCCTCACGACCAATGAGGAGGTTGCAGATGTACGGGGTCATCACTTCTGTCCCGGCACCCGTCGAGATGTACGACGCAATGCATGCCGAGATGGTGAAGCGGGCCGGCACGTCCCTCGACGGCTTGCTCGTGCACGTCGGGCGTGCGACGACCGACGGCTTCCAGACCGTGGAAGTCTGGGAGTCCAAGGAGCACTACGACCGCGCCAACACCGACGTCGTCTTCCCGCTGATGGGGGAGCTGGCTGGCGATCAGCCCCCGCCCTCGATCGAGCAAGCAGCTGAAGCATTCGACGTACATGGGCTTGTCATCCCCCGCGGCAACATCGTGATCTAGCCGACTGGAGTATGAACCCGGAGCTGGAGGCGCGCAACTCATGAGCGCAGGGTGCTCGGGCCGCACATGGCGGAGGCCCCCGGGATTACGGCGGCGCTTCGCGGCGCTGGCCGGCCACAACACTGAGCTCTGCGCCTCACCCCTGCTCGCTAGTTCCGATGTAGGCAGCCAGGGTTGCGTGCCGGTCTGATGGTTGCCGGGCAGGGCGATCGAGGCGGTCTAACGGATGACACGAATCGGCTTGGTCGCCAAGATAGTCCTGGAGGCGCGACATGGATCTCGACGAGCTAGTCTTCCACCCCTGGGTGGCGCAGGGGCCGCGCAAGGTCCCGACCTTTGTCGGCGGCTCCGGTAGCTACGCAATCGATGCTGACGGCCGGCGATACCTGGACTTCAGTTCGCAACTGGTTTTCACCAACCTCGGTCATCAGCACCCGCGCATCGTCGCGGCGATCAAGCAGCAGGCCGACCGGCTTTGTACGCTTGCGCCCGCGCACGCGTCCGACATCCGTGGCAAGGCGGCGCAGTTGATCGTCGAGGTAGCCCCGGAAGGGCTGGGCCACGTGTTGTTCACGACAGGGGGCACGGAGGCCATCGAACACGCGGTACGGATGGCCCGCCTGCACAACGGCCGGCCGAAGGTGCTCGCGGCCTACCGTTCTTACCACGGCTCGACGACGACCTCGATCCACCTCACTGGCGACCCCCGACGGTGGGCCAATGACACCGGCGCGGCGGGTGCTGTCCACTTCTTCGGCCCATTCCTGTACCGCTCTGTGTTCGGGTCCCGAACCCCCGAGGAAGAGTGCGAGCGGGCGCTGGCACATCTCGAGCAGGTGATCCTTCTCGAAGGGCCTTTGACGATCTCCGCTCTGGTCCTGGAATCGGTGATCGGCAGCTCGGGGGTGGTCGTGCCTCCAGCCGGCTATCTGCGCGGGGTCCGCGATCTCTGCACCCGCCACGACATCGTGTACATCGCCGACGAGGTGATGGTCGGCTTCGGTCGCACCGGAGCCTGGTTCGGCGTCGACCATGAGGGTGTGAGCCCCGACCTATTGGTGTTCGCCAAGGGCGTCAATTCGGGGTACGTACCACTCGGGGGGGTGCTGGTCGGCAACCCGATCTTCGAGACGTTCACCAAGCGCCCCTACCCGGCGGGCATGACCTACAGTGGGCACCCGCTCGCTTGCGCGGCCGCGGTGGGCGCCATCGGCGCAATGCACGACGAGGGCACCGTCGCCGCAGCCGCCCGCCTCGGTACGGAGATCCTCGGGCCGGGACTCACCGAGCTCGCAGAGAAGCATCCCTGTGTGGGCGATGTTCGTGGCATCGGGGGCCTTTGGACCGTAGAACTCGTCCGCGACCGGCTAACCAAGGAGCCGATCGTGCCGGTAGGTGCCACCGGTGATGCGAACGAGCCGATGACATCGTTCACCAGGGCGTGCATTGACCGCAACTTGGTACCGCTGGTCCTGGGCAACCGCATCCATGTCGCACCACCGCTCAACCTAAGCGACGCCGACGCTTCCACGGGCCTGGTCGTCCTGGACGAGGCACTGTATACAGCCGACACCTACATGGCCTAACCGGGGTATTCTCTCGCGAGCCTTTTCGAGAAGGAGAGGCAAAGTGATCGTAGACACGGCAGAGCGGTTCGGTGGGCGCCGAATCGATCGGATCGGCCCGATGGACCTCACTGTGTTGGCCACCGACCGTGGTTCGGTGCCCATGAACATCGGCGCCGTCGTGAAGTTCGACACGGCGGGCGGTCCATCGCTGGCTGCCGTGCGGGCCCTCCTCTCCGAACGAGTGCCGACGATTCCCCGGCTGCGTCAGCGGCTGCGGCGCGTTCCGTTCGGCTGCGGCCGACCGGTGTGGGTCGACGATCCCGACTTTGTGCTCGACCGGCACCTCATCGAACGGGATTGGCCTACGCCAAATGGCGACAGGCAACTGCTTGACGTCGCGGCGGAGTTGATCTGCCAGCGGCTCGACACCGACCGGCCGCTCTGGCAGGCATGCTTGGTGACCGACCCGGTCGGCGGCCAGGCCGTCCTAATCCTGGTGCTCCACCACGTGCTCGCCGACGGACTTGGCGGTTTGGCCATCCTGGCTGCGCTCGCTGATCCCGGGCTGCCCGCTCCCACTCGCGCGTTTCCGCAGCGCCCGCCGCAGTGGAACGAGCTGGCCGTTGACGCCGCGAGCGAGAAGATCCGCGCCGCATCCACCCTCCCTACCAGGCTGCGCCGCGGCCTGGCCGGCCTACGCGAACTCGGGCTGGGCCCGAGTCGACCCCGCCTGATCGAGAAGACGTCGCTGAACCGACCCACCTCAAAGCGCCGACGGTTCGCCACCGTGACCGTGCTCTGGCCGACATCGTCACTGCCGCTCATCGCGCAGGCGCCACCGTCAACGACGTGGTGCTCGCCGCCGTCACCGGGGCGCTTATCACCGAGCTCAGCGCTCGTGGCGAGCATCCGGCGCGGCTGGTGGTGTCAGTGCCGGTGTCGGGACGGCCATCCGCGACCGCGGACCGGCTCGGCAACAACACCGGGGTCCGGCCCATCGCCGTTCCGACACTCCCCGACGACAACGCCCGACTCGCCGAGATCATCGCCCTGACCCGGACAAACCGTGAGCTTGCCCGGGCGTCCTCGGCCGGTCCGCTCGGGCTGGCGTTCCGGACCCTCAGCCGGCTCAGACTGTTTCAGACGTTCATCGAACACCAGCGGCTGGTGCACACGTTCGAGACCAACATGCGGGGCCCGACCGAGCCGCTGTGCTTCGGTGGACACCGAGTCTCAGCCGTAGTGCCCGCCGCGGTAAACCCGGGCAACATCGGCATCGCCTTCGACGCGCTGTCCTACGCCGGAGTTCTCAGCGTCACCCTGGTCACGGATCCGGACATCGTGGCAGATCCGGACCAGCTCGCCAATACCCTGAGCGCCGTGTATGCGCGCATAGCCAAGTCGTGATCTTTCGCTCGCGCGCCGACCAGGCGCCAACGACCATCCGATGTTCTGACGACCAGCGATGCGCCGTTCGCTCTGTTTTGGGGTGCGGCACACCACATTCCCTCAGAAGGCGTGATAGCGGCTCTTCCCTTTGTGGATCGGGTTGTGAACTAGCACCTCGGTTACATGTCAGGCAATCAGTCGTCGGGTTTGCCTGGCTGCCTTGCGGATGGCACCGCGTTCGTCGAGCCACCCGCCGGCGACGCCGACGATGGGAAGCTTGGCCAGCGTGCGGGCGAAGAGGCCGCCGCGGGGGCGTTCGTCGAACAAGTCCTGTAGATCGAGGAAGGTCCGGGCGAGACGCCACAGGGTCCGGACGACCCGCTGCGCCCCTTGCGCCAGAACGGCCATGCGGCTGGGCGGTTCGCTGGTGTCGTTGGCGGCGGCCTCAAGCTGGTCTTCGGACTCTTCTGCGGGCGGCACCTGTGCGGGTATGCCGGCGGCCAGATCACGGTTGAAGATCACCTGCGCGAGAAGCGGGACCCAGTCGGCGGGGGCGACGTTGCCGCGTTCGCGGGCGACGGCGCAGACGGCAAGCCCAGCTGCGGAGGCGCCGAGCGCCGCCTGGAGCGGGATGCGGTCCGCGAGTGCGCCTGCGAACCGGGGCGCGGCTGCGGCGAGTGCGGCGCCCACAGCTATCCGCCGAATCCACCAGTCGACACGCTTCGACTCGGGCTGCGCAGCCCAGTGCGGCGACGAGGGTGTGACGTCGCCGAGGGCGCGGTCACGGACAGCATCGAAGACCCGGGCGGGCAGGCCGGCGGTGAGGGGCGGGTCCTCGTCCACCCCAAGCCAGCGTCGCGGGTTGTTAAGCACCTGGCCGACCATGCCTGCGTACATGCCGAGGGCGCGAGAGAGAGCCTCGTCGGATACGACCTGCTTGGTGGGCATGGCTCCCGTTCTTACATCTATATTCGAGTGCACTCAGGTGGAACGCTGACTGTCCATACCCAGAACCGGGCACGGGCACCCTCGCCCCTTCGGCGGATGACGGGGTCGCTCTTCCTGGTTGCCCTGTGGTCGCGGGCTGCAGGGCGAGGCGCCGACGCTCACTAATGGGACTCGGTTCCGGATGTGAACGTCGTCGAGTGCCGAGCCGGGTGCTGGTTCGCTTACTCGATATGGTTTTCGCGGGGGCGTGGCCGGCTAGCGGCGCTGGAGTTCCTCATCGACTTAATGCCAGGCATTTGATCTACGGCATCTTGGCGCGGTCCTGGCACAGCTGTGAATACTCGCCCTGGCCGTGCTGATGCTGCGCCAGTCAAAGACCCTGTGCCCCCGTCAGTCCCAGGATCGGGGCCGCTAGTTAGCTTCGGACACCACAGGCTCAGGTCAGCACATGTCCTTACCGCGAGCTTTGGCTCCAGGGCCGCGGCCAGCCTATGCACTCAGGCTTCGGCATGACTCGGGATGGCAAAGGGATCGAACAGCTCGGCGCCGCAGCCGCTGCACACGCCGTCGGTGGCGGGCGTCACGCCTTCGCATTGCTGGCAGAAAATGACGCGTTGGTGTGGCGTTGTCATCTCCCACAGCGCGGCGAAGTGGCTGTATCCCCAGCGGTGACGGAAGAGGTCCCGCATGGCCGCCTGGTGCTGATCGCTGGAGAAGAACGCTTGGGCATCGGCCGCCGTACGCCAGAGCGCGATCAAATAGCCGTGCGGCCCATCAAAGAAGCTAAAACGTCGGATGAATCCGGGTGCCACCGCCAACCGCTCGAAGAGCTCGGCCGCCCGAAGCCAGAACTGGGCGGCCCGTTCCCTATCGACAAAAGTCCCCTGCAGGATAAGCACCGCACCCGCCGCTTCGGGTCCGAGATGTCGGTCGGGCCCTTGTTGTGTAGTGAGTAGGGTCGGGACCGTCCGGACGCCTTCGATTGATGTCATTCTGGCGATAGCTTCTGCCGGCGGGGGCTCGGTGAGGAGCTCGAGCATCGTGCCCTCCAAAGAATGATCCGACACATTATCGGATTAATACAGATACTGTAGGATGAACAAGTGGTCGAGGTCAAGGACAAGCGCAAGTACTCCTCTGTGGTTCGCGAGGAGCAGGCAGCCCGCACTCGTACGCGCATCCTTGAGGCGGCGTCGGAGCTGTTCCTGGAGCGCGGCTACGCCCGAACCACGATGAAGGACATCGCCGCACAGGCCAATGTTGCGCGCGACACCGTTCATGCGATCTTCGGCAGCAAGGCGCGGGTGCTGACCGCGCTCATCGATCTTCGCCTGGTGCCCGACGGCACGGTCGCCAACGTCACGCAAACACCCGATGCACAGGCCGTCAGAGACGAGGTCGACCAACACAAACAAATCGAACTGTTCGCGAAATTCATTGCTGGCATCTCAACTGAGCTGCGACCGGTCTTCGAGATCTTGCGCACCGCCTCGGCGGTTGAGCCGGAGATGGCGGAAGTGTTCGAGGAGATGGATCGCTTCCGCCTGAGCAACATGCAGACATATGCGCAGTGGATCGCAGCCCGCGGGCCGCTGCGCGTCAGCAGCCGACAAGCCGGTGAGATTATTTGGGCCCTAGCCAGCTTGGACGTTGGCCGCATGCTCTGCGACGAGATCGGCTGGACCGAGTCCGAGCACGCCCGTTGGCTCTCCGACACCCTTATCCGGACACTGCTGCCAGACGACTAGTGCCGGAGGTACTCCAGGATTGGCGGTCGCCGTGCTGACCAGGATCGGTGAACGCGACGCCGCGGTCCTCGACACCCAAGGCGCGCAAGAGGGCCGCAGACGGTGGCATGATCAAACCCACTCAGCGACACGGAATCCAGGACCGACACGATCCCGCTGGGAGCCTCATAGAGCCGATAACCGGAGGTGCCACATGACCAGCGACGTGACCATCAGACCGATCCGAGCCGACGATAGGGAACGCTGGGAACCGCTGTGGCACGGCTATCTCCACTTCTACCGGGCCGTCCTCACCGCGGAGGTCACCGAGCGAACCTGGGCGGCCCTGTGCGACCCGACCTCGGCGGTGCACGGACTCGTCGCCGAACAGCAAGATCACCTGGCCGGGCTCGCGCACGCGGTCCTCCATCCCACCACCTGGGCCACGCACCCCACCTGCTACCTGGAAGACCTTTACGTCGCCAAACCGTGGCGCGGCCAGGACATCGCACACAAGCTCATCGAAGCTGTCTACAAATTCGCCGACGGGTTCGGCCCCGCCAGCGTCTACTGGCTCACCCAGGAATACAACGCCCCGGCACGCTCCCTATACGACACCCTCGCCCATCGGACATCGTTTGTCGTCTACCAGCGCTGAGCTTTGGCGAGCATGACCTCGCGCGGCAGGCTCAGCAGGACGAGCCTCGAAGCGGTCGGGATCAGGCCCACCGAGCCGATCGGCTCTGCCGGCTGGCGCGCTCACCGCACGGCGCCGACGTGGCTAGGAATGATCAACAAGATGACGCGGTTGTCTCGTACATGAAATCTGTCGTCTACTCGCGTACGGGTGACCCGTCGGTTCTGCAGCTCGTCGATCGCGATCTGACCGAACCAGGGCCTGGCGAAGTCCGTGTCCGCATCGTCGTCTCCGGCGTCAACCCCACCGACTGGAAGTCCCGCCTTGGCTCCGGCGACGGTGCAGCGCCGCCGTTTCCGGAGGTGACTCCCAACCAAGACGGTGCGGGTGTGGTCGACGCGCTCGGGGAGGGCGTCGAGCACCTCGCGGTGGGTGATCGCGTCTGGGTGTATCTCGCCGGCCACCAGCGGCCCACCGGCACCGCGCAGGAGTACACGAACCTGCCCGCGGGCCGCGTCGTACGCCTCCCCACAGATACGAGCTTCGACATAGGCGCCAGCCTTGGCGTACCAGCCATGACGGCACACCGCGCCCTTACAGTGTCAGAAGACGGACCCAAGCGGTTGCATCCCGGTGCCCTCACCGGCAAGGTGGTGCTGGTGGCCGGCGGCGCTGGAGCAGTGGGTCATGCCGCCATTCAGCTCGCGCGCTGGGCCGGTGCCACCGTCATCACAACCGTCTCCGGCCCCGCCAAGGCGGAGCTCGCGATGGCGGCCGGCGCCCAGCACGTGATCAACTACCGCAACGAGGACGCAGCAACCGCCATCACGAACCTCGCGCCGGACGGTGTCGACCTCGTTGTC
>DASUYM010000003.1:0-7840 GCA_036377435.1 Propionibacteriaceae bacterium
GATGCGCGAAGGCTGTGAAGGGCACGTCGAAGAACGCATAGTCGGCGGCCCTCATGGGCTCATTGTGCTCTCTGACGGATCGCGCGCCGCCGTGCTGAGGAGGATTGAGGGGACATGCTTTTCGTCCCCGAGTGACGACGAAGTAGGCGGACTCCCGAGCGCGATCCGCGCTGAGCGGAGCGAAGCAATAGAGCTCGGATCGCGCGCCGCCGTGCTGAGGAGGAGTGAGGGGACATGCTTTCTTCCCCGAGTGACGACGAAGTAGGCGGACTCCCGGTGTTCGCGCCGCCGATCTCAAAACAAACTGCGCGAGCGCAGCGAGCACCAGCCCCAGCGGTGAGCTGTGTGCAGGAGGATCTGGCGGAAACAGCGCTTTTCCGATCCGTCAGCTCCGACGAAGACGGCGGCAACCCAGCGACCATCGCCGCTAGCGAAGCGAGCAATCAAACACAGCGCGATCCCCGCGGGCGGAGCGAGCAATCAACCCGGTGTCAGAGCCCAGGCAAGCGCTGCAAAAGCAGGTCGACGGATCCGGGCAGCCAGCCGGGAATGCCGATCGCAAGTAAGTAGAGATATCCGAAGAGCCCGCAGCAGCTGAAGAAGACAATCCAGAACAGGGTCTTCTTGGCTGTGGACCAGCTGCTGTAGCGATGCAGCTCCCGTTTGAACCACTGCATCACCTGGTGGGCCCATTCGAACTCACTGGACCAAACGGCCAGACCGAGCAGGACGAGCGGGATACCGCCCGGCCCAGGGATCGGGCCGCTGACGAAGCCGAGAGCGACGAGGAGGAGACCGAGTAGGGCGACGGCGATGCGATAGACCGCGAGCTTTCGCTTGTCTTCCCTGATCTTGCGACGCCACCGCCACCGGTCCTCCTCAGGCTCGATGAGGATGTGGTGATGGTGGTGCTCATGGTGGGGGTGGTCGGGCCTATGCGCCGTCACGCCGGCATGCGGCAAGGTCGCGGTTGGGAGATCAGCGTCGCGAGAGTCGTGGTCGTCGACGCTGGATGACATGGCCACCACTCTAAGGTGGAGCGCCAAAACACGCGGCGTGTGCCCAGATAGGCGTCCAGACCTCGGGATTGATTGTGCGGGCATTGCGGTTCTGGGGCGCGATCTGCGCTGAGCGGAGGGAAGCAATCAAACCCCGGATCGCGCGACGCCGTGCTGAGGAGGAGTGTGGACATGCTTTTCGTCCCGAGTGCCGACGAGGTAGCCGGCTCCCGATGTTTGCGCCGCCGATCTCAAACACATTGCGCGAGCGCAGCGAGCACCAGCCCCAGCGGCGAGCTGTGTGCAGGAGGAGCTGGCGGAACAACGCTTTTCCGTTCCGCGCTCAGCGGAGCGAAGCAATCAAACACTGCCAGAATGGCGCGGTGACGACGATCTTGTCGATTCAGTCCTCGGTCGCTTACGGGCACGTCGGCAACAGCGCCGTCACCTTCCCGCTGATGAGGATGGGTGTGGAGGTGTGGCCGGTGATCACGGTGCACTTCTCCAACCACACGGGCTATGGGGCCTGGCGAGGACCGCTGTTGAGCGCCGCGGATCTTCGCGGCGTGGTTCGCGGTATCGACGAGCGGGGCGTACTGGGCAAGGTGGATGCGGTGCTGTCGGGGTACCAGGGCGGCGAGGACATCGGCGCGATGATCTTGGATGCAGTCGCACTGGTCAAGCTGCGTAATCCGGCGGCGATCTATTGCTGCGACCCAGTGCTAGGGGACGCGGAGCGGGGCTGCTACGTCCGACCGGGCATTCCCGAGCTGATGCGTGAGCAGGTCGTGCCTGCCGCCCAGATCATCACTCCCAACCAGTTCGAGTTGGAATCGTTGACCGGCCTACCGGTCGCGACCATGGAAGAGCTACTGAACGCCGCTGACGCGGCGCGCAAGCTAGGACCTGATGTGGTGTTGGTCACCAGCGTCGTACGTCAGGATGCGCCGCCAGAGATCATCGACATGGTCGCAGTCAACGGGGACGGGGCATGGCTGGTGACTACGCCGCGATTGCCTCAGACCTTCACGGGAAGCGGTGACGTCACGGCAGCGACTTTCCTGGCCACGCTGCTGGGCACTGGGAATGTACGAGGGGCACTCGCGCACACGGCAGCGGTGATCTATGGGCTCCTCGTGGTCACAGCTGCCTCCGGTCGTGCCGAGCTGGCTTTGATCGCCGCTCAGGAGGAATTGGTCAATCCCAGCCACACCTTCGAACCGATGCGTCTCCGCTAACGGCCCATCGCTCTTCCGGCGCCGCGCGAAGGGCTCAGTCTCGGAAGACCTCGATATTGGCGCCCAGGGCATTCAGCCTGTTGGCCAGGTCTTCGTACCCCCGGTTGATGACGTACACGTCCCGCAGCATCGACTCCCCGCGAGCGGCGAGCATGCCGAGCAGAATGCACACCGCGGGTCGGAGCGCGGGAGGACAGACCACCTGCTGGCCACGCCAGCGTGTCGGGCCTTCGACGATGACCCGATGAGGGTCGAGCAGCTGCACCCGGGCACCGAGCCGGTTCAGCTCAGTGAGGTAGATCGCCCGGTTCTCATAGACCCAGTCATGAATGATCGTCTTGCCGTGAGCTGTCGCCGCGATCACTGCGAAGAACGGCAGGTTGTCGATATTCAGCCCGGGAAACGGCATCGGGTGGATCTTGTCGATGGGGGAGCGCAGCTCCGATGGCCGTACAGTCAGATCTACTAGCCGGGCGTGACCATTCGCAGCTAGGTACTCCTCACCGAGGGAGAAGTCCAGACCCATTTCCTCCAAAATCGCAAGCTCGATCTCAAGGAACTCGATCGGTGCGCGTTCGATCGTCAGATCTGATTGAGTGACGATCGCGGCAGTGAGCAGGCTCATCGCCTCGATCGGATCCTCTGACGGCGCGAACTCCACATCGGTGTTGATGCTTTCAACGCCATGCACCCGCAGCGTGGTCGTCCCGATGCCGTCGATCTCGACTCCGAGGTGGGTCAAGAAGACGCAGAGGTCCTGGACCATGTAGTTCGGGCTGGCATTGCGCAACACCGTCACCCCTGGCGACAGCGCCGCCGCGAGAAGGGCATTCTCGGTGACAGTGTCGCCACGCTCGGTGAGGGTGATCGGCCGGGAGGGCTCGACCGACTCGTCAACTGTGCAGTGGTAGAAGCCATCGGTCGGCACCACTGCCAGGCCAAAGCGCCGCAGCACCTGCAGATGCGGCTCGATGGTGCGCGCACCAAGATCGCAACCGCCGGCGTAGGGCAGCTTGAAGGATGAGTAGGAGCGCAGTAGCGGACCAAGGAACATGAGCACTGACCGGGTATGGCGGGCGGCGTCGAGATCCATTTTGTCCAGAGAAAGATCGGCGGGCCGCACCAGCTCAAGATCATTCCCGTCCGATGACCAGGTGACGCGAACACCGATGCTGATCAGCACCTCGAGGATCCGGTTGACTTCCTCGATCTTGGCGATGCCACGAATGACCGTGCGGCCGCGATTCAGCAGGCTCGCGCAGAGCAAGGCGACCGCGGCATTCTTTGATGACCGCACCGCAATCGTGCCGGTCAGATTCGCCCCGCCTTGCACGCGCAGGTGCTGCGGTCCACTACCGACCGAGATCAGCGGCGAGTCGAGGGCCTCGGCGATACGGCTCACCATCTCCAGACTAAGGTTTTGGTTCCCGGCTTCGATGCGATGGACCGCGCTCTGGCTGGTACCGAGCACGTCGGCAAGTTGGGTCTGGGTCAGACCACGATGCTTGCGTGCATCCCGGATCAAGCCCCCGATCCGGTCCAGGTAGGTCTCAGTCATGTTGGTCACTTAGGCACGATAACTCATATATGAGATAGTCATGGGTCAACTCGCCGATTGAACGTCGAATTAGGAAGATCGGCCACCTGAGATAGTCGTTCGGTGACGGGTCCCGACCATAGCAGGCCAGTGGCCGATCGCGAAGGGGACCCCTACAGTTGGGCCATGAGCGCACACTTTGAGGTCGTTGTGCTGGGCGCGGGGCCGGGCGGTTATGTGGCCGCGATCCGTGCCGCCCAGTTAGGCCTGAAGACGGGGATCATCGAGCTCAAGTACTGGGGCGGTGTCTGCAACAACGTCGGGTGCATTCCGACGAAGTCGTTGCTGCGGAATGCTGAGATCGCGCACATCTTCAACCATGAGGCTGACGTCTTCGGCATCAGCGGCGACGTATCGTTCGACTTCGGGGTG
Source organism: Propionibacteriaceae bacterium (assembly GCA_036377435.1). GTDB lineage: Bacteria > Actinomycetota > Actinomycetes > Propionibacteriales > Propionibacteriaceae > Microlunatus. The sequence goes on from DASUYM010000003.1 coordinate 4,206, forward strand.
GCGTGGAAGCGCAGCCGCACGACGGCCGATCGGATGGCCAAGGGCGTGCACTTCTTGATGAAGAAAAACAAGATCACCGAGATTGACGGCTGGGCCACGTTCACCGACGACCATACGTTCAGCGTCGAGGGGCCGAAGGGAACCGAGACGGTGACCTTCGACAACGTCATCATCGCCTCTGGAGCGACGACGCGCTTGCTCCCGGGAACCTCACTGAGTGAACGCGTGGTCACCTACGAAGAGCTGATCATGACCGACAGCCTTCCGGACTCGATCGTGATAGCCGGCGCAGGCGCGATTGGCGTGGAGTTCGCGTATGTGATGGCGAACTACAGCGTAGAGGTCACCCTGGTGGAGTTCTTGGATCGTGTGGTGCCGCTGGAAGAGCCCGAGGTCTCCGTGGAGCTTGCCAAGGCGTACAAGAAACTCGGGGTAACGGTGCTCGCCGGTACCAAGGTCGAGTCAATCGACGACTCAGGTGACAAGGTCAAGGTCACGGTCTCGCCGACTAAAGGCGGCGACAGCAGGGTCCTCGAGACTGACAAGGTGCTGCAGGCGATCGGATTTGCTCCGCGTACCGAGGGTTACGGGCTGGAAAGCACCGGAGTCAAGCTCACCGATCGCGGCGCGATCGACATCGACGACTACATGCGCACCAACGTCCCGCATATCTACGCGATCGGCGACTGCACCGGCAAGCTGCTGCTGGCGCACACCGCCGAGGCGCAGGGAGTGGTCGCGGCGGAGACCATCGCCGGCGCGGAGACCATGCCGGTCAACTACGACATGGTCCCGCGGGCCACCTACTGCCAGCCGCAGATTGGCTCCTTCGGCTACTCCGAGCAGCAGGCAAAGGACAAAGGTTACGACGTCAAGACGGCCAAGTTCCCGTTCACGGCCAACGGCAAAGCGCACGGGCTGGGGGAGGCCACAGGCTTTGTCAAGATCGTCGCCGACGCCAAGTACGGAGAGATCCTGGGTCTGCACATGATCGGGCCGGATGTCACCGAGCTGCTGCCCGAGCTGACGCTGGCGCAGCTATGGGATCTGACGGCGGACGAGGTCGCGCGCAACGTGCATGCGCACCCGACACTTTCGGAGGCGCTCAAGGAAGTGGCCCACGGCGTCTCCGGCCACATGATTAACTTCTAGCGTAGGTCTGACTGGGCGTCGCCTCAGCTGTGTGAGACGTAGCCCTCCAGTTGGTCACGCTCGAACTCGATCTGGTCGATGTGTGCCTTCACCACGTCGCCGATACTGACGATTCCTGCCAATCGTCCAAGATCGTCCACAACCGGCAGGTGGCGGATCCGCTGATCGGTCATGGTGGTCATGAGCGATTGCACCGTCTCGCCCGGTCGACAGGTGAGGACGTCACTCATCACGGTGGAAACCGGTGAATCGAGAAAGTCTGGCCCCTCAACGAGCCGACGCACTATGTCGCGCTCGGTAAGGATGCCGGAGATTTCCTTTCCGTCGTTGGATACCACGACGGCCCCGAGGTTGTATTCCTTCAGCAAAGTGAGCGCTTCGGCCACGGCCGTCGTCGGCCGGACGGTGATGACATCGAAGCCCTTGCCGCGAAGCAGTTCATGGATTCGCATCGCCAACCTCCTGATGCAGAAGGTTAGCCTGGCTGTCGTCACTTGGGTAGGTCGCGGTCACGTGGGTACGTTCGGATTTCAATCACGACGTCCGGCGAACCAAGAATGAGCCCTCCTGGATGAGCCGAGGGAGTGACGACTGTGACCATTGCCCGGCACGCTGCAGCGCCTTTAGTGGTCGTGCTGGCCTGCGCAGCCTGCGGGACGGGTCAAGATCCACTGGCGCCGCCGGAGATCGGCTCGGTCAGCTCGACACCTGCACTTAGCCAGACGCCACGTCCAACCCCATCTCCAGCTGGCAAACCTGCTTCCACGCCCAGCACCACTCAGACGTCTCAGGCGACATTGCCGCGGGGCGGTCGGGAAGTGTTTCCCCGGTACCGACTGGTCGGCTATGCCGGCGTGACCGGAGCTCCAACTCTTGGCCGGCTCGGGACAGGGCAGCTGAACCAGCGGGTCGCTGAGATCGAGCGCAGAGCAAAGCCGTACGCGGCTGGCCGGGAAATCTTGCCGGTCGTCGAGGTGATCGCGACCGTCGTCCAGGGCAGCCCTGGCCGTGACCGCAAGTACCGGGTACGCCTCAGCGATGCGCAGATTGCCACGTACCACAAGGCTGCTCGCAAGCATCGGGCCGTGCTGTTGCTCAATCTTCAGCCAGGTCGATCGGAGTTCCTCGCTGAGGCGAAGGCGTTCGAGAAGTGGCTCAAGCAACCAGATGTCGGCGTCGCCTTGGACCCTGAATGGGCCATGGCCCCAGGTCAGCGGCCGGGCGCGGCGTACGGGCACACGACCGGCGCCGAGCTGGACGCTGTTGCGGAGTATCTGTCCGGTCTCGTCAAGCGGTACGACCTTCCTGAGAAGGTGATGGTCTATCACCAGGTCGCTCGCAGCGTGGTACGGCAGGAATCGGGACTCAAAGCCCACGACGGGGTAGCCATGATCAAATCGGTCGACGGACTCGGGCATCCTGGCCCCAAGAAGAACACCTACCGGGTGGTCAACAAGTCCACGCCCAAGTACGTGCACGCCGGTTTCAAGCTGTTCTTCACCGAGGATCGTCGCAACGGCGGCCGGCTGATGACCCCGCAGGAGGTGCTTGGTTTGAAGCCGCGCCCTGAGTATGTGATGTTCGAGTAGCAGGCCGCTGCGCGGGTAGCGGCCGATTTCGCTTCAGGCAGAATAGCCAGCATGACCAACCAATCCCTCTGGCTCACTGGCGATCCCGAGGCTGACGCCTTGCTTTCCTCCGACGACAACGCACTCCTCATCGGAATGGTGCTCGACCAGCGGGTGTGTTAACGATGGTCGGTTCAGTCCAGGAGGTGCGCCGATGCTACCGGTGGAAGTCACTGACGAACATCCCCAGCAAGAACCACAGCCGGCAGCGATCGACACGCCATCGGCCGGATCGACCGAAGCCTTCGCGCAACGGGATGCCCTCCAGGATGTCCAAAATGCGCCAACACCCGCGTTTCTGCACGCAAGTCGGCTAATCCGCCGGGCCGCCGCCGAAGTGGCCGGGGCTGATCATCGCCGACCACGGATGATCACCCGAGTGCCTTTGGGGAGCTTGTCGTCTCTTGGCGCGGCGCGTGTAGCCCCACGAGACAGCGGAGTGGTCGCTTCTGGCAGACCTATGCGCTTGCCACGCGGGTGCCCGGCTCTTGGCCTCGGCGGCTGACGACGAGCAGGCCGACGACGAAGACGAGAACGACGAGCTGGAAGGCGATGCCGACGAGATCCTGGAAGCCGCTCTCCAGGCCCTCGTAGCCGACGGAGAACCCTAGGGCGATGGAAAGCAGGCCACCGACCCCCACGACCACCCCGAGCCAGCTCGGGAGGAGGCGGCTCACCACAACCGCCGCCCCCAACAGGAGGAAGGCCATGCCGAGCAGCACCCGGAAGTAGCTCTGGAGGCCCCACTCGATCCAGCGAACGGTTTCGGCATCGGCAAAGCGGGTTGCCTTTTCAGTCTCCGACGCGGCGACCCAAGCGTCGACTGCCTGCTTGAGGGTGAGGCCATCCACCGCT
>DASUYM010000004.1:0-46830 GCA_036377435.1 Propionibacteriaceae bacterium
CGCGCTCCAGCGCGCCTGCAACGGATCCGTTGCATAACCCGTCCATCCCGCCTCCTCCCCGATGCCAAGTACGAAGAAGAGGACGAAGAGCAGTGGAATCGTGACGAGCAGATTGGCCGGCTCGGCATGCAACGGCACTCCTATGAGGCGCTGGATCAGATAGTTCATCAACGACAGGGTCGGCGCGAGTACGAAGAGCGGGACGTACCAGATGGGCCGGATCTTCCACTGATCGAATACTCGAGCCAGGTGATTCCGCACACCCCTGAGTCCCTCCGCCCGGTACACCAGAATCAACGACGCGACGAGCGGCACACCGACCGCAGCCGTGATCGGCCACTCGCCCGGCTCGACCAGCCAGATGGGGGCGGAGAGCGCAAAGACCAGCACGAAGAACCGGTAGGGCGACCGCATGCGCAAACCGTATTGCAGTGCGCCCGCTTCTCGGCTCGGTCACTGTTCACGAGTAGGTTCCGAGAGATGGAATCAGCATTTGGCAGGCTCGCCCCGGAACAGGGTCGGACCGGTGGGCCTCGTTGAGCACGATGAAGGCGAAGTACCAGAAGAAATCGGTTGCGTCGAAGGACGGTACGACAATCGGCTTTCGCCAGTTCGGTCAGGGTCCTGGGGTGGTGATCTTGCACGGCGGCGCGCTCGCCTCACAGCACTACATGAAGCTGGGCGCCGCACTGGCCGATGAGTTCACCGTCTCCATCCCGGATCGACGCGGCCGGGGAATGAGCGGGCCCTACGGGCCGCACTACAGCATTCAACGCGAAGACGAGGACCTCGGCGCCATCGTCGGCGACACCGGTGCGCAATATGTCTTCGGCGCGGCCGACGGCGGCTTGTTCGCCCTGCACGGGTCGCTGACGGTACCGGCGATCCGAAAGGTCGCAGTCTTTGAACCGGTCCTGTTCGTCGGCCAACCAGGAGTGGCGGAATTCATAGGGGTGATCAGCCGAAACGAACGCCGATTGGCGAGCGGGGACGTCGCCGCGGTGATGGCGGGTCTGGCCAGGGACGCGCAAGCTTCTCAGAGGCAATCAGTGGCGGCACCGTATCGTCTATTGGGCTGGGCGATGACGCAGCCGTCCTTCTGCCGCATGTTGCTGTGCGTGGACGCCCAACTGGTCAAGGGCGACGATGTTGCGCTGCGTGACTTGATTCCCGCGTTGAAACCGGAATTGGATCAGGTCAAGGCCACCGCGGGAACTATCGACGACTACAGAAACGTGACCGCCGAGGTCTTGCTGCTCTGCGGCACCGAAGCCTTGCCGCTTTTCAAAGGCACCCTGGACGCCCTCGCGAACGTGCTGCCGCATGCGACTCGCGTGGAACTGCCCAGACTGAACCACGGTGCCGCCCAAAACCAGGGCGGCAAACCCGCGGTCATCGCCGACCAGCTGCGGCGGTTCTTTGGGACAGACACCAATCCACGCGGTTGACCGCATCGGCCATGCTGATGATCTCCATCAGAGACGACCGGGCGCTCAACCAACCGTCGAGGCCGCGATCGCCCGCAACACACCGTTCACGAACGCCGGCGAATCATCGGTGGAGAGGTCGGAGACGAGCTGGACCGCTTCGGAAATCGCGACTGCGTCGGGCACCTCGCCGTAGTCGATTTCGAAGACGGCGATCCGCAAAGCGTTGCGATCGACCCGCGGCATGCGCGGCAGAGTCCAGCCGGGGGCGAGGCAGGCGCTGATCCGGGCATCGATCTCGCTGCCGTGAGCGGCCACCCCGCGTACCAGCTGCGCTGTGTACTGCCGAATCGGCGGATCTGCCGCAGCGGCCCGCTCTTCCAGGGTCGCGACAGGGTCGGCCTCACGAAGCTCCGCCTCGAACAAGATGTCCAGCGCTCGCTTGCGCGCCTTACTCCGCGCGGAGCTGTGAGATGCCATCAGCTGCCGACGCGGCTGAGATATTCGCCCGTTCGGGTGTCGACCTTGACCTTCTCGCCAGTGGTCAAGAAGAGAGGCACCTGAATCTGAAGGCCTGTCTCAACGGTAGCCGGCTTGGTGCCGCCTGTACTGCGGTCACCCTGCAGGCCCGGCTCGGTGTAGCTGACGACCAGCTCGACTGAAGCGGGCAGCTCAAGGTAGAGCGGGGTGCCGTCGTGGATGGCCACGGTCGCCACCTGTCCCTCAAGCAGATAATTCTTTGCGTCTCCGACGGTCTGGTCGGCAATGGTCATCTGGTCATAGGTGCTGGTGTCCATGAACACGAAGCCGGAACCGTCGTGGTAGAGGTACTGCATATCCCGCCGGTCGACGTTGGCCGTGTCCACCTTGGTGTCAGCGTTGAAGGTCTTGTCGACAACCTTGCCGGACAGCACGTGCTTCAGCTTGGTGCGTACCACAGTGTTGCCTTTGCCGGGCTTGTGGTGCTGGAACCACACCACGGACCAGAGCTGTCCGTCCAGGTCCAACACCATGCCGTTCTTCAGATCGTTTGTCGACGCCACGCCTGCACACCCTTCTACTTGCCGCCCGCTCTCGGCAGCCGCCCAGTCTAGACCCCGGGTCCATATGGTCAGACCATGCTGAAACCCGGGCTCAGAGTCGCCCGGCCAGTGAGCGCGAGCAGCAGCTCGACGCCACGGCCACGCAGCACCGCCGCCGTCGCGGCAACTCTTGCCACTTCGCTCAGCAACTGGTCGCTGAACTCTGGCGGGTCAAGGTCCGGTACGGCGGCCGCGATGTCCAGACTGTGCACCACCAGCTCAAACGTGCGGGTCGAAAGGTAGTTCTCCAGGCGCATGCCGCCTGCCGCAGTGTGGATGAGCGGATTGCCAGCGGTGTCCACTTGTGCAAGCACGCGTTCTCGGAGCGCATCTACGAACTCGGCGGGATTGCCGCCGAGGGCTTGACCCGCCTGACGGCCTCGGTCAGCTACGGCCGCATTGTCGATTTCGGCAATCGCAACGTAGTACGCCGCGGCGGTGGGCACTTCCTCGATGTCGGCAGGCTGACCTAGGTATGTCTCTACGGTTATCAGCGAGCGCGAGGTATGCCCGACCAGTGAACGCAGATCCCACTCCCCCAGTCCAGGGCCGTCCCAAGCACCTGCTGGGATGCGCGGGACCAGGTCAGTGAAGGTTCGGGCCGCCTCTGCGAAGGTTTGGCGGACGTTGAGCTCCCCCCAGGCTTCGATCATGCAGAACATCCTGGCCTAGACCGCGACGGCGCCGTACGCGGCGCGCAGCAGGTCCTCGTCTGGTGCTGCAAGGATCTCCGCGCTGGCCAGTCCGTTCAAGATCACAAATCGCAGTGTCGCGCCGCGGGTTTTCTTGTCGAGAGCCATGGTGTGCAACAGGTCGTCGAACGCGCCGGCCGGGTAGGTCGTCGGCAATCCCACGCTCGACAGCAGCACCCGATGCCGCTCGGCCGTTTCCTGGCCGAGCCGCCCTGCGAGCCGGGCCAGCTCAGCGGCGAAGACCATGCCGACGCTGACTGCGTCGCCATGGCGCCAGCCGAAGCGTTCCCGACGCTCGATCGCGTGACCGAGAGTGTGGCCATAGTTCAGTAGCTCTCGGCCCACCGCAGCTCCTGTCGACGTGGTCTCACGAAGGTCGGCCGTGACAACCCGCGCCTTGACCGATACCGCCCGCTCCACCAGATCGCGGAGCATCAGCGAATCAGGGCGTACCGCTGAGGTCGGATCGGATTCGATCATGGTCAAGATCTCGGGGTCAGCGATGAAGCCGCACTTGATCACCTCGGCCAGGCCGGCAACCAGGTGTGGGGTCGGCAGCGTTGCCAGCAGATCAAGATCACAGATCACACCGACCGGCTCGTAGAAGCAGCCGACGAGGTTCTTGCCTTCCGCAGTGTTGATGCCGGTCTTGCCCCCGACAGCCGCGTCAACCATGCCCAGCAGGGTGGTCGGAACCATGACCACTCGCACTCCCCGCAGCCAGGTCGCTGCCACGAACCCAGCAAGATCGGTGGTGGCACCGCCGCCGAGGCCGACCACGCCGTCGGAGCGGGTGAAACCGGCGTTTCCGAGAATCGACCAACAACGCTCGGCGACCGCGACACTTTTCGCCGCCTCGGCGTCGGGCACATCAATTCGAACCGTCTCCAGGCCCGCTGTCGCCAGTGTGTGCGACAGCCGCTCAGCGGTCTTGATCATCGTCGGTGGATGCAGCAGCGCGACCCGCTGTACGCCCGCGCCAAGCAGCGCCGGAACCTCGGAAAGCAGCCCATAGCCCACCAGCACCTGGTAGGGCCGCTCCGCCTCCACAGCGATCCGGGCCGGCTCAGCGATGGGCAACATGCGCGTTCATAATCATTTCAACGACCTCTGCCGGGGTGGTGTTGTCGGTGTCGACCACCTCGGTTGCTACCTCGGAATAGAGTGCGGCGCGCTCGTTGAGCAGCTTGAGCAGCCGACCGCGGACGTTGCCGAGCAGCAACGGGCGAGCGGTGTCCAGACCTACCCGCTTCACGGACTGCGTCAGACCGACTCTGAGCCAGATCACTCGATGCTCACGCAGTGCTGCCCGGGTGGCAGCCGACAACACCGCGCCGCCGCCGAGGGACAAGACGCCGGGCTGTGCCACGAGTTCTGCGGTTATCTGTTCCTCCATGGCCCGGAATACCGCCTCTCCGTCATCAGTGAAGATCTCGGCAATCGACTTTCCGGCCCGCTCGACGATCACGGCGTCGGCGTCACGGAAGGTGAGGCCCAGACGTTCGGCGAGCAAGGCACCGACAGTGCTCTTGCCGGAGCCCGGGACACCGATCAAGACAATGGGCCCTTCGACAAGCTCAGGGCGCACACTGTGGGGCTCCGGCCGCAGCTGCGGTGTGGGCTGCGTGCTCATGGCTGGGGCCGGACCTGAAGTCCGCGATCGGCCACCTGCTTGAGATAGCTCACATAATTGCGCCTGGTTTCGCCCACAGAGTCACCACCGAATTTCTCCAGTGCTGAGTTGGCGAGCACCAAGGCAACCATCGCCTCGGCAACAACACCCGCGGCCGGGACGGCGCAAACGTCTGAACGCTGGTGGTGCGCGACCGCAGCACCGCCTGTGGCGACATCGACGGTACGGAGGGCGCGCGGCACCGTCGAAATTGGCTTCATCGCCGCGCGGACCCGCAGCACTTCGCCGGTGCTCATGCCGCCTTCGGTTCCGCCAGACCGGTGCGATGCCCGAGCAATGCCCTGGTCACCTGGGACGATCTCGTCGTGGGCCGCGCTGCCTCGGCTGCGAGCCAGCTCGAATCCGTCGCCCACCTCCACACCTTTGATCGCCTGAATGCCCATCAACGCCCCCGCGAGCTGCGCGTCGAGCCGGCGATCCCAGTGAACGTGGGACCCCAGCCCAGGTGGCAGACCCCACACAACGACCTCGACAACACCGCCGAGCGTGTCGCCGTCCCGCTGGGCCTGCTCCACCTCAGCGACCATTGTGGCGCTCGCCCTCCGGTCGAAGCAGCGAACCGGGTCGTCGTCGATGGCGGCAAGGTCCGCTGCCGTCGGGATGACTCCGGCTGGCGCCCTTGCCGTGCCGAGCTCAACGACATGGCTCAACAGGCTGACGCCGAGCGCCTGCTGCAAGAACGCGGATGCCACCCGTCCCAGCGCCACCCGGGCCGCCGTCTCCCGGGCACTGGCACGCTCCAGAACCGGCCGCGACTCCTCGAAGTCGTACTTCTGCATTCCCACCAGATCAGCGTGGCCCGGACGGGGTCGGGTCAGGGCCGCGTTGCGCGCCTGCCCCTCGAGCTCCGACGGCGGGACAGGGTCGGCCGCCATCACCGACTGCCACCTCGGCCACTCACTGTTGGCCACCTGAATCGCGATCGGGCCGCCTTGCGACTCGCCATGGCGGATTCCGCCCAGAATCGTGACCGCGTCCGCCTCAAACTTCATTCGAGCGCCACGCCCGAACCCCAGCCGCCGACGGGCAAGGGCATCGGCGATGTCGCCGCTGGTGATGAGCACATGAGCTGGCAGTCCTTCGAGGATTGCCACCAACGCCGGACCGTGCGACTCGCCGGCTGTGAGCCATCTGAGCATGATCAGAAGTCTGGCATGCGCCATTGGCCAGCCAACCCTGACTCCACATCCGCGTTCTCAGCGCCCCTTGGTTCCGGGCGGCTACTCACGCTGACAACTCGGCGGGCAGGGCAGCGTAAAGGACCTCGGCGGCGACGGAACGGCCGGTCATCAGCTCGATTTGCAGCAGCGCCTGGCCAATGAGCAGGTCACGGCCGCTTACCACGGTGCAGCCGGCTCGTTGAGCGGTCGTTGCCAGCACAGTTGGCCATGGATGGTAGATCGCATCGACGATCAGTGGGGCGCTGTCGGCCACCGAAGGTGCAATCGTGTCGGCGGCCCCTGAGACGACGGTCGAAACAGCAAGGTTGGTTTCTGGTAGGCGTGTCCACCATGGTCTGATCTCCAGCTCTACGCCAAGCTCGAGGCTTAACGCCACGAGCGGTTCGGCCCGGGCCGGCGTACGCGCCACAACTGTGACCTGCCGCGCGCCGAGCTGGGTCGCGGCAATGAGCGCTGCCCGCCCCGTCGCCCCCGCGCCCAGGATGGTGACCCGTGTCAGCGGCGTCGCACTGACTTGGCGCACTGCCCAGGTCAAGCCGCCCACGTCGGTGTTGTAAACCCTCCGGGTGCCAGCTTCCAAGATCAACGTGTTGCCCGCGCCGGCCAGCCGGGCGAGCCGATCCGCGTCCCCAAGCTCGAGGACAGCAACCTTGAGCGGCATGGTCAAGCTGAGGCCGCGCCATGAAGGGTCGAGCCCCGAGACGAAGGGGCCGAGCCGCAGCTCATCAATCTCAACCCGGTCGTAGCTCCAGTTCAGGCCGAGATGGGTATAGGCGGCGCGATGCAGAGCGGGCGAAAGCGAATGCTCAATGGGCGAGCCGAGAACCGCACAATGACGAACTTCACCCAGCGAGCTGAGGTCAGCTGTCACAGCGACCGGAGTGGGATTGGCACCAAGACTGGAACTCCTGACGGATCTTCTCGAAGTCCGCCTGGTTATCCGCGAACTTCGTCTCGCCGGTGTCGAAGTTCACCGTGACGAAATAGAGCCACTTGCCCTTCTCTGGATTTGCCGCCGCCTTGAGTGCGGCCTTGCCGGGGGCGGAGATCGGCCCAGGGGGCAATCCTTTGTAGCGGTAGGTGTTGTACTTCGACTTGCTCTTGCGGTCCTCCTTCGTGGTCGTGTTGGTATCGAGCTTCTCGGCATAGACCACTGTCGAGTCGAGGCGGAGCTTCATGTCCTTGTCGAGCCGGTTGTAGAGAACCCGGGCCACCCTCGGCCGGTACTCCTCCCGATTAACCTCGCGTTCAATGATGCTGGCCACGATGAGCACCTCATAAGGTGACCGCTTGAGCTTTTTCGCGGCCGCCTCAAGCTCGATCTCGCGTGTCACCGACTTGTATTGATCGACCATTTGTTTCAGGGTCGACGTCGCCGTCGAGTCGGCGGTCAGCTCGTAGGTGTCGGGAAAGAGGAAACCTTCCGGTCGATTCTTGGCGTACTTGGGCAATTTAAGCGCCTTTGGCTTGTCCAAGGCTTTCTGGTACGCCAACTTCTTGATCTTGGTGCCCTTCACCAAGGCATCCACCTGCGATGTGAGCCGGAGTCCCTCCGGAATGGTGAACTGCAGACGGATCTTTGAGCTACCCGGATTGATCAAGAGCCGGAGTGCGTCAATGGCCGGCATTTGGAGCTTCATGAGGTACCTGCCGGCCTGAACGCTGGTCGCCCGCTCCTCCGTGCGCACCGCTCTGTCCCAGGCCTTCCTCGACTTGATCACATCCTTCTCGACCAGAATCCCGCCGATCACATCCAGCGACGCGCCTTCGGGAACATCGACAGTGATCTTGGCGTTGCCCGGGCCCGGATAGTCAGGAATCTCACCAAAGGTGGACAAGAAGGTGCTCGCCTTGTCCCAGACGAAGTAACCGCCCAGGAGGAGCACCGCGGCGGCGACAAACACTGCGAGGCAACCTTTGGCCGTGCGCGCGATCTCTTTCGCCTGACTCGGCGGGACCTCCGGGTCGAGCATTGATGACACGCTGGCTGATCTCCCTCAGGTCTGCAGAGGCCTCTCCTGCCCTGAGCCGCCAGGCAGGTCCGGCCCGTCGGTGACCGGGCCGCCAGGAGCCGATACTAACTCTCCCGGTGGCTTTTCCTGGGATTGCTCGTATGCCAAAGCCTGCTCGAGGATGGCGACCGCCGCCGCCGCATCGATCAACCCCCGCTGCTCCCTGACCCTCTTGCCACGCTCGTGGAGCCGCTGCGACGCCATCACGGTCGTGAGCCGCTCGTCCACCAGCCGGACCGGCACGTCGATCGCCCCCGCCAACCGCTCGGCCCGCTCCCGGGCCTTCGCCGCCGCCGGACCCTCACCGCCGCTCAAGCTCCGCGGCAAGCCCACCAGTACCTCGATCGGCTCGTACTCGGCCACGACCGCGACCAAGTCGGCGACCTCGGCCGACCCTGCCCGGACTGTCGTCAGCGGATACGCCAACGTCCCCCGCCGATCACACGCCGCCACCCCTATGCGCGCATCCCCCCAGTCGATTGCGAGCCGCACGCCGCGGCGGAAGCCTGGCGTCATCGCTCGGCTTGGGCGTGGGCGAGGACGCTGCCGGATGTCGGGACAACGATCTGGCTAGGCCCGGCAGCACGCAGGACTAAGAGAGTCCAAGGTTTCATGCATCTTCGGTTTTCCCGCCGCACGGCAGCGTCCACGCGCGCTCGGCTCGTTACCAGCCGGGACCCGCAAGGCCGATATCGAAGTCGGCGGCTCATCGGCCGCGCGTTCGCTGACGGCATGAAGCCGCAACCGGGCCATCGAAGCGCGATGCCCGGCTCCGGCCGCGCGACTACCCGCCGAAGGCGAGGGGTTCGGTGGCGGGCCGCAGAAAACCTAAGATGCTCGAAACCTGTGCTCCACCATGCCGGGCGTGCCGCCAGACCCAACGACCGCGTTTTCTGCGGCCCGCCACCGAGCCCCTCGCCGCAGGACCAAAGACAACGCGCGGCCATTAGGGCGACTGCAGCGCGTGCCCAATGGCGTACTCCACCGACTTGAGGGCGTCCTCGGCTCGACTGCTGTCGGTGCCGCCGCCCTGGCCGATGTCGGCCTTGCCACCACCGCGACCTCCAAGCGTTTCAGCCGCGATGCGCACCAGTTCGCCAGCGTCAAGACCCCGGTCACGGGCGGCCTCGGTGGTCACGATGACAACGCTTGGCTTGTCGACGGCTCCGCCGACCACGGCTACCACCGCGGCCGCGTCCTGTACGCGGTTGCGAACCTCCAGGGCGAGGGTCCGCAGATCATTGCCGGACACGCCGTCAGCGCGGTGGGCGATATAGCCGACGCCCCACATGTCGTGCCTCTTGGCAACGATGCTGCCGATGTCGGACAACACCGTCTTGCTCCGCAGATCCGCGATCCGCTTCTCGGCGTCTTTGAGTTGCGCAACGAGCTTGCTGATCCGGTCGGGGAGTTGCTCGGGCTGCACCTTGAGCGCTTCGCTGAGTTCCAGCACCAGCGACCGCTCCTTCGCGAGGTAGCGGAACGCCTCGATGCCGACGAACGCCTCAACGCGCCGAACTCCCGATCCCACACTGGACTCGCCGGTGATCGTCACCAGTCCGATCTGGGCGGTGTGTTGGACATGGGTGCCGCCGCACAGCTCCCGCGACCAGGGACCACCCATCTCAACGACCCGAACCTGCTCGTCGTAGGTCTCGCCAAAGAGCGCCAGCGCTCCGATCTCGCGAGCCTTGGCCAGCGGCATGAGGCTCGCGGAGACGTTCAGATCCTTGCGGATCGCCTGGTTTGCCGCCTCCTCGACATCGGAGCGCACCAGCTTGCTGAGGCCGCTCTGCCACGCGAAGTCCAGGCGGAGGTAGCCAGGCTTGTTGTACGAGCCGCTCTGCAGGGCAGTCGGGCCCAGCACCTGGCGCAGCGCGGCATGCATGACGTGAGTGCCCGAGTGCGCCTGGCAGGCTCCAAGCCGCCACTCCCCATCAACGGCTGCCAGCACATCAGCGCCGCTGAGCAGTTCGCCCTGCTTGACCCGAACGCGATGCACGATCAGGCCCTTCACCGGACGCTGGACATCAACTACCTCCAGTTCGACACCGTCGCCGATGATCCGGCCAGCGTCGGAATCCTGGCCGCCCGATTCCGCGTAAAAAGGCGTCTGTTCCAGCACAACCTCGACGAGCTCGCCCTCCTCCGCAGCCTCGGCGAGCATGCCGTCCACGACGATGCCGCGAACCTTCGACTCGGTGCTGAGCTCGGTGTACCCGGTGAACGGCGTGGCTCCGAGAGCTCGCAGCTCGCGGTAGATCTCCACCGCCTGAGCGCCTGCCTTCTTGGACTTGGCGTCGGCCTTAGCCCGATCCTTCTGCTCCTGCATCAACCGTCTGAAGCCTGGCTCGTCCACGCTCAGCCCTTGCTCGGCGGCCATTTCCAAGGTGAGTTCGATCGGAAAACCGTAGGTGTCGTGCAGCTGGAACGCCCGCCCGCTGCTGAGCACCGTTTGATCGTCGCGCTTGGCGTCGGCAACGGCTAGGTCGAAGATCTGGGTACCGGTCGCCAGGGTCCGCCGGAAGGCGTCCTCTTCCGCATACGCGATCTGGGAGATGCGTGGCCAGCCGGAGGCAACTTCGGGATAAGACTCAGCCATCAGATCGCGGCTGATCGGCAGCAGCTCCGGCAGCACGGGCTCGGATACTCCGAGCAAGCGCATGGCGCGTACCACCCGACGGAGCAGCCGGCGCAGCACGTACCCCCGCGCCTCGTTCCCTGGGGTGACGCCGTCGGTGATCAACATCAGCCCCGATCGGACATGGTCGCCGACCACCCGGAGCCGTACGTCGTCATCATGCTGATCGCCGTAGCGCTTGCCCGCGAGCTGAGCGGCGTGGTCGATCACCGGATAGACCTGATCGATCTCGTAGAGGTTGTCCACGCCCTGTAGCAGGTAGGCCACGCGCTCCAGACCCATCCCGGTGTCGATGTTCTTCCGCGGCAGGTCGCGGGCGATGTCGAAGTCGTCCTTGCTCCGAACGCTGGACAGCTCTTCCTGCATGAAGACCAGATTCCAGATTTCCAGGAAGCGATCCTCATCTACCACCGGCCCACCGTCGGGGCCATATTCGGACCCTCGGTCCACGTAGATCTCACTGCACGGACCACCGGGGCCCGGAACGCCCATGTGCCAGTAGTTGTCAAGAACCCCGCGCCGCTGGATCCGCTCAGCTGGCAGTCCGGCGATGCTCTCCCAGAGGGCAGCGGCCTCGTTGTCCGTGTGGAGGACGGTGACCCAGATCCTTCCGGGGTCGAACCCGTACCCGCCGCCAGCTTGTGAACCGGTCACAAGCTCCCAGGCGTAGCGGATCGCCTCAGCCTTGAAGTAGTCGCCGAAGGAGAAGTTTCCATTCATTTGGAAGAACGTGGCGTGGCGGGTCGTCTTGCCGACCTCGTCGATGTCGAGGGTGCGGACGCACTTTTGCACGCTCGCCGCACGGTCGAAGGGCGGCGCCTCGGCCCCGATGAAGTACTTCTTGAAAGGCACCATGCCGGCGTTGACGAACAACAGGGTTGGATCGTTGTACAGCAGCGGTGCTGACGGCACGACTTCGTGATCACGCGATGCGAAGAAATCCAGGAAGCGGCGCCGAATCTCGGCGGTTTTCATGACGTGTTCCTCGGGTGATGAATCAAGAACGGGCTAGCGAGAAGGTTGGTCATCGGGCAGGCCGAGCGATTCGCGGAGCTCCGTTTCGCGCTCGGCCATTCCGGCTCGTACCCGATCGACGAACTCGCGGGCCGACTCACCGATGCCGCCCGCGGATTCGGCAACGCGATGACCGATTGCCTCCGGGCGGGTCTTTTTCAGATACGCCCGGATTTTCATGATCACGAAGAGCGCGACGCCCGCGCCTATAGCGAACCAGAACAAGCGGCGGAACATCACACGCTCCGCTTAGCCTTACGGCGGCTCGAGCCGTTGCCACGAATCGCCTTTCGGATGCCATAACTGAACGCCGCCGTCTTGACCAACGGTCCGCCGAAAGTTGCTGAGAACAAACTGGTCATCTGTGCGGCGTTCTCGCTGACCACGGTCGCGTTGCGGCTGACCTTGGCGACGTCCTCGGTCACCACACTCAGTTTGACGAGCTCGTCATTGGTGGCGCGTACCGTGCCCTGCAGTTCGGTCAGAATCGGCACGGACTCATGGCCGATGTCGCGCACCGCAAGCCGAACCTCCTCGAGCACACGCCCGAGCTTGAGCAACGGCACGGCCGTCAGCGCCACCAAGGCAACGAAGGCGATGGCGGCGATCAGGCCTGCGATCTCCCCTACGGACATCGGATTTCCTTCTAGTTGTGGACAGTGCGAAGCGCGCGCCGACGGGCGTGACTATGCGACCTTACCCTGCGGCTGCCTCCGGCGCCGCGGGATTGCGAGCACCCCTAGTCACCGGAACGACCCAATAGCTCCTCGATGCGTGCCAGGCGCGTCACCATGGCTGCCTCAGCGCCGTGCTCGGTGGGGATGTAGTAGCGGGCATCCGCCAGCTCGTCCGGCAGGTACTGCTGAGCCGCGATACCGTGCGGCTCGTCGTGGGCGTAGGCGTAGTCCTGCCCATGTCCGAGCCGCTTGGCACCCGTGTAGTGAGCATCCCGCAGATGGCGCGGCACCAGCCCGATCCTGCCGGCGTTGACGTCGGCAAGCGCTGCGTCAACTGCGGTGATCACCGCATTCGACTTGGGCGCTAGTGCGAGCGCGATGACAGCTTGGGCCAAGTTGATCCGCCCCTCAGGCATCCCGATGAACTCGACGGCGTGCGCGGCCGCGACTGCTGTCTGCAAGGCCGTCGGGTCGGCCAGGCCGATGTCCTCCGAGGCCAAGATCACCAGCCGCCGCGCGATGAAGCGCGGATCCTCCCCTGCTGCGATCATCCGGGCAAGATAGTGCAGCGCAGCCTGCACATCCGAGCCTCGGATCGACTTGATGAATGCGCTGATCACGTCGTAGTGCTGGTCGCCGGCACGGTCATAGCGGACCGCTGCCTTGTCCACGGCACGCTCGACCATGTCGGTCGTGATCACGGTTTGGTCGACGGCGGATGCGCCCGCGGCCGACTCCTCCAGGAAGGTCAGCGCGCGCCGTGCATCGGATCCAGCGAGACGCACAATCATGGCGCGGGCGTCCGGCTCGAGCTGATAGACCCCGGCCAGTCCGCGTTCCTCAGCCAGCGCCCGATCCAGCAGATTCGAAATGTCCTCATCGCTGAGCGGCTTGAGCGTCAGCAACAACGATCGTGACAGCAGCGGCGAGATGACCGAAAAGCTGGGGTTCTCAGTGGTCGCGGCGATCAGCGTAACCAGGCGGTTCTCCACTGCTGGGAGCAGCACGTCCTGCTGTGTTTTGGAGAACCGATGCACCTCGTCGATGAACAGCACGGTCTGCCGTGCCGTATGCAGATCCCGACGGGCCTGGTCGAGCACCGCCCGGACCTCCTTGACGCCGGCGGTGACCGCGGAGAGCTCCACGAATCTCGAGTCGCTCTGACGCGAGACTGTGGCTGCGATCGTGGTCTTGCCGACGCCCGGTGGCCCCCAGAGGAAGACCGACATGGGCTCGCCTGCGGCAAGCCGGCGGAGTGGGGATCCGGGCGCCATCAAGTGATCTTGGCCGACGATCTCGTCCAACGCTCGCGGTCGCATCCGTACGGCGAGCGGCAGGCCGGCACGGTCGGTGTCGGCCAAGCTGCCACTGGGTGCGGCCGTCTGACCGCCGACGGTGCCACCGAAAAGATCCTCGCTCATCGCCAGCGATCCTACGGACACCGTCCCAACACGAAGGAGCATGATGCGCACCATGGGTGAGAACGAAGTGCGGGCTTTGTACGAGAAGCTGATCGCGGCGTGGAACGATCACGACGGTGCCGCGATGGCTAAGCCCTTCTCCGGAGACGGCGTGATCATTGGATTCGACGGCAGCGTGAGCTCCGGAACGCAGACGATCGGCGCCGACATGTCGAACATCTTCGCCGACCACGAAACCGGACGCTATGCCGTCAAGGTGCACTCCGTTCGGCCGCTAGGAGCTCAGGTCATGATCTTGAGAGCCATTGCTGGATTGGTCCCGCCTGGCCGGACTGCGATCAACCCGGAGACGAACTCCCACCAGACAGTCGTCGCTGAAGAGCAGCAGGGCCAATGGAAGATCGCACTTTTCCAGAACACTCCCGCTCAATTCCACGGCCGCCCTGAGCTGGTCGAGGCAATGACGAGGGAGTTGCAGGCCGTCGCAGACACGTCAACCTAGCCGACCTGCAGCCGCCCTACCGTCTGGAAACCGGTCAGCAACAACTTCCAAATCGCAGATTTGCATGTTGTTCTTGACCGGTTTCCACATTGGGCGAGGCTGGTGCGGCGGGTGCTCGCAGACGCTTCTAGCCCGTGACGGGGTGGTTGGAGTGGAAGAGGTTTTCGGGGTCGTAGCGCTGCTTAACCTCGCGAAGGCGCTCAAGGACCTCCGGCGCGAATATTTTGGTTATGTCGAAGCTCTCCTCAACGAAGTTGAAGTATCGGCCAGCGTCGTAGGGCTCGAGGGCAGCCTTAAAGGCGCCGAGCCACGCGCGGTTTGGCGCCATGGCCTCCGGCTCCGGAACGAAGCCGACCCCGACGGCGATGAAGGAGCCGGGCAGAGTGGCGAGCGCTCCGGCGTCTTGTGGTGACCGCGACAGAGCGCCGCCGCCATGGCGCAGCTCGACCGAGACGAGTCGTGAGCCCGAGCCTGGGCCGATCGCCTCGACCAGCGAGTCGATTGCCGACGCCGGTAGTTCGTGGGTCAGCAGCGACTCGGTGGTATAGGGCACCGGCGCAGGCGGGTCCATGTGCAGCTCGGCGATACCAGCCGGCGGTTGGGCCTGGACTGTGTCCATGCCGACGTTACCCAGTTCCCGCAGTGGTGCCACCAGCTCCGGGCCGTCTGCCGGGTCGCCACAGTAGATGACCTCGAGGACGGTGAAAGACTTGCCGCGGAGGGGGTCAGGAAGCTCGGGAATCGGCGGAAAGTTCAGCACCCGCCAGACCGATGTCATCTCCTCCGGCACATCGGTGGTCCACTCATGCCAGCCGTGCAGCACGTCGCCCGCCTGCTCGACGGGGTAAAAGAGAGCGCCCGCAAAGATCTCGGGCAACCGGAGCAGATCGAACTCGAGCGCGGTAACGACACCGAAGCTTCCTCCGCCTCCGCGCACCGCCCAAAACAGATCAGGCTCATTCTTCGCATCGACGCGAACCTGCTCGCCACCGGTGGTCACCAGCTCCATCGCAGTCACCCGGTTACAGGCGAGGCCGTGTTTGCGAACGTAGAAACTAAGACCACCGCCAAGTGTGTAGCCGGCAATGCCGACATTTGGAGCCGAGCCGTGTAGGGCAGCGAGGCCGAACTCGGACGCCCGAGGTATCACATCACCCCAGAGGGCACCGGCACCAACCCGGGCCTTGCCGGCATCGCCATCGATCTCTACGCCGCCGAGGCGGGCCGTGCGCAACAAAACGGTGTTGGCGAGCGAGCCAAGCGGCTCCGCATTGTGTCCAGTGCTCTGGGCAGCGACCCGCTTGCCGTCAGCAGCCGCGGAGCGGACAACATCGCTCACCTCGGCGGCGCTCTGCGGCGTCGCAATGCCAGCCGGCTGCTGGTCGACCAAAATGTTGAAGGCCGCGCGTTCCAGGTCCCAGTTGACGTCCTGCGTGGTGAGCAACCTAGCGGCCATGGCTACCTCCCAGTTGGGATAAGGCCCTGGGCCCCAATTTTCTCATCAGCCTGAAAGTTTGGCGATCAAGAATGTGCAACGGGACTCGGGCATCAGATCTCCGGCTGGACGTCGATTCCGGCCTCCTTGCGCTGCTCGGCGGTGATCGGCGCTGGAGCGTCGGTGAGTGGGTCCACACCGCCCCCGGTCTTCGGGAAGGCGATCACGTCGCGGATCGAGTCGGTTCCGGATAGCAGCGCGCAGATCCGGTCCCACCCGAAAGCGATTCCCCCGTGCGGTGGCGGGCCGTAGTTGAAGGCATCGAGGAGGAAGCCGAACTTCTCGTGCGCCTCCTCCTTCGACAACCCCATCACGGCGAACACCCGCTCTTGGATGTCTCGCCGATGGATACGGATGGAGCCGCCGCCGATCTCGTTGCCATTGCAGACGATGTCGTATGCGTGGGCGAGCGCGGCGCCGGGATCGGTGTCGAAGGTTTCCAGATCCTGCGGCGCCGTGAACGCATGGTGCACGGCAGTCCAGGCGCCCGCTCCGACCGTGATCTCGCCCGCTGCCATCGCGACGTTGGCTGGCTCAAATAAGGGTGCGTCGACCACCCAGCAGAACGCCCAGGCGTTGTCGTCGATGAGCCCCACCCGCCGTCCAATCTCCAGCCGAGTGGCTCCGAGTAGCGCCTGCGCTGGGCCCCGCAGACCGGCTGCAAAGAATATGCAGTCCCCCGGCGCGGCCCCAACCTTCGCTGCCAGCCCACGACGCTCAGACTCGGAGAGGTTCTTGGCCACCGGCCCCCCAAGCTCCCCGTCCTCGCCGACCAACACGTACGCCAGGCCGCGATGACCACGCTGCCGGGCAAACTCCTGCCACGCGTCCAGCTGCTTACGCGGCTGGCTCGCTCCACCTGGCATCATTACCGCACCGACGTAATCCGCCTGGAACACTCGAAACGGCGTCTCAGCGAAGTAGTCGGTCAACTCGACGAGTTCTTGTCCGAACCGCAGGTCCGGCTTATCGGTGCCGAAACGGTTCATCGCATCGGCGTAGGTCAGCCGTAGCAGGGGGGTGGCGACCTCCACATCGATGAGCCGCCAGATGACGGTGATCAGCGCCTCGGTCAGCTCAATCACGTCGTCCTGGCTCACGAAGCTCATCTCGACATCGAGCTGGGTGAATTCGGGTTGCCGATCCGCCCGGAAGTCCTCGTCGCGGTAGCAGCGGGCGATCTGGTAATAGCGCTCCATACCGGCCACCATGAGCAGCTGCTTGAAGAGTTGCGGGCTTTGCGGCAGCGCGTACCAGCAGCCTGGCTTGAGTCGCGCCGGAACCAGAAAATCGCGCGCGCCCTCGGGCGTGGAACGAGTCAAGGTCGGTGTCTCGATCTCGACGAAGCCGCGCTCGGAGAGCAGCGTACGGGCGACGCGATTGACCTCACTCCGCAGCCGGATCGCCGCGGCCGGCCCTGGACGGCGCAGGTCAAGGTAGCGGTATTTGAGTCTCGTCTCCTCGCCCACGTTCACGCGCTGATCAATCTGAAAGGGCAGCGGCGCGGAGGCGCTCAGCACTTCCAGCTCGGCGGCCACGACCTCGATCTCACCCGTTGGCAGCTCAGTGTTGGCGTTGCCCCCGGGTCGCAGCGCCACCTCGCCGGTGACCAAGATGCAGTACTCGCTGCGTAGGTCGTGGGCGCCTGACGCGACCAGCATCTCATCACGCACCACGACCTGAACGACACCAGATGCATCGCGAAGATCAAGAAAGGCGACCCCACCGTGATCACGGCGGCGAGCTACCCAGCCGGTCAGAGTCAGCGTGGTTCCGGCATGCTCGGCACGAAGAGTGCCGGCGCCGTGCGTGCGCATCACCAGCTGCTTCCTTTCCAAAAAATATGCACGGGAGCGGAGCAACCTCCAGCCCTAGCGCGAGCTGTGTCCGTGAGTGGAGCGACATCCGATCCTACGGGCCAGCCGCGATCCTCCCGCACCGCTTTTCACCGCTTGGCCCCGACAGGCTGGTGCCCGAACAGGGAATGTCGCAGGCGAGTGGCAAAGTCGTATCGTGCTCAAGCGGCTGCGGGCGAGGCAGGAGTGGCAGTTCTTTGCCGTACTGCCCAAAGCCGATCCGGTGCTGGCCACGATTTGGTGGGTGCTGGTGATCCTCAATGGTGCGCTGCCAGCGGTCTTCGCGGTCGCCATTGGTGCCACGGTCAACGCGGTCCAGCAGGCTCTGCTGGTGGCCGGTCCGCTTGCCGTGACGGGGCTGGTATTCGTACTGATGCTGATCTTGAATCCGATCCAGACCGCCGTGAGCATGAACCTCGGCAACAAGGTGTCCGTTTGGCTCAACGAGACGCTGATTCGCGCCTGCGTGGAGCCACCCGGCATCGGACATCTGGAAGATCCGGACCTCGCTGACGATCTCACCACCGCCCGCGAGTTCGACCGCGGCATGACGGGTCCCCCGATGTACCTCAATGTCGACTTCATCGCCACGAGCCTGGTGAGCGCCGTGAGCGGTGTCGCCTCGGCCGTCGTCCTCATCGGGTTCGCCTGGTGGGCACCGTTGGTGCTCGTCGCGGCATGGGGATCGACTCACTGGTTGCTGCGCGAGAGCGGCGTCTGGAGAGACCGGAACACACCCGAGGTGCGATCGGCACAGCGTCATGCCGACTATGCGTACCGGCTGGCCGTCGATCCGCAGCCGGCAAAGGAGCTGCGACTCTTTGGTCTCGGCGGCTGGGCCGTCGAGCGCTTCATCGCACGCCGCAAACGGCTGTTCGAGCTGCAGTACCGCGCAACGCGACTGCGTGAGAAGTCCGTCATCTGGTGCATGATCATCGTTATCGCTGCGAACGCGGCAGTGTTCGGTGCCCTGGGCTTCGGTGCCGTCTCGGGAAACGTCCCGCTCGATCGCATGGTCGTGTACGCCCAGGTAGCGCTCGGCGTCAGTCTCATCGCGTTCGGGGGTCTCAACTGGGCGTTGGATGGGGCCGCGGCTCCGGTCGCGGCGGTCGCTCGGCTCGGACCGGCGATGGCACCGCTCGGGTACCTCACTGTCGGGCACGAGCCAGCCAACGCCAGGCCGAGCCGGGAGATCGCCTTCCACGACGTGTCGTTCTCCTACCCCGGTAGTAAACGCGCCGTCCTTTCCGGCCTCGACCTCACCGTGCCAGCCGGCACGTCACTGGCGATCGTCGGCCAGAACGGCGCCGGCAAGACCACCCTCGCCAAATTGCTCTGCCGTCTCTATGACCCGACCGACGGGGCGATGACCGTCGACGGAGTCGACCTGCGCAGCTTGGAGCTTGTCGGCTGGCGGCGCCGCCTCGCCGCGGTCTTCCAAGACTTTGTGCGCTTCGAGCTGACGCTCCGCGACAACGTCGACCCCGCCCGGGAGGCCAGCGACGACGACATTCGGGCCGCGCTCGTCGACGCAGGCGCCGAGAACCTTGCCGAGCTCGACACACCACTGGCCAAGGGATACCGCGACGGCATCGACCTATCAGGTGGTCAATGGCAGCGGATTGCGCTCGCTCGCGCGTTGTGTGCTGTACGACGCGGCGCGGGACTGGTGCTGCTCGACGAGCCCACGGCGCAGCTGGATGTCCGGGGCGAGGCAGAGGTGTTCGACCGGGTGCTGCAGGCGACCCGACAGGTCACCACGATCTTGATCTCGCACCGGTTCTCTACGGTGCGGCACGCGGACCGGATCTGCGTCCTCGAGCACGGCCGGGTGGTCGAACTCGGTAGCCATGACGAACTGATGGCGCTGGGCGGCCGCTACAAGACGATGTTTCAACTCCAAGCCAAGAGGTTCGAGGCCACCATGGATGAGGAGGGCGTCGCGTTCGATGTCCTCTGAGGCGACGGCCAACCAGACTTCGACCCGATCAGGGCGGTTCAGACGCGACGAGCTGCCTCCGGCGTTGTCATCAATGTGGCGGCTCTGCAAGCTCGGCTACACGCACGAGCCGAGGCTGGTCGTTTTGGTAGTCATGCTCACCTTGCTGCAGGCCGTGCCTGACGCACTATTCGCGCTCTGGCTGAAGCTGATGGCAGATGCGCTCCTCGAAAACAATTCGGTCGTACTGTTCGCCACACTCGCGGCCATGGCGGCATCCGCGACTTTGACCTGGCTGCTTCGTGTTCTCGCTACGCGCCTGACCCGTCGGTTCCGCGACCGTGTCACGATCGCGCTCGAGACACACGTGGCCACTCTCCAGGCGTCGGTGTCGGGGCTGGAACTCCACGAGCGACAGGACTATCTCGACCGATTGGCCGTGCTCCGCAACCAGGTCTTCGTGCTGGACCACATGTACGTGTCGGTGCTGAACACGATCGGCTGGACCGTACGCGTGATCATCACGATCGCGTTGCTCACCAGCATCGACCCCCTGCTCGTGCTGCTGGTGCTCTTCGCGGTGCCGACCGTGATGAGCTCGGCGTGGCGGCCGGCTGTCGAGCGGCAGGTGGAGGAACGGTTCGCTCAGCACAACCGGCTGGCCGAGCACCTGTTCGCCACAGCGACGAGTGCTGCCGCCGCCAAAGAGGTACGAGTCACCGGCATCGGCGACGATCTGGCTGACCAGCGTCGTACGGAGTGGCAACGCTGGTTCGCGCCCGTGGCGCGGGCTCGCTGGGGCACGGCCATCTCGCATTCCTTGGCGTGGGCAATCTTCGGATTGGGCTATGTCGGCGCTGTTGTGTTCGTTGTCGTCGGGCTCGACGCCTCGGTCGGATCGGTGTTGCTCATCTTGGCCGCTGGCGCGCGGCTGTCGGGCTACGTCGGTGGCACGATCGGCGAGATCGGCTTCCTGCGCGGCATCTGGCTCGATGGATCGAGGCGGCTCGTGTGGCTGGAAAACTACACGGCCGCGTTGAGCGCCGACACCAATAACGAGGTGCCGGACCGACTGGTCGACGGCATCCGCTTCGAGCATGTGTCGTTTGCGTACCCCGGTGCTGACCGTCTCGCGTTGCAGGACATCACGCTGCATCTGCCACCCGGAGCTGTGGTCGCTGTCGTCGGGGAAAACGGCGCGGGGAAGTCGACACTGGTGAAGCTGCTCGCCAAGATGTACGAACCAACTTCGGGCGACATCTTGATCGACGGCCAACCGTTGCGCCGGATGTCATCGGCAGAATGGCGCAGCCGGCTGACCGGCGCGTTCCAGGACTTCTACCGGTTCGAATTCAGAGCACAGCACAGCGTCGGCCTCGGAGATCTGCCCAAGCTCGACGATGAGCCGGCGGTGACTGATGCGGTGCGGAGGGCTGGTGCCGGTGACGTGATCGAGCGGTTGCCAGAGGGCCTACACAGCCAGCTGGGCCCGACATGGCCGGGCGGTGAGGAGCTGAGCTTCGGCCAATGGCAGAAGCTGGCGCTATCCCGCGGCTATATGCGCGCTCGACCGCTCCTCATGGTGCTCGACGAACCGACAGCGGCGCTGGACGCCGAGACCGAACATGAGTTGTTCGAACGCTACGCAGCTGCGGCGCGTGCCGACGAGTTGGCGAGCAGCGACGTCGGCGGCATCACGATCTTGGTCTCCCACCGATTCAGCACCGTACGGATGGCCGACCTCATCGTTGTCCTGGACGGCTCGCGGCTGGCCGAAGTGGGCAGCCACGACGAGCTGATGCATCGCGATGGCCTGTACGCCGAGCTCTACCGGATCCAGGCTGCTGCATACCAGTAGGCACCCATCGAGTGACCTGCGCCCAAGCGATCTTGTATTCGGCCTCAACGCAACCCAGACTTGCCAGGTGAGGACGCTCAAGGCGCGCCTGTTGGCCCTTGTGGTCTCACTGCTGCTGGGGACCTGCGCCGCACTCGTCGATACCACAGAGGCGTTCGCGTGTAGCTGTGCCGGCATTTCAACAAATCGAGCTCTGCGGGAGGCCGATGCAGTCTTCCGAGGCACCGTCAGTAGCAAAGAGGAGGTTGGCCGTGCCGGTGAGGCCCGGATCGACATCCGCTTCACCGTTGACCGGGTCTACAAGGGCACCGTCTACCGCGAACAGGTCGTGGCCTCCTCGCGTGAATCGGATGCATGTGGTCTCAACCCAGAGATCGGGAGCACCTGGGTCATCTTCGCCATCGACGGCATCGCGGGCGAGGGTGACCGGGCGGTAAGCCGGCTCATCACCACGTTGTGCAGCGGCAACCTGCCGACCGGCATCGCACCCCCCTTGCTCCGCAATCCCAGATCACCGCTGGATGGAGCATCTGATCGTGAGGAAAGATCCACCAACACCGATCGGATCCTGACACGCGGTTTCGCCATCGCAGGAATCGGAGCGCTTTTCGTTGGTGCGCTCGCCGTGATCGGCCTCGGCGTGCTTTGGCGACCCGGCCGCCGCTCGTAGTGTCGGCCGTGGGACGCCGCCCGTCACGGGCGAAAGGACGAGCCGGTTCGCTCCAGGGCACCGTCAGCTATGGGAAGCGCTCCGCGACGCACCGCCTTCACCAGTTCCGCATGGTCAGCTTCAGTCTGATCGGCGTAGGCCCGGGCGAACTTCGCGAACGCCTGATCCAACTTGTCGTTGACCCCCGCGTAACCGGCAATCATGGAAGCTCCGCTCGTTCGAGCGTGACCCTTGGCCAGCAGATGACCGACGATGCCTGCGTAGTCGGTAAGCGCCGCCGCATCGATCGCGTCCAATGGGATGGTGCCCTTCATATTGCGAAACTGCCGCACGTAGTACTGCAAGCCGTCGATCGTGGTCCAGCCGAGCAGCGGGTCGCTGACTGTCTGCAGCGCCTGCTGATATTCCACGACGCGCTGACCCTGATGGGCGTGCCACGCTGAATCGCCGTGCACAAACTTCGCCAGCACCGAGCGGCGAGCCTGCTTGAGCTGTAGGAAGACCACGTCATCAGGACTGCTTCCTTCCAGCAGCGCCACGTACGCTCGCAGGCCTACGCTGCCGACGCCTACGACTTTGTGCGCTACATCAATGAGGGTGTAGCCACCGAGGGCACGCTTCCAGTGCGGCGCCAAGGTGTGAAGATAGTCGTCCAGCGCCTCAGCGACCGCTTCATACTCCTGATCGCCGAGCCGAGTGATCAACGGCGGGTCCTCGACGATCTGCCGTTTGCCGTCGCGCTCCGCGGTAAACCGCGGAAGAGCGCGATCGCTGGTGCGCGAGCGGGCACGCTTGGCGGACCGCTCGATCTCTTCGCGAAGCGACTTCTCCGTGGCCGTCTCGCGTAGCCGGCCGACGTCAAGACGGTTGTAGCTGCGCATCAGCAGTGGCTGGTCAGCCAGCAATCGGACCTCACTGCGGTACGCCGCGACACACGCCAGCACAGAGGAGCGGCACTCGTCCTCCGACGACCCGTTGTCCCGGCCGGCCACCCAGATGCTGGCGACCAGCCTGCGCAGGTCCCATTCCCAGCTGCCCGGATGCGCCTCGTCGAAGTCGTTCAGGTCGATAACCAGTTCACCCTCGGGTGAAGCGTAGAAGCCGAAGTTGCCCAAATGCGAGTCTCCACAGACAACGGGATTGATACCGGTCGCCGGAAGCCGCGCCACGTCTTCGGCCATCACGATCGCCGTGCCGCGCAAGAAGCCGTACGGCGAAATCACCATCCGGGCCACCCGGACCGGTATCAGCCAGTCCAGGCGGCCCTCGTGCGATTCCATGATCAACTGGACCGGGTCGGGACGATCGGCCGATGCCCGCCACACAGCGAGGCTCTTTCGCGGGACCTCGCGCCGCAGGGCCCGGCCCATCGCGTATCGCTCCGCGCGCGAGCTGGGACGCTTGCGAAGCGAGGCATAGACTTCGCTGTCCGCCGAGGCCAGAACGGTATGGCCGGACGACCGCACAGTCACGATCTCCTCCTCGCTGAAGTGGACGCCCACCCTATCTGCTCGGTACCCTGCGAGCGTCGACAGGCGTCAGTTCATCAGCCGATGATCGTCAGCTCCAACTCCGTTCCAGCAAAGGTCGCCAGCTTGCTCGCTGCTGCCTCGACCAGTGCGCGTGACCGCGCCACGACACCTGGAGCCAGGGCAATCTCCATGATCATCTTCCGACCTTGCAGCGTACGCCGCCGGGTACCGACATTCGTCTCAGCGATGATCACAGAGCCAACGAACAGATCCTCGCCCGGTGCATGCGGATGGCCGTTCGCTTGCGGAAAGTTGATCAACGGATAGCTCAATATCAGTTCGTCGTACAGGGGTAGTAGCAGAGCATCCCGCGACTGGCCGACCTGCAGTGCATCCGGGTCGAACCACAGCTCGACTCCCTCGACAGTGACGCAGTCCAGGCTGTCTCTAATCGTCTCCAGCGCCTCCCGGCACTGGCTGACGGTGAGAGAGGACCAGCGGGCCAGGTCCTGGATGCTTGCCGGGCCGTGACCCAGGAAGAATCGGCGCGCCAGCTCGGCGGCGTCTCCTGCTGCGTCTGCCGAGCGCGGAGCCCGCTCGTCCACAAGTGCATAGGTGTGTTGAGCACCGCGCATCGGCCCACTGCAGATGGCGCCTTCGAGTTCGGCATTCATGACGATGTAGGCCAACCCAAGGCGCTGAGCAACGATGCCCTGGTCGACCAAAACTCGGCCCAGCTCGGCCCGGGTCCGATACCGTCCCCCCTCCAGTTCCTCGATGATCAGTTCAAGGCCGCGGTCCAGAATGGCCGGATCGAGCCGCTCCCGCCGGTAGATGGTCTGGTTCAGCTTCTGGACTCGGGGCGCCGTGACCTCCAGGATCCAACGGATGTCCTCGGCGGCTACGAGGTGCCAGGTTGGGCGCAGGATGTGCGTCCGCAGGAAGTCTCCGCGGTCAAACTCCGCCTGCGCATCCGTAACCTTGAGCCCCGACGTCCGCATGCCAAGCGACCACAGAGCGTGGGCGTATTCCTGCGACTGCACGCAGCCCAGCAACCGCACGACATCTGCTGCGCTCGACAGACCTTCACCCTGCAACCTCTGGATCGCCAATCGGCGGCGCAGCACATCCCGTCGAGTTATCTGTGTCACGATGCAGGGACACTAACCGGACTTCCCGACAACCTGCGAGCCCTGCTACTGCGACGTGCGCGAAAGGCGCTATATCAGCGCCGCTCGAGCTCGAACTGGCGACACGCCGGGCCACTTTGTCGTTTTCGGCCCGGCGGGCCGGACGGTGTCCTAGACTCCCCAACGCAGGCTCCACCCAGACGCGAGGATGCCCCCTCTATGCCTCAAATTCTGATCCGTGCGCACAAGAATCCGTTCACGGTGGCGGACGCTGATACCACGTACCGGCAGAACCTTATCGGCAACAACACCGGCAATCTGGTCTTCAGCCAGGCGGTCTACCGATTGCTGTCGACCTCCGACACCGACCTGGAGACGTCAGGGCTGGCCAGGAGCCACCCCCGCGTCATCAACTCGCGGTTCGACCATGTCGTGATTCCCCTCGCCAACGCGTTCCGGGCCAGCTACCTTGACACGCTGGACGCGCTCAGCAACCTGATCGAGCAACTGACCGTCCCAGTCACCGTGGTGGGCGTCGGTTCACAGGCTTCACTGGATGGCGTCTCCAAGAGTGCCGATCGAGTCGGGCCGGCGACCACGCGATTCGTCCGTGCCGTATTGAATCGCTCACCCTCCATCGGGGTGCGTGGTGAGCAGACCCGCGACTATCTGAAGTCGCTTGGCTTCGGCGATGAGCACGTCAAGGTGATCGGTTGTCCGTCGATGTTCATGTACGGGCCTGACCTCCATGTGGAGAAGAAGGTCGAGTCGCTCACCTTTGACTCCCAGATCGCTTTGAATGTGTCGCCGTACGTGCCCCAGATGGGCCCGATTTCCCTGTACGCCGCGGAGCACTTCCCGCGCCTGGTCTACATGGCCCAGAACATTCAAACCCTCGAGCTGATGCTGTACGGCAGCTACCCCAAGGGCAAGAAGATGACTGCCATGGCTGCCTCCGGAGCGCCGATCACACTCGACCATCCGCTGATCCGATCAGATCACGTCCGGTTCTTCCTGGATCCGAAGACCTGGTTCGAACACCTTTCGCAGTACCAGTTCTCATTCGGCACCCGCATTCACGGCAACATCGCGGCGCTGCTGTCCGGAACCCCGGCTCTGCTGCTCGCCCACGACTCGCGCACTCTCGAGCTGGCGGAATACCACGAGATTCCGCACCGCACCATCACCAGCATCGAGGACGAGGCCGACGCCATCAGCCTGTACGCCGAGAGCGACTGGAATGCCTTGAACAAGGCCCATCCCGACCGCTGGGACGCCTTCGCGGCGTTCCTCGAGGAGCACCGGCTGACCCATATCTATGACGAAGGTCAGCACACCACCGCCTTCGACGATCGCCTCGCGGCGACAGAGTATCCGCCGCCGGTCCGTACCCTCATGGGCTTCTCGCCAGAAGAGTTGTACGAGATGAGGCGCACCGTTACCGATCTCAGCAGAGAGCTGCACATCGCATACAACGACCTCAACGCTTCGCCGAAAACACCATCGAGGTCGCGCAAGCTGAGTCACCGCGCTTGGAATAGGATCGACCGGGCGGTCCGCGGTCTTAGCTTGATGGCGTAAGACTAACGACCGACGGTTTCAGGTCTGCCGCGCTCGGCATCCAGAATGATGGGTCTGCGGCGACCTGCTCGCCGGTCCGGATGTCTTTGACCTCCCCGGCCACGGTTCCGCCGAACCACACATACGGGATACCACGGCGATCGGCGTAGCGGATCTGACGGCCGTACCGGTCCGCCCGGGGCGCCACTTCTGTGGAGATCCCCCGGGCGCGCAACTGCTCAGCAACCTCGATCGCCGTAGGGCGGGTCTGCTCTGTGTCCACAGCGACCAGCACGGCTGTCGGAACCGGCCGGGAAGCCCGCAGCATCCCCTTGGACAACAGCGGAGCCAATAGCCGGGTGACCCCGATCGAGAGCCCGACACCGGGATAGGTGATCCGGCCGTCACTGGCCAGCGAGTCGTAACGACCGCCGGAGGCGATTGAACCCCAGGACTCGAACCCCACGAGCTCGGTCTCATACACAGTGCCGGTGTAATAATCGAGCCCCCGCGCAACCCTGAGATCCGCGATCAGCCGACCGGGCACGTAGCGGGCGGCGGTGGTCACCACCTCGCTCAGCAAGTCGAGTCCCTCGTCGAGCTGATCATGCTTGACCCCCAGCCCGCGCACCTCGGCGACGAACGAGGCATCGGCGGAACGGATCTCGGCCAACCGCACGCAGCTTCGAGCCTGTCCTTCAGTGATCTTGACGTCGTTGATCAACTGCTCGATCACCCGATCGGGCCCGATCTTGTCGATCTTGTCGACCTCACGCAGCACAGCGGCAGGATCGGCAATGTCCAAACCCAGATAGAAACCCTGGGCCAGCTTGCGATTGTTCACCCGCATCAGCACGGGCGGCACACCAAGATCAACATGGAGTCGCTCAAGCGCGGCCAGCGTGACCAGTGGCAACTCCACGTCATGATGTGCTGCCAGCGTCTCGGCGTTCACAATGTCCACGTCAGCTTGGGTGAACTCCCGATACCGCCCCTCCTGCGGGCGCTCACCCCGCCAGACCTTCTGTATCTGGTAGCGCCGGAAAGGAAAGGCAAGCTGGTGAGAGTTCTCGAGTACGTAACGGGCAAACGGCACGGTCAAGTCGAAATGCAGACCAAGATCAGCTGGTTCGTCCGGATCGCTGTGCAACCGCTGAACCGTGTAGACCTCCTTGTCGATCTCACCCTGCTTGGCCAGGCGATCCAATGGTTCGACCGCCCGGGTCTCGATCGAGGCGAAACCGTAGAGTTCAAAGGTTTGGCGGAGCCGGTCGAGTACGAACTGTTCGACGATCCGGCCTTCCGGTGTGTACTCCGGAAAGCCCGACAGCGGCTTGGGGCGACTCACGCGCTACTCCTTGGACAGTTCTGCGAGGTTCTGCAGGTACGGGTTGCCGACTCGCTCGCGGGCCATGGTCGTCTGCGGGCCGTGTCCAGGAAGCACGGCGACCGTGTCCGGCAACGGCAGCACCTTCGTACGCAGGCTCTTCAGCATGTCGGCCAGGTTTCCGCCTGGCAAGTCAGTTCTGCCGATCGAGCCGGCAAACAAGACGTCGCCGGAAAAGATCACCGAATCGATTTCCGACGCTCGCAGCTCGGTCTGGAACATCGTCGAGCCAGGCGTGTGTCCGGGTGCATGGATCGCCTGGAAGCTGAGGCCTGCGACGGATACCTCGGCTCCATCAGACAACTCACGTACGTCGTCCGGCTCGGTGAAGACTGCCGAGCGGCCCGTCAAGCGCTCCAGCAGGAGCCGAGTCTCGAGTCCCATCGCTCGCAACGGATCCGTCAGGAGCACCCGGTCGTCGGGATGAATCCAGCAAGTCGAGCCGTACGAGCGACACAAGGGCGTGACGGAGAACATGTGATCAAGGTGCCCATGGGTGAGCATCACGGCCACGGGTTTGAGCCGGTGCTCCCGGATCGACTCAGCGACACCGGCTACTGCATCCATTCCCGGATCGATGATCACGCACTCCGCGCCAGGCGTCGCGGCCACCAGGTAGCAGTTGGTTTGCCAAGGCCCAGCAGGAAATGAGGCTATGAGCACACGTTCGAGACTATTCGAGACTATCGGGCAGGATGGAGCTATGACCGAACAAGCTGGGCCTGAAGCCGTGGGCCCGGCCGCCTTCGGACGGGTGGAGAGCGATGGCACGGTGTACGTTCGCACGTCGGCAGGGGAACGCGTCGTCGGGCAGGTGCCCGATGTCCCCGCTGTCGAGGCCCTGGGCTTCTTCACTCGCAGGTTTGAGGCGCTGGAGCTTGAGGTCTCGCTTCTGGAACGGCGGATTGCGACTGGCGCTCTGTCCCCCGACGATGCCGTGGCCTCGATCACCAAGGTGCGCGCTGCAGTCGCTGACGCTCGTGCCGTCGGTGATCTGGATGGTCTGCAGGTTCGGTTGGAGGCACTGTTTCCGCTGATCGCCAGCCAGCGGGCCGCTCGCAAGGCAGAACGAGCCAGGCAGCAGGAGGAGACGCGGGCTGCAAAGGAGCGGTTCGTCTTGGAGGCTGAACGCCTTGCTGGCGGCGATGACTGGCGTGGCGGAGTCAACCGGTTTCGTGTCCTCCTTGAGGAGTGGAAGTCGCTGCCGCGACTCGATCGTGCCACCGACGACGCACTGTGGCACCGGTTCTCCAGTGCGCGGACCACATACACGCGACGCCGCAAAGCCCAATTTGCCCAGCAGAACGAGCAGCGCGAGGCGGCGCGGGTGATCAAGGAGAAGCTTGTCACCGAGACGGAGGCGTTGGCTTCCTCGACCGACTGGGGCCCCACGACTGGTGCTTTCCGTGATCTGATGGCCCGCTGGAAGGCAGCCGGCCCGGCTCCGCGAGATGTCGACGAATTGCTGTGGAAACGATTCCGCGAAGCCCAAGATCGGTTCTTCATGGCCAAGCAGGCGACCCTGTCGGAGCAGAACACTGAATTCCGGATCAACGCTCAGGCTAAGGAAAAACTGCTGGCTGAGGCGGAGGCGCTGCTGCCGATCGGTGACCCGCGTGCCGCCCGCGCCTCGTATCGCGACATTCTGCAACGCTGGTCGGCCATCGGACGCGTGCCCAGAGAGGCGATGCGTTCACTGGAGTCTCGGCTTCGCGCCGTAGACAACGCCATCAAGGCGGCGGAGGACGACCGCTGGCAACGCAGCAATCCTGAGGCGAAGGCGCGGGCTGCGGACACCGCCGCAAAGTTGGAGGCACAGATCGCCGCGCTCGAGGCGCGAGCCGCGCAGGCGGAAGCGCGTGGCGACCATCGAGCGGCAAGTGAGGCGGCTGCCTCGGCTGCTACCTATCGTGAATGGCTCGCCCAGGCTCAGCGGACAGCAAGTGATCTCGGTGGTTAATCTCCGGATCGCGCGCCGCCGTGCTGAGGAGGAGGGAGCAGACACGCTTCATCGTCTGCGAGTGACGACGAAGTAGGCGAGCAAACCGCGCGATCCGCGCTGAGCGAGCTTGGCGAGCGAAGCAATAGTTACTGGTGAATGCGGTAGGCCTCATAGACCGCGGGCACACCGCGCACTGCGCGCAGCACGTGGTCCAAGTGCGTGGGATCGGCGGTCTCGAAGGTGAACTTGGCGCGGCAGATGCGGTCCTTGCTGGTGTTCAGGGCTGCGGACAAGATGTTGACGTGCTGGTCCGACAGAGCACGGGTGATGTCGGACAGCAGCCGATTGCGGTCAAGAGCCTCAATCTGAATGGCCACCAGGAACGAGCTCTTGGCGTTGGGGGCCCACTCGACGGGGATCAGGCGTTCCGGTTCAGAGCGCAGGTTCTCTGCATTGCTGCAGTCGACGCGGTGCACCGATATCCCCGCTCCCCGCGTCACGAAGCCCAAAATGTCATCGCCGGGCACCGGCGTACAGCACTTGGCGAGCTTGACAAGGAGATCGCTCGCGCCGATCACGCGGATTCCGCAGTCCCCGGCACCGCTGCTGCGCCGGCGCCGCCCGGTGACGACCCGATCCTCGCTGGTCTCATCGGCGACGATCTCGTCGCCGCCCTCGACAATGATCAGCCTGTTCACCACGGCCTGGGGACCGACTGTGCCTTCGCCAACCGCGGCGTATAGGGCAGAGACGTCTGACAGCTTGAAGAATCCGGCCACTGCGGTCAGATGCTCAAGGGTGAGCAGCCGCTGCAGCGGCAGGCCGCCTTTGCGGAGCTGTCGCGCCAGCATCTCCTTGCCAGTTTCGATCGACTCCTCGCGACGCCCACGAGTGAAGTAGTGGCGGATCTTGTTGCGCGCGCGGGGGCTACGAACGAAGGTCAGCCAGTCTCGGCTGGGCCCGGCACTCTCGGCCTTGGAGGTGAAGATCTCCACCACATCGCCGTTCGCCAGCGATGACTCCAGCGGTACCAGTCGACCGTTGACGCGGGCGCCGATTGTCTTGTGCCCGACTTCGGTGTGGATCGCGTATGCGAAGTCGATCGGCGTGGAATCCTGCGGGAGTGAGATGACGTCGCCGCGGGGTGTGAATGCGTACACCTCGTTGGAGTTGATCTCGAAGCGCAGGGAGTCCAAGAACTCGCTGGGGTCGGCCGTCTCCCGCTGCCAGTCAAGTAGCTGCCTGACCCAGATGAGTTCGCCGGCATCGTCAGCACCCTTGACGGGCAGGGCGGCACCCTTGCCCTCCTTGTACTTCCAGTGGGCGGCAACACCGTACTCAGCACGACGATGCATGTCGTCAGTCCGGATCTGCAGTTCGACCGGCTTCCCCTCTGGTCCGAGAACCGTGGTGTGCAAGGACTGGTACATGTTGAACTTCGGCATGGCGATGTAGTCCTTGAACCGACCAGGCAACGGGTTCCAACGGACATGCAAGACACCGAGCGCTGCATAGCAGTCGCGGTTGCTCTCGACCAGAACACGGAGGCCGACCAGATCGTAGATCTCCTGGAAGTCCCGACCCCGAACCACCATCTTCTGATAGATCGAGTAGTAATGCTTTGGGCGTCCTGTGACAGTCGCCTTGATCTTCGCGGCGCGCAGGTCGGCATGCACCTGGTCGATGACGCGCGACAGGTACTGATCACGGCTCGGCGCAGCCTCGGCTACCAACCGAATGATCTCGTCGTAGACCTTGGGATACAAAGTGCCGAAGGAGAGGTCCTCCAGCTCCCACTTGATGGTGTTCATGCCGAGCCGGTGCGCCAACGGTGCGAAGATCTCCAGCGTCTCCCCGGCGATCCGGGACTGCTTGTCCGGCCGCAGGTAGTGCAGCGTCCGCATGTTGTGCAGCCGGTCCGCAAGCTTGATCACCAGTACCCGGATGTCCCGGCTCATCGCCACGACCATCTTGCGGATCGTCTCGGACTTGGCCGATTCGCCGTACTTGACCTTGTCCAGCTTGGTGCAGCCGTCCACGAGCAGCGCGATCTCCTCGCCGAAGTCGCGAGTCAGTTGCCCGAGTGTGTAGTCGGTGTCTTCCACCGTGTCGTGGAGCAACGCGGCGCACAGGGTTGCCTCAGTCATGCCCAGCTCGGCCAGGATGGTCGTCACCGCCAGCGGATGAGTGATGAAAGCATCCCCGCTCTTGCGCATCTGGCCGCTGTGCAGCCGCTCAGCCTTGCGGTACGCGCGCTCCACGAGTGCTAGGTCGGCCTTCGGGTGATTGGCGCGAATGATGCGAAAGAGTGGATCCAGCGCTGGGGTCTGTTGCCGAGTGGAGCCGAGGCGGGCGATTCGCTGGCGCATCTTGACCCGCTGCTGCTCGGCGCTGGCGCTAATCCTGACCGGAAGGCTGGGACTGGCCTCGCTGCCAGCGTCATCAGCCTCGGGGTCGGGCAGAATGAGGGCGCGCCGAGGCTCATGGGCGACGTGGCCTCTTGGCCCCGGCGGCCGGGCATCTGGGATCGACGACCGTATGGCCGCCCCGTGATCGCTCACAGCGCGTTCCTCCTCAGCAGGATGCCAGTCTAGACAACAGGTTGCTTATACCTGCACAAGTCGCCCCCGGCCACGCATTACACCTCTAGCACCGCGTTGCCGACCGAGCTTGCGAGCGTCGGGAATCGCGCGCCGCCGCACGGAGCCAGGCTGGCGCGCCGCTGTCCTGGACGAGCGAGCGAGCAGACATGCCTTGCTGTCAGCTTTGTTGTTGCGCTCGATTCCGTCGGCTTGCGCTGATGGCCTGCTGCTCAACCTCCTCGGCGGCCTGGCGTACGACGACGACCTGGTCTCCTGCCTCGAGTGTGGCCACGGTGGGGTCGTAGAAACGGCGGAGAGTCTTGTTGCGGACCACCGCGATCACCCGTTCTCCGTCGACCTCACCCGGTGAGCGACCGATTTCGTCCTTGGTCACCGGCCGCTCCCAGACCTCGAGACCTTCCTTGCTGGACAGCAGATCTTCGATAACCGTTCCGAGGTGAGGGCTCACCGCGGAGAGTCCGAGCAGCCGGCCGACCGCTTCTGAGGAGGTGACCACAGCGTTAGCCCCGGACTGACGCAGCAGCGAGGCGTTGTCGTCTTCGCGGACCGCTACAACGACGTGCGCACTAGGGTTCAGCTGGCGCACCGTGAGCATGACGAGGATCGCCGAGTCGTCCCGATCGACGGTGATCAGCACCTCGCGGGCCTTCATGATCTCTGCCCGACGCAGGATCTCCCGGCGGGTCGCGTCACCTTCGATGGCGGCGTAGCCGCGAACGTTCGCATCGGTGATTGCGGATGGCCGGCTGTCGATGACGACCACCTGTGTCGGGGTCATGCCGTTGTTCTGAAGCGTCTCCACGGCGCTCTTGCCCTTTGTGCCAAAACCCACGACCACGACGTGATTGCGCATCCGTTTCCTCCAGCGTGCGTCTTTGAAGATGCGACGGCCGTGGTGTGCCAGCACCTCGAGGGTTGTCCCGACCAACAAGACCAGGAACGCGATCCGCAAGGGCGTGACGACGACCGCACTCACCACCCTGGCATGGGGAGCCACCGGCGTTATGTCGCCGTAGCCGGTTGTGGTGATCGTTACCGTCGCGTAGTAGATCGCATCGATGAGACCGACCTGGCCGTCGTAGTTGTCGGTATAGGAGTCCCGGTCTATCCACACAATCAAGACCACGATGAGTAACAACATCAAAGCCAGCAGTCCGCGACGCAGCAGCTCAACGGCTGGTGAGGCGGTGCGTTCAGGCAGACTAACCAGCGCCTCGCGCGTCCAGGACCGACTCGACCCATCCCGGCGGCGCGCCGACTCGGTCAGGCTCATGTGCCTACTTCTTCCGCTGGCTGCGGGGTTTGTTCTGCGGCTGGGAACGCTTTGCCGCCCCGTCGCGATGTGATCGTACGTCCGGCTTGACGGTTACGCTGACCTTCTTGGCGCCATTCCCGACCGCCGAGCTGGCTTCCTTCAGTTCTGCGTTGCTCGGTTCCGGGTCCTCAGTGGCATTCGCGCCGACGACTCCCGCCTGAGCGACCGGTGCCGGACTCCTCGTCTCGACCACACGATCCTTCTGATTCTCTTTGGCACGTCGCGCCCTGACGCGTGCTGCCACCTTCTTCATGTCGGGCTCTCGCTCCTTCATCTGGGCCAGGAACGGTGTTGCGATGAAGATCGAGGAGTATGCACCGGCCACCATGCCGACGAAGAGCGCCAGCGCAAGGTCTTTCAGGGGACCCTCACCCAGGATGACGGCTCCAGTGAACAGCAGGGCCGCAACCGGCAGGACGCCGATCACCGTCGTGTTGATGGAACGGACGAGCACTTGGTTGACGGCGAGGTTGGCAGCCTCTGAGTAGGTCCGTGTGGTGCTGGACCGAATGTCGCGGACATTTTCTCGCACCTTGTCGAACACGACGACGGTGTCGTAGAGCGAGTAACCAAGGATCGTGAGCACGCCAATCAAGGTGGCTGGTGTCACCGTGAAACCGACGAGCGCGTAGATGCCAATGGTCAAGATCAGGTCATGTACCAGCGCGATGAGTGCGGCGGCCGACATTTTGGCGTCTCGGAAGTAGATCCCGATGACCAGCGCGACAAGTACCAGGAATACTGCGAGCGCGATCAGTGCCCGCTCTGTGATCTGGCCGCCCCAGGAGGCGCCGATCAGGCTGTAAGCGACCTGGTCCGGGTTGATCCCCACCTCATTGGCGATCGCGGCCCGCACCCCAGGCACCTCTTCGGTCGGGTCCAGTGTGCGGGTTTGCACCCTCACCTGGTTATTGCCGATGGTGTTGACGGTCGCCTCGTCGAGATCCGGCACACCGGAATTGCGGAGCGCGTCTCGCATTGAGTCAACGGTCTGCGCGGTGACCTGGGTCGCCGCTTTGAAATCAGCTCCACCCTTGAATTCGATGCCGAAGTCCAGTCCGCGCCCCGCCAACGAGATGATCGAGACTGCGATCAGGATGGCCGACACGATGTACCAGCGACGACGGTGCCCAATGAAGTCATAGGAGACCTCGCCGGTATAGAGACGATGGCCGATTTCGCCAAACTTCGACATTAGGTCGCCTCCTCGCTCACCGTCGCTGGACGTGCGAGGACCGGCCGGCGGGAACGTGAGCCAGGCAGTGCCTGAACGCCGAGGTGTTCAGGATCGAGCCCAGAGAGTCGGTGACCGCCGCCGAAGAATTTGGTTCGCGCCAGCAGGGTCATCAGCGGTTTGGTGAAGAGGAAGACCACCACCACATCGATCAGCGTGGTCAGGCCGAGTGTGAAGGCGAATCCCTTCACTGCGCCGATTGCCAGCGCGAACAACACCAGAGCCGAGAGCAGGGAGACCGTGTCCGCGATCAGGATCGTCTGACGAGCGCGCCGCCAGCCCGTCTCCACTGCCGTACGCAGGCTTCGGCCTTCGCGCACCTCGTCACGGATCCGCTCAAAGAAGATGACGAAGCTGTCTGCGGTGATCCCGATGGCCACGATCGCGCCGGCGATGCCTGGAAGGTTCAAAGCAAACCCCACGGAACTCCCGAGCAGCACCATGCTGGCGTAGGTGAGGATTCCCGCGATGCCGAGTGAGGCAACGACGACGATTCCTAGCCCGCGGTAATAAAGGAAGCAGTAACCGACGACCAGCACCAAGCCGATGATCCCGGCGATGATCCCGGCTCGCAGCTGCTCGCCGCCGAGGGTGGCGGAAACGTTGTTGACCTCGGAGACATCGAAGGCGAGCGGCAGTGCACCATATTTCAGGATGTTGGCCAGCTCGGTCGCGCTCTTCTGGGTGAAGTTGCCGGAGATCTCGGCCCGGCCGCCCGGTATGGGCTCGTTGACCGAGGGCGCCGAGATGGCGACACCGTCCAAAACGATGGCGAAGCGGTTCTGCGGCTCACTCTTCTGCGATATCTCCCGCGTTGCCTGTTCGAAGGCCGCCCCACCTTCGGAGTTAAACTCCAGGTTCACTACCCAGTTCACGTTGTTCTGCGGAATGCCCGCGACGGCCTTCGTCAGCTGGTTTCCCTCGATCAGGGTGGGCCCGAGCAAGTACTTCTCGGTTTTTTCCTGGTTACAGGCGAACATGCCTTGGTCGGCGACCTCGGTCACCTTGGTCTCACACGTGAACTCAGCGAATGCTGCTTGGCAGGCCTCGGTGGGCTGCCAGTCCAGCGCCGTGTCGGGCGGAGTCCCCTTGCCGTCGGCGGGGACGCAGGCCTGATCCAAGGGGACCGGTGGAGCCGTGGGCAGAGCAGGCAGCGGTTTGTTGTTGCCAGCGCCGCTTGGTTGTGTGCTGGGTTCCCCGGGCGGAGCTTCGGCTGTCTGCGACGGGGCGGCCGTGGGTTCACCGCTTGGCGGCGCAGTCGCCCCTTGAGTGGGTTCGCTAGTCGCGGTTGGTGCCGGCTCCGGCGGTTGCACCTGCTCGGCCGCGTACACAGCCCGGAATCGCAACACCGCAGTCTGCCCGACGAGGCGGACCAGCTCGTCTTGCTGCACATTCGGCACAGTGACGATGATCTGGTTGTCGCCAGACGT
This sequence comes from Propionibacteriaceae bacterium, assembly GCA_036377435.1. Taxonomy (GTDB): domain Bacteria; phylum Actinomycetota; class Actinomycetes; order Propionibacteriales; family Propionibacteriaceae; genus Microlunatus. The sequence goes on from DASUYM010000004.1 coordinate 36,234, forward strand.
GGTTACTTCGGATTCGCCGACACCCAGGCTGTCCACACGGCTTTGGATGATGGTCTTGGCAAGCTGCAGGCTGTTGGGGTCCACTGCCCCGCTGCCGGTGGTGTTCCTGGCGGTCAAGGTGATGGTGGTACCGCCCCGGAGGTCGAGACCGAGCTTCGGGGTCCAGGTCCCACTGACCGCCAGCAACGTGATCAGTCCAGCCACCAACACGGCCAGCACAATCAGGGTGCGGCCCGGATGACCAGTCGTCGTTGCCACTCGCGTGTGTTTCCTAGCTGTGGAAAGGGCTCAGTCGGCGGTCGGAGGCTTCGAGTCGCGGGGCGTCGGTGACGGGTCGCGGGGCGTCGGTGACGAGTCGGGCTCGGCGGTAGCCTCGGTGCTGGTCGCCGTCGTCGGCTCCTCTATGGGCCGCTCACTTGGAGGCTCAATCGGCTCGTCATTGGCGGTCACATCCTGCTCGTCGAGCTCGTCTTGCTCGTCGAGGCGGTCCTCGTCATCGTCAGTGACGACCTTTGAGATCGCCTGCTTAAGCACCGTGACCTCCGCACCAGGCGAGATCTCTAGCACAACTTGTCTCGGACCCACCGTCACGACGGTGCCGAAAAGGCCGCTGCCGAGCATCACCCTGCTGCCAGGGCTGATGGCGTTCATCGTCTGCTGCAAGGCCTGCTGGCGCCTGCGCTGCGGCCGCAAGATCAAGAAGTAGAACGCCACCACAAGCAAGGCGATGAAGATAAAGGTCGAGTATTGCTGCATTGCTCCGGCATCCGATTGTGAGGGTGCTGCGCACCTTGCGCAGTACCGATGAGTTGTTCCTGCTACTCAGTCTGGCGACCTCTGCTGAAAGAACCGACCGCCGTACTCTACCCAGTCTGGAGCCAAAAGCAGCATCGTAGGGCAGTATCGGCAGTCCCGTATGGACGGCTACCCGCGACTCAGGCGAAGAGATCAGGTGTAGCCGCCACACTCGGTGGCGGACTGGGAGGTGCTAGGCCAAGGTGACGCCACGCGGCAGGCGTCGCAACACGGCCGCGCGGGGTGCGCATCAGAAAGCCTTCACGGACCAAGAACGGCTCCGCGACCTCCTCGACCGTCTCGCGCTCCTCCCCGACCGAAATAGCAAGTGTGGACAATCCGACGGGACCACCACCGAACCGACGGCACATCGCGTTGAGTACCGAGCGGTCCAGGCGATCGAGACCAAGCTCGTCCACCTCGTAAAGCTGAAGCGCGTCCTGGGCGATCGAGCGCGTCACCCGGCCATCTGCTCTGACCTGGGCATAGTCACGTACCCGCCGGAGCAGCCGGTTGGCGATGCGCGGAGTGCCGCGAGAGCGGCGGGCGATCTCGGTGGCACCGGCCGGGTCCAGCTGGACTGCAAGCAGCTCTGCGGATCGGCGCACGATGTGCTCCAATGCTGCGGCGTCGTAAAAGTCGAGCTGAGCGGTAAAACCGAAGCGGTCACGCAACGGGCCCGGTAGTAAGCCAGCACGGGTGGTCGCCCCAGCCAGCGTGAAGCGTGGGATTTCCAAGGGGATCGCGGTTGCTCCTGGGCCCTTCCCGACAACAACGTCCACCCGAAAGTCCTCCATCGCGAGGTAGAGCATCTCCTCGGCGGGGCGGGACATCCGGTGGATCTCATCGAGGAAGAAGACCTCGCCCTGGACGAGCCCGGACAGTATCGCGGCGAGGTCTCCGGCATGCTGAATAGCCGGGCCGCTGGAGATCCGCAGCGGCGCATTCATCTCGCTGGCGATGATCATTGCCAGGGTCGTCTTGCCGAGGCCCGGCGGGCCGGACAGCAACACGTGGTCGGGTACTCCCCCGCGATGCCGGGCCGCCTCGAGCACCAAACCGAGCTGCTCGCTGACCCGCGGCTGCCCCTCGAACTCGGCCAGGCTGTTGGGACGGAGCATCGATTCGGCGGCGCTCTCGTCGGGATCGGCGTAGGGACGTACGAGCGCGGCGAGGTCCTCATCACTCATATGACTCACCGGACACCGCTACTTTCGAGCCAAGCTCTGCAGCGCGGCCCGCATGAGGACCGCAACATTGACCTGCGGGTCTTCATGCGCCAAGTGATCCACCTCGTCGCAGGCGGACTCTGCATCCTTGGCCGACCACCCCAGGCCCTGAAGCCCCTGTGTCACTTGTGCGCGCCACGCTGCGGATGATCTGACAGCGGGGACCGGCGCCTCGGCATGGCCAACCGCATTGATCTTGTCTTTGAGCTCGATGACCATCCGTTGCGCGCCTTTGCGACCGATGCCCGGCACTTTGCACAGCTGCACGAGGTTCTCGGTCGCAATCGCGCTGCGTAGCTCATCCGGACTGAGCACTGCCAGCGCGGCCTGAGCCAGCTTGGGCCCGACTCCGGTTGCTGTCAGCAAAAGCTCAAAGAACTCCCGCTCATCGGCCGAGGCGAATCCGTACAGCGTGAGCGAGTCCTCGCGAACGATGAGCGACGTCGCCAGCGTTGCCCGCTGTCCGATCCGAAGCCCAGCTACCGTGTTGGGGCTACAGACCGCCTGAATGCCGAGGCCGCCAACCTCGATGACGGCCGACGTGGGTCCGACCTGGGCGACCAAGCCCGTCAGCTGCGCGATCATGCCTCTCGCTTGCACGGTGAGTGGGGCTTGCTGAAGGCACTCCGCTGCCGCTCGGCCTTCTCGGCAGCAGCCTCCACCGCCGCGTTCAGCCGAGCGGTGGTGCCACCACGCCACACGTGGCAGATCGCCAGCGCCAGAGCATCTGCTGCGTCGGGCGGTTTCGGCGTGTCCTCTAGCTTGAGAATCTTTGTCACCATGGCGCCGACCTGTTCTTTGGGGGCACGGCCGGAGCCTGTGATCGAGGCCTTGACTTCGCTCGGGGTGTGCAGGCTTACCGGAATTCCGTGTCTGGCGGAAACGAGCATCGCCACACCAGCAGCCTGGGCGGTGCCCATCACCGTCTGCATATTGTGCTGAGCAAACACACGTTCAATGGCCACCGCGGTCGGCCGGTAGCGGGTAACCCAGTCTTCGATCATCTCTTCGAGCGCCAGCAGGCGACGTGCGACATCGTGTTCCGCAGGCGTGCGGATGACATCGACGGCCACCAACAGCGGCTGCCGGCCCGGGACGCCATCGACGACGCCCAGCCCGCACCTGGTCAAGCCGGGGTCGATACCCAGCACCCGCATGCGTTCCCCTAGGCTTCGCGTGACCGGATCGCCCACGCGATCCCCCTTAACACTGAATAAACGAACAGATGTTCGGCAGCCTATGTGTGGCCCCTGACGATGGCGGCCGCGACACGCTGTCCGTTTCGCAACTAGTGTTGCAGCCCCTCTAGCCGGCCGCCGGCCGGTACCCGATCTGCTGTGCCGATCGTCTAGCCGATGCTCGCCAGCACTTCGTCGGAGGCATCAAAATTCGCATACACGTTCTGGACATCGTCGGAGTCCTCAAGCGCGTCAATGATCTTAAGCAGCTTCTCCGCCGTCGGGGCGTCGACCTCTTGGGTGTATTCGGGGACGAATGAGACTTCGGCCGACTCGTAGTCCATCCCTGCCTGCTGCACCGCGGTGCGTACCGGCACGGTGTTGCTCGGGTCAGTGATGATCTCGAAGCTGTCACCCAAGTCGTTGATCTCTTCCGGGTCTGCATCCAAGGTGGCTTCCAGAAGATCATCTTCGGTGATGCCGCGACCGTCTTGCTGCTTGGCGACGATGACCACGCCCTTGCGGGCGAACATCCGTGCCGTCGAGCCGGCATCAGCCATTGTCCCGCCATTCCGAGTCACTGCGACCCGAACGTCGGAAGCTGAGCGGTTCCGATTATCAGTGAGGCACTCGATGAGCAACGCGATGCCGGCCGGACCATACGCCTCATACATCAGGGTCTCGTAGGCGGCACCGCCGGCCTCGGCCCCAGAACCGCGCTTGACTGCCCGGTCGATGTTGTCGTTGGGAACTGAGTTCTTCTTCGCCTTCTGGATTGCGTCGTAGAGAGTTGGGTTGCCAGCTGGGTCGCCACCGCCGACTCGGGCCGCCACCTCGATGTTCTTGATCAGCTTGGCGAACAGCTTGCCGCGGCGGGCATCTACCACAGCCTTCTTGTGCTTGGTCGTAGCCCACTTGGAGTGACCGGACATGCCCGAAATCCTAACTGGCCCGTGACTCCGGCTCGTATGCGATCAAAGCGACCCATCTGAGTGTCGTCAGCGGCGCCAAATCTGCACGTCCGCCGGCTTGCCACCCTTGATTGGCGGGTCACTCTGCTGCCAGATGCGCCGCCAGCTCGATGCCGGCGGCTCAGCGACATCCGCAAAGCCCTGCTGCGTCCTCCACCAGGTGGCCGCATCCTCGGCCAATAGTCTCTTGACCGCGTGGAAGATCTTGGGCGCGAGCTCGCTGGGCGTCTCAGCGGCCAATGGAATGATCGGCGGCCCATACCGTACGCTCACTCGGGGACGTCCTGGCAACGGCCAGCGGCTGCCCAGCGGCATCGCTGCGTACGTCCCAAGGATCCCGACCGGAATGACCGGCACACAACATGCAACTGCCAGCTCCGCTGCACCCATCTGGAACGGGCCCACGAATCCGTCGCGGGAGCGGGTGCCTTCGGGAAAGACCACCACGGTCCAACCGCTGGCCAGCAACCTTGCCGGAGTGCTATCACGCGCATCGCCGCCCCGCTGAATCGGGAATGTATTGAAGGCGATCGCTGATCCACTGGTCCGCCACCAGCTGTCGAAGAAATAGTCCGCCTCAATCGCGGCCGCAGTGTGGCGACGGCGTTTGGTCGGCAAGGTCGACAGCAGCACGGCCGTGTCCAAATGCGACGCGTGATTGGCCACGATCAAGCACGGGCCATCAAGCTGGCGAAACTCGTCGAGCCCGTAGACCTCTACCGCCAGCTCCTTCCGCATCACATTCTTGACAACGGCAACTTGAACAAACTCGCGCAGCGCGCGCACGGGAGCCGAGCGTGCCCAACCCGTCCGTCTCATCGGCCGACCGCCCTCATCTGATGTCGACCAGGACTTGCGGCGGGGTGTGCAGAAAACTGATCGAGGGCGCACGGCCGACCGTCGATGCCACCATCTCGAGGGCGTCGGCGAGGGTGGAGGCAGCGCGACAACCCAACCGCGCAGCGCTCTCGCGGTCGGCCCCGACCCACACGATGTCGCTGCAGCGTCGCTGGGCCGCTGCGATCTGGTACCACAGGTAGATCGGGTGCACGCCGTGGAATGCCTGACTCGTGCGGTAGAGATGGATATACCAGGAGTCGTTGGCGAACTTCTCTTCGTAGTCGGCCGAGATCTGTTCGGGGTTCGCGGTGACAGTCAGCACGTCTGTGAAGAAGTCAACGTACGACGGATGGTGCAGCGCAGAGAACTCGGCGTAGAGCGGGTGATACAGGACCATTGCGCCACCCGGGCGGACGAACGGAGTGCCAGTATGCGAGCCGAACGCAGCAGCGAGTCCGCTCCACGCAGCAACAATCGGATTGGTCACCGAGTCGACGCTGTACGGGGTGTGCGCTCCCACCCCAATTACGCCAACATCTGCCGGCGCTGACACCTCGACGAGCTGCTGAGCTGTTATCTGGGCCCGGCTTGCCTCTTCGACCGCCGCCGGCGCCCCGGCGGTCACCAGTGTGGCGTGGTAGTCGCCATCGGCGCGGCTCATCAGCCGACGTCGAGCCCGCTGCGGAGCCCATTCCAGCCCTCGGCGTACGCCGAACCACGTCGCCCTGTCCCGAAGGCTCCATTCCCACTCCCGGTGGCCCAAGAACTCCAAAGGCGAGGCGAAAACATCGTTGTCGAGCACGACATCGATCTGGAAGACACGCATGGTCGAGGAGACCAGGTCCGCGATCTCGGTGGCGACGTCCCTCCCCTGAGCCCGAAGGCCCGACAGCTGGCCGATGGTAGCGGTCGAGCCCAGACTTGCGGCGATCGCTGCCGCGTCACCGGCGGGCGGTACGACGACAAGATGCACGAAGATCAACAGGTCGGAGTCGGCGGCCCGCGCATTCACCGCGATCTCGCCGACCTCCGTGCTCCCAATCTTGGCCAGGTTCTCGGCATCTTCAGCATCGTGATTGGTCAACAGGCCATCGGCAAAGAAGGACCGGAAAACGCGCTCGCCCACGATGTGCTGCAATTCCTCGGCAGTCATCCGACGGTTCAGGCCGTTCCCACTGACCAGCGCAACGTCGTCGACACCAGCTGCTGCAGCCCGGGTCAACACGGCCTCGATCACCTTTCCACGGATGTCAGGTCTCCGCATTGTCGGTGTCGGAGTTCCGATGTCATCGAAGGCGATTGTCAGCCGCATTGCCGGTTCCAGTAGTGCCGAGAGTGGCTCCGACTGGATCGGCGCGTCGAGTGCAGCGTTGATCGCTTCGCCTAGACCGGGGACTGAGGTCAGCGACTCGGCGGGGTAGATCACCCGGGTTCCCAGCGGAAACCTCTCAAGGCGGAAGCGATCGCCGTCCGGCACAAGTACCGGCGGAGTGCGTTCGTCGACCTCGAGGACAAAACCGGGTCGGCCCATCTACCAATCTCCTTACGTCGGCAGCGCCCAGCGCGGCATGATCGGCTTGATCTTCCACTCCACCACCGACCACCCGTTGCGATGAGCGGCCCGCATCAGCGGGATGTCGGGGCTGACCGCCACGGCGTTGCCCACGGTTTCCAGCATCGGCAAATCGGAGTGGGAGTCGGCGTAGGCGAAACTACGGTCGAGGTCGACCTCATGCATCGCCGCGTAGTGCTTGAGCCAGGCGGCCCGGGATTCCCCGACCAGCGGCGGTGCGGTGAGAAAGCCGGTGCACCGGCCCTCGTCGTCGACCCCCAGTTCGGCAGCGACGATGACGTCGAACAATGGCTGGATCGGCCGAGTCAGCGGCTGCACCACCCCGGTAATGAGGATCGTGGTGTGTCCAGCGGCGCGATGTTCCCTAATCCTGCGTACGGCCTCAGGAGAGAGCCTGCTCAAGATATGAGGAGCCATCGAGGTGTCGACGAAGCGCTCCAGGGCGGCCAGATCCGCGCCCCGGTAGCGGCGGTAAACCGCGCGCAGAAAAGTGCCGCGATCTCGCTGCTCGGCCCGCAGGTACGACGGAAGCCGCCGCATGACTTGGCCCACCTCGGCAAGTTGACCCGCGAGTGAGAGCTCTGGCAATCGGGCCCACAGGTATTGCTCGATCACGTTGGTGGACATGATCGTGCCGTCCAGGTCGAAAATCGCCAACGCCGCGGAGCCTGCAGTGTTCTTGTCCAGGTCCTTCATCGTGCTCGGCCGATTGCCGCGCTTGCTACGGATAGCGTCCATCCGGCGGACCGGCGCAGTGATCGATGGACAGTGCACTTCCTGGATATAGGTCTTCCAGTCGAAGACCGAAGTATCAAAAGCGAAGGCAGCTTGATCATCAGGATGCAGGGCCAGGGTCAGAGCAAGAGTGTTGTCATCCACGAAGTGGAGCTCCGACTGGGCGTATTCCTTGTAGAGGGTGTGATAGCGCCGTAGGAAATCCAGGCGTACCCGGGTGCGATCCAGGTCCTTCGCGATCTTGCGCGTGCGATCCGAACGCGGCACCTGGGCCAGTAAACGTTCGGCCAGCTTGTGGGCGCGCTCTGAGGTGGAGAGCAGCCGCTCGATTGACGAGGCACCGGGAAACGTCCACTGCGGTAACCGGGCCGCCCCGCGAGGACCGCCTTCGAAGGGGTGGGCCTGAAAGTAAGCGCGGATGTGGCTATAGGTGTCCTTGAAGGTCAAAGGATTCCGGGCGCCGGAGTTCACGTGGTAGTACTCCGGGTGTCCGATCTCGGGTTGGGTGGCGCACACCGCGAGGATGGCGTTCACCACATGATCACAAGGCACGATGTCTACGACCGCCTCCGGCGTCGCCGGAAACTCCGGGAGCTCGCCGCGCCCGTACGCCAAGATCAACGGCTCCGCCATCTTGAAGCCTTCGATCCAACCTGGATACGGATGCAACCAGGAGGACTCGACGATCGCCGGCCGAACGATCGAGACATGCACCTCCCGGCCAACATCGGCTACCACGCGCTCGCCGAGTGCCTTGGTGAAGGTATAGACGTCGGTCCAACCCAGCGAGCGGGCCCGCTCGGTACCGGCCTTGACCAGTTCCGCCTGGACCCAATCGATGCGGCGGCGCTCGGTGGCCGCGGCAGTAGTCAGGAACCCGGCCTGCCGGTGCTCACGCTCAGCCTCCTTGCGGAACTTCGCAAGCTGGGCAGAGGTGCGCGACTCCTCCTCGATGAGCTCACGCATGGCGATGCCCGCGGTCGCCTCGGCGTCGTAGTCGATGTCGTGCACGTGTGGCGCTTCGGGAATCGCACCCCGCCGGCGGCCGGCCGTGTACGCGGTGGAGATGTGCACGTAGTGCGGGACCTTGCGTCGCTCCCCCGCCTCGTCGGTGACCGCCTCAAGCATCCGATCCAGCAGCGCCTTGGTGCCGATCACGTTGGTGGCGAAAGCCTGGTCGATCGGCGGATCAAAGGAGACGTCACCGGCGCAGTGCACCACGATGTCAAGATCGGTCGGCAGTCGCGGGACATTGGGCAGGTCGCCCTCGATGACCTCAACTCTGGCGTCGAGAAGCTCCGCTGCACCCCCGGCCGCCTTCCGAAGATCGCTGAAGATCGGCTTTTTGACAACGGCGATCATCCGGTCCTGGGCACTGGCCGAGCCCTTGCGCCGGACGAGTACCGACGGGCAAGTATCGGGAAGGTCGGTCAAGATCTTCCACAGGAGCAGCTCGCCGATGAACCCTGTTACGCCGGTCATCACGATCTTCCTCCCGGCAAGCAGGTCCCGGAGGCGGCCATCGAGCCGCTGAACTGAGCGGCCGGTGGCGGCGGTCGCGGCGGTCATGTGGAGTTGCTCCCTGTAGTGCTGCCCAGCTGCGCGGCCACCAGGGCCTCCTCAATGGTGAAGCGGCCGACGTAGAGCGCGGTGCCAATGATCGCACCTTCCACCCCGATCTCGATCATGTCCGTGAGAGCCAGGATGTCTTCCAGCGTCGAGATGCCGCCGCTGGCTATAACGGGCTTATCGATCTCCTCACACACCCGGCGTAACAGCTCGAAGTTAGGCCCGCGCAGCATTCCATCAGCGGATACGTCGGTGATGACGAATCGGGCACAACCTGCGCGATCCAGCCGATGCAGGGTCTCATAGAGGTCGCCGCCCTCCCGGGTCCAGCCGCGGGCGGCGAGCTTGCTACCTCTGACATCAAGGCCAATGGCGATCCGCTCCCCGTAACGGTCGATGATCTCCTCACACCACTCAGGTCTTTCCAGTGCGGCGGTCCCGATATTCACCCGCGCGCAGCCGGTTGCCAGTGCACGCTCCAGCGACTCGTCGTCCCGAATGCCGCCGGACAGCTCGATGTTCAGCCGCAGGTGGGAAGTGAGCTCGGCCATGATCTCGGCATTGTTGCCTCGTCCGAAGGCGGCATCCAGATCGACCAGGTGGATCCACTCCGCCCCCGCGTCCTGCCACCGTTGGGCCGCAGCCCGCGGGTCACCGAACCGCTGCTCCGACCCGGCGCGACCCTGGACCAGCTGCACCGCCTGTCCCCCAGCGATATCGACCGCTGGCAACAGCACCAGTCGGTCGGCGCTTGCCGCAGCATGGGATGGACTTTCCGAATGCACCAGACGACCCTATCGCCAGCCGTGAGTTACGCCGGTGTTCAATTGCTCGCTCCGCTCGCTGCGGACCGCCCCTTGAAGCCGCCGACTTCGTCGTCACTCGCCGACGAGAAGCGTGTCCGCTCGCTCCTCCTCAGCACGGCAGCGGGCGATCCGGACGCTTGGACTTCGGCAGCTTCGCCACGATGAGGTCATACGAGGCGTCGATCAGGTCCTGGATCTCGTCGGGCGGAATAGTCCCATCCAAGGTGAAGGTGTTCCAGCCGTGCTGGCCGATGTAGGCCATCTTGCTGGCGGCACCCTGATAGCGGTCGAGCAAGAGGTCGGCGGTTTCGCGGTCACCGCACTTCAAGCCGATCCCCGTCTGGTCTTCGGCGCTGCCGAGAAAGGCAAAGATCTTGTCGCCCACTTTGGCGACGACGTCGCCCTCCCAGGGCTCGTCCTGCCACGCGCCCGGTTTGGCAAGGCAGTAGTCGAGCCACCGCCTCTTGCTCACCATTCGGTCAGCCCTTTCTAGCTGCTGCTCGCGCACTGCGCAGTGTTTGATTGCTCGCTCCGCTCGCTGCGATGTTCGCTGGGTTGCCGCCGTCTTCGTCGGATCTGGCGGAACGGAAAGCGTTGTTCCGCCCTGTCTTCCTGCACACAGCTCGCCGCTGGGGCTGGTGCTCGCTGCGCTCGCGCAATTTGTTTTGAGATCGGCGGCGCGAACCTCGAGAATCCGACGCCGTCGTCGCTCTTTCGCGAACGACGGTATTGGATATGCTCGCTCCGCTCGCGGGCGCGTCCGCTCATCGTTCCTCCACATAGCTCGCCGCTGGGCTGGTGCTCCCTGCGCTCGCGCAATTTGTTGGGGATCGTCGGGCGCACAATTTCCGACGCTCGCAGCATGACACGTCACAATGTCGCGACCCAGTTGGCGATCAGG
>DASUYM010000005.1:0-19467 GCA_036377435.1 Propionibacteriaceae bacterium
CGGCGGCCGAACAGGAACGCGTCCGCCTCGCCGAGCCAGGTGCCGACCAGCCGGTCGAACTCCTCGTCCAGGTGCGGCACGAACCAGCCACCCCGCTTGAACCCGTCGCTGGTGTCCTCGTCCGGGGACCCCGGGCCCTGGGAGACACCGTCGAGCGTCAGGAACTCCTGCACAACCAGCTTCATCGCGCACCACTCTAGCCAGCTGGCGGGCAGGCAACGCCATCTCGTCGCCCTGGTCCACGTCGACTAGAAGGGCCAACTCGTCGAACGACCCGAAGAATCAGGAGGTGATCAGCAGGTCGCATGACACGCCGATCCACAGGTCTTGACTATTCCTCGCACGCCCATGGCCGCTTGGTCTTCGCCGCAGGCCTCTTTTGGCTGCAACCCGCTACCAGGAATAAACCGGGTCGGAGATGTCCACCACAAGGACGGAGCGCTTGGGGTGCGCGTCCAGCCAGTGCCGGACGATGCGGCTCCAGGCCCCGCCTTCGTCGGAGTATCGCGGACCCGCTGGCAACGCCCGTCCGCATTTTGGGCAGCGCTGGGCTGTGCGCGGGTTCACGTGCGCGTCTGGGGAGTATCCGACGTACTCCGTGCCTGGCACCGCATTGCCGTCCTGGTCCTGCTCGATGAACACCGGCAACCGACCGAGCCTGAATTGCTGGTGCCGTGCGCACCTGATGCCAGTCTGCCGATCGATGTACATGTCGGTGCAGACCACCCGAATAAACAGCCGCCCGGAACCGTGTTTGCTCATTTCGCCGCCTTGGCCCTTACCCAACGTTGTCCTGCTCTGGCTGGCCCAACCCATGGGCTGACAGTGGGCAATGTAGGACGCCTGAGCTGCACTGGCCGGCTATTGGCAGGACGGCGGCGCCACTGGCGCCGGACAGGCTTGCCGAGGTGCAGCAATATCGCATGGGACAACCGACCAATGGCGAATGCGGCGATAATTGAGGTGGTGTCGTTAATCATGATCTATTGCATCGTGATAGACGACTAATTGTCCAGCACTATATAAGATGAATAAAATATGAAATCAATTGAAACAAATGATTAATGGAAGGAAAAGCGCGAAAGAACACCGTCAAAGGGGAGGTGAGCCCGAACGGGCCCCACTCAGGACCGGTCACCTTCGGGCGAATTCGGCCCTGACCTCCCTGCCGCTGGCCGATCGCCGGCCACATCGTCGATACGCCGCATGACCTGAGCCAGGCGCGGCACCACATGCTCGATCTCCCAGTCTCCTTGCTCACCAGCTCTGGACGGCAGTCCGAACAGTGGTGTGGCGAAGTCCTGGATAGCCCTGCTGTTAGCCCGCGCGGATCCGCTAGCTAAATCCTGGTTGGCAAAAACTCATTTGGTCGAGACCGCTCGATGCCCTATCGCTCAGTTTCTCAGCCGGACGCAACTTGCTGATCTCTGAGGATCTGGTCGAAGGCCAACCAGATGAAGTCTTCAACCTTCGGTTCAGGAAGACTGAACTCCACAACAGAAATCTCACCCCCGCTTTGGCCTCCCTCTGCAATCGAATGCTCGCGACGGTCGATCGCATATACAGTCGCGCTCCCTGGACCGTCCACCCCCACGTCGATTCCCACAACGGTGTAGCGATCGCGATCGATCTTGGCAAGCTCATAGAGGCTCGGTCGATCCAAGACGGCTTCGGCCTCACCTGGGCCAAGCTCTCGTCCCTTGATTTCCATGGCCTGTACATTTCCAGCTCCAAATGAACGCAAGGTGTGCTGAAGATTGACGCCTTGGCGGCCCTGCGTGACACTTCGCCTCTGTGATCATGGCGAATCTGTGGAATGTTCGTGCCGTGCCCGTGGACTGTTGACGCCACATCCGTACGTTCCGGAGGGCGTGGGCCAACCAGGTGGAGGCGGCACAAGTCCTGGATAGCCCTGTCGGCTCGCGCGGGTAGGCGGGGCCTGCAACCTCAGCGGCCCTGCACTGAGCCATCGGAGCCCTGCCCGGCCGCACCTAAACGGGCGCCCGCCGCGGACAGCCGTAGCACCGCCCACTTCTTCGCACACCTTTTGCACACCATTTGGAGTCGTCCGTACTTCCGCCGTTGTCCAGATTCCTTGTTTTGAAGGGAAATCGGACGGGGCGCGGATGCCTGCGGATACGCTGCCGATGCCTACAAGCAAGGGGTCAGCAGTTCGAGTCTGCTTGCTCCTACCCCTTAAAGCACCTTGCCAGGACTCATTCAGACAAAGAGTGGCTCCAGACCGAAGGCAGTCTCGAGCTTCCTCATCTGCTCCTCGTTCGGTCGTTGGGTAAACCGCTCGGCCGCATCGATCACCTTCGGCAGCAGATGAATATCGCCAACGGTGTTGAGGAAGACCCCGTCGCGTCCCAGCACCCAACCGACCGCGGTATCAATTGCGTCTTGATCCCTCAGCGGCTCGTACCAGGTGTTGGCAGTCGGCTTGTGATCACCCCAGGGGCCACGGGTAATGGCCTTGATCGTCTGGATGGCCACGCCGCGATCGACACAGACCTCAACAAGCTCCTCAAAGTCGGCCACATAATCTGCATTGCGCGACATCGGGAAGTTATACGGCAGCAGTACCGAGTCGAAGGGGTACTGCTCCAGGGAGCGCAGGTGCTGCCGAGCGACGGTTACGCCGTGTCCGGTGACGCCGATGTACCGGACCAGTCCCTGCGCCTGTGCCTCGATCACGGCTTCGATCGCGCCGCCACCCGCGAAGGCGGTCTCCCACTCCTCTGGGTCAACCAGGTTGTGCAACTGGATCAGGTCGACGTGGTCAGTCCGCAGCCGCTCGAGCGAGCGCTCAATCTCCTCGAAGGCGAGCGCACGTGTCCGCTCACCGGTCTTGGTGGCCAGGAAGAACTCGTCGCGGTGAGTGTCCATCCAGGGCCCGAGGCGCAGCTCGGCGTCGCCGTAACTGGCGGCGGTGTCGATGTGGTTGATCCCATGCTCACGGATCAGTTCCATGGTCTGATCCGCCTCTTCCTGGCTGACGTTGCCGATGGCGGCGGCGCCAAAGAGAAGACGAGTGCTCTCATGGCCAGTACGGCCGAACGGCTGAACGGGGATCATGGACTCATTCTGCCCTGTTATGAATCACGCCGCTGAGCCAGCAGGACCGGGATCTGGCGCTTGGTTCTCTCCTGATATCTGGCGTACGTCGGGTAAGCCTCAACCGCCCGCTGCCACCAGATCTCCCGTTCCTCGCCTTGCAGCTCTCGCGCGGTCGCGTCGAAGCGCTCCGCACCGTCCTGCACCATCAGAGCCTCCGGATTGGCTCTGAGGTTGCGATACCACTCCGGATGCTTGGACGCGCCGCCAACGGAGCCAACCAGGGCGTACTTGCCGTCGCGCTCCACCCGCATCAACGCAAACTTTCTGATCTTCCCACTCATACGACCACGCGTGGTGAAGATGACGACCGGCCGACGGGTGCCTGCCAGCGTATTGGCCTCGCGTCCGTCCGTGACTTCGTAACGCTCGACCTGCTCCCGTACCCACTGACGCGGGCTCGGCTCGTACTCCCCTGTCAGTGACACGCGACCATCATAGAGTTGCCGTCGCGGCGAGCACCGCCGACAGATCGCGGGGCTCGTTGATCTGGTTCACCTGCTGCCAGCTGATCAGGCCCGCGGAGTCCAGCACGAAGGTCCCCCGTCGCGCGCACCCGGACAATTCGTCGAACACCCCATACGCCCGCGCAATCGCACCGTGTGGCCAATGATCGCTCAGCAGATCGAACGCAATCCCCTCCGCGTCGGCGTAGGCGCGCAGCGTGTACATCGCATCGCACGAGACGGCCAGCACCCGACACCTCAGAGCGAGGAACCGCTCATGATCATCTCGGACGGCGGCGAGCTCGTCGCGGCAGATACTGGAGAAGGCCCAGGGATAAAAAACGATCACCGCCGGAGCACCACGTAGGCCACTCACTGTGAGCAGCTCGCCGTGCTGGTTGCGAGCCGTGAAGCTCGGAGCCGGTTGGCCGAGCGCAAGGCTCACCGGCGCGAACCCTTGGGACGTACCAGCTTGGTAGCCGTCCAATCCGAGGAGACAGGCACGCTGTTGGTCAGAGCCAAGCCAGCCGTTATTGCCGCCTCAGCCACATCAGCCGCATCGACGTAGCCACTGCGCCCAACCTTGGGCGTCATCAGCCAGATGTAGCCGGCATCGGTGAGATCGGTCAGGGCATCCACCAGACCATCGACCAGATCGCCGTCCCCGTCGCGCCACCACAGCACCACCAGATCGACGGCCTCCATGGCGTCTTCGATGAGTTCGCCGTCGATCGCATCCTCGATCATGATCCGCACGTCATCGTCGACGTCCTCGTCCCAGCCGAGCTCCTGTACGACCAAGCCTCTGGTGAGGCCAAGCTTGTCACTCAAACCCCTGTATCCCCCGGCACCAGCTGTGGAGGTCACTCACACCTCCACGATGTCAACCAGGAGGAGTGGCAGCCGCGACGCGCCTTGGCGCTCCGATCACGGCGAGAAGAGATCCCGCTCATCCCGGCGTGGCGCCTCCTTTCAGCCTTCGCTCCAGCTAGCACCGAAGCCATGAATTCGGTCCGGGCGAACCTCTTGGGCACAGCCTGCCAGAGGCATGCTGCCCGGCGTAACCCCAGGCCACCGATGGGGAACAGCATCTAGCGCCCCGCAGGGTGCAGTTGATCATGCGGAAGTGACAGGATGGGTGTGCAACGCTGCGACTGCAATCCCAGCCCCACTGGAGTTGGATGAGACGTAAGGAGCTTTTTGCATGGCGACGCCAGGACCTCATCCGGCCATCACCGCTGACGGCTTACACAGCCAACTTCCCGACATCGATCCTGATGAGACTGGCGACTGGCTCGAGTCGCTCGACGGCCTGCTCGAGGACAAGGGAAGGAACCGTGCCCGGTTCATCATGCTCAAGCTTCTTGAGCGAGCGCGAGCGCGTCAGGTGGGCCTGCCTGCGCTGCGGAGCAGTGACTACATCAACACGATTCCGCCCGAGTCTGAACCCTGGTTCCCGGGCGACGAGCATGTCGAGCGACGGATTCGCGCGTTCATCCGGTGGAACGCGGCGATCATGGTCAGTAAGGCCAACCGCAAGGGCCTTGAGGTTGGCGGCCACATTGCGACGTACCAGAGTGCGGCCAGCCTGTACGAGGTCGGCTTCAACCACTTCTTCCGCGGCAAGGATCATCCTGGCGGCGGCGACCATGTCTTCATCCAGGGCCATGCGTCTCCTGGCATCTACGCCAGGGCGTATCTGGAAGGACGGCTCACCACCGATCAGCTGGACGCCTTCCGCCAGGAGGTGTCGCATGGACCGGGCAACGGACTTTCCTCCTACCCGCACCCTCGGCTGATGCCGCACTTCTGGGAGTTTCCGACCGTCTCCATGGGTATCGGCGCCATCAACTCGATCTACCAGGCGCGGTTCAACCGCTACATGCACAACCGCGGCATTAAAGACACATCCCAACAGCGCATTTGGGGCTTCCTCGGCGACGGCGAGATGGGAGAGCCGGAGTCGCTCGGGGCTATCGGACTCGCCGCGCGGGAAGAACTCGACAACCTCACCTGGGTGATCAACTGCAATTTGCAGCAGCTTGACGGGCCGGTACGCGGCAACGGCAAGATCGTCCAAGAGCTCGAGTCGATCTTCCTCGGTGCTGGCTGGCACGTGATCAAGGTGCTGTGGGGCCGTGACTGGGATCCCTTACTGGCGGCCGACGCCCACGGTGTTCTGGTGAACAAGATGAACACCACGCCAGACGGTCAGTTCCAGACCTACCTGGTGGAGGATGGCGCGTACATTCGCAACAACTTCTTCTCCGATCCGCGACTGCAGAAGATGGTCGCGGGGATGTCCGATGATCAGATCAAGGTGCTCTCTCGCGGCGGGCATGACTACCGCAAGGTCTACGCGGCGTTCAAAGCGGCCACCGAGCACGTGGGCCAGCCAACGGTGATCTTGGCACAAACGGTCAAGGGCTGGACCATCGGCGCGCTTGAGGGCAGAAACGCCACCCACCAGATGAAGAAGTTGACCACCAAGGATCTCAAGGCCTTCCGAGACCGGCTGTATCTGGAGATTCCCGACAGCCAGCTCGAGGACGCTTACAACCCGCCGTACTATCACCCTGGCAACGACTCGGAGGAGATTATCTACCTTCAGGAGCGGCGGCGGGAGTTGTGCGGTTATCTGCCTGAACGGCGCGTGCGGCCGACGGTCATTAAGCTACCTGGCGATGAGGTCTATGCGCCGCTCATGGAGCCGGCCGGTGAGAAGACCAAGGTGGCAACAACCCAGGCCTTTGTACGGCTGCTCCGGGATCTGATACGCGACAAGGAAATCGGTCACCGGATCGTGCCCATCGCACCGGACGAGTTCCGTACGTTCGGCATGGACTCGATGTTCCCGACCGCCAAGATCTACAACCCGCATGGCCAGACGTATGAGTCGGTCGATCGAAAGCTGCTTCTGTCCTACAAGGAGTCCGAGAAGGGCCAGCTCCTGCACGAGGGCATCTCTGAGATCGGCGCCATGGGTTCTGTGATCGCTGCCGGGTCGGCGTACGCCATGCATGGCGAGCCAATGATCCCGTTCTACATCTTCTACTCCATGTTTGGCTTCCAGCGGACGGGTGACTGGATCTGGGCGATGGCGGACCAGTTGGCGCGCGGCTTCCTGCTCGGCGCGACAGCGGGCCGCACCACGCTGACCGGCGAAGGCTTGCAGCACGCCGATGGCCACTCACCGTTGCTCGCCAGCACCAACCCGGCAGTCGTCCACTATGACCCGGCCTTCGCGTACGAGATCGGCCACATTGTGAAAGACGGGCTGCGGCGCATGTACGGCCACGACGACCCGGACCACCCGGACGGCGAGGACATCATCTACTACATCACGATGTACAACGAGCCTGTTGCCCAGCCTGGTGCACCAGAGAACCTTGACGTGGAGGCGTTGCTGCGCGGGATGTACCACTACGCGTCATCGCCGTTGGAGGGAGATCGACCCCGCGCGCAGATCCTGGTTTCCGGCGTGACGATGACGGCGGCGCTCAAGGCGCAGCAGATGCTGGCCGATGAGTGGGGCGTGGCTGCAGACGTCTGGTCGGTCACCTCGTGGAACGAGCTGCGCCGTGACGCGGTGGATTCGGAGAAGTGGAACCTCACCCATCCCGGCGAGGAGCGACGCTGGCCGTATGTCACGAGAGCGCTCGACGGCAGACCAGGACCGGTGATCGCGGTCAGCGACTACATGCGTGCGGTCCAAGATCAGATCGAGCCTTGGGTGCACCATACCTGGTGCTCGCTGGGCACCGACGGTTTCGGCCTCGCCGATACCCGAGCGGCGGCACGGCGTTACTTCTTGGTCGATGCCGAGTCGATCGTCGTGGCCACGCTGCAATCTCTCGCTCGCGATGGGTTGTATGAAGGCAGCGCGGCCGGCGAAGCCTTCGATCGCTATTCCCTTGGCGACCCCACCGCTGTCGCCGGCGTTGCCCAAGAAGGCGCTGGAGCGTAAAGCTCTCAGCTCTGCAGCGCCGTCTTGACGTCCTCGACAGCTTGGGCATTGCCTGCGATCTGCCATCGGTTCGCATTGAGAACGAGTTCATCGGCAGTCCCACCTGCGCCGATGACGAGTGCGGCACCCGGGTACCAGTCCCATGCATTCAGATTGGCCTGGAGAAACACGCCGAGCCTGCTGCTCGCCACTTCAGCCAAGTCGATCGACGCGGACCCGAGGATCCGCACAGTGGCCGCCGAGGCAATCACCGACTGCCATGCGGCCACCCGTTGCCGGTCCCCGAGATGCCGCGGATGAAGGTAGGTGGCCACCGACAACTCGGAGAGAGGTTGGTTGAGCAGCGTGGGAACCTGCTCTCCGTTCAGCGTGGTCGGAGACTCGCGCCCACCCAGCCAAAGCTGATCGACGGCTGGGTAATACACCGCTCCCAGGAGGGGCCCGTCGCCATCGACCAGCCCGACGGCCGAGCACCAGTATGGGATGCCGGACAGAAAGTTGTACGTGCCGTCAACCGGGTCGATGTACCAGGTTCGGCCGTCGCCGGCTTTGCGTGCACCTTCCTCTCCGACCAGACCGTCGTAAGGCCGGTTCTCCGCGAGCCTGCGACTGATGCGTTCTTCCGCCAGTTGATCCGCTGCTGATACCACGTCGGAAATCGAGGTCTTGTAGCGAGTTTCCAAACCATGGCCGAGCATCTCGCTGGCCAGGTCCCCCGCTTCGCGTACCAGCTCGGCGGCCAGGCTCACGTCATCCACCCGCCGACCTTAACGCGCTCAGCGGCCGCACGCTTTGCGTGTGAGGTCAGCTACACGTCGGCTGAGTTGAGAGCCGGTCCGGGTTGCCCTCCGAAGTGGACACAGGATCAGGAATCGGCCCGCGCACTGCGGCCAAGTCTGATCCAGGTGTCGACCACGGTGTCAGGATTAAGTGAGATGCTGTCGATTCCCTGCTCGAGTAGCCACTCGGCGAGATCGGGATGATCACTGGGACCCTGTCCGCAGATCCCGATGTACTTTCCGCGCGCCTTGCAGGCTTTGATCGCGCTGCTGATCAAGAACTTCACGGCCGGATCGCGTTCGTCAAACGTGCCGGCCACCAAAGCTGAGTCACGGTCAAGTCCCAACGTCAGCTGAGTCAGGTCGTTTGATCCGATCGAGAAACCATCGAAATGATCCAGGAAAGCATCGGCAAGAACGGCATTGGATGGCAGCTCGCACATCATGATCACTTCCAGGCCGTTGTCACCGCGGCGAAGTCCGTGCTCGGCCAGGAGCCGCACCACCCCGTCAGCCTCCGTGAGGGTGCGTACGAAGGGGATCATGATCTTCACGTTGGCGAGTCCCATGGTGTCGCGAACGTAGCGGAGCGCATCGCACTCCATCGCGAAACAGTCGGCGAAGTTTGGTGATAGGTATCGTGCAGCTCCGCGGAAGCCGATCATAGGATTCTCTTCGTGCGGCTCGTAGCGATCACCGCCGAGCAGGCTGGCGTACTCGTTGGACTTGAAGTCCGACATGCGCACAATCACCGGATTCGGCGCAAATGCGGCCGCAATGGTGGCAACCCCCTCAGCCACCCGTCGCACGAAGAACTCACGCGGCGTCTCGTAGGCCGCAACAGCGTCACCGATCTGGCTGCGCAACGGCTCGTCGAGCTGGGCGAATTCCAGCAGTGCCTTCGGATGGATGCCGATCTGATTGTTGATAATGAACTCCAGCCGGGCCAGGCCGACACCGGCGTTCGGTAGCCGCGAGAACGCGAAGGCCTGATCTGGGGTTCCGACGTTCATCATGATCTTGACACCAATCTCGGGCATGCTGTCCTGCTCGGACTCCTCGACTGCGAAGTCGAGCAGGCCGCCGTACACAAAGCCGGTATCACCCTCGGCACACGAAACGGTCACCGGCTGGCCGTCATGCAGCTCGCTGGTCGCCGTACCCGTGCCGACGACAGCCGGGATTCCGAGCTCACGCGCAATGATCGCCGCATGGCAGGTGCGGCCACCGCGATTGGTAACGATGGCTGCAGCTCGTTTCATGATCGGCTCCCAGTCGGGATCGGTCATATCGGCCACCAGCACCTCACTGGGGTTGAAGAGATGCATCTCGGCGACCGAGCGCAGCACGCGTACAGTGCCTGCACCGATCTTCTGGCCAATGGCGCGGCCTTCTGCGAGGACAGGGCCGCGCTCATGGATCCGGTAACGCTGGACACGGGCGGCGGACTGCCTCGACTTCACGGTCTCCGGCCGTGCCTGGAGGATGTAGAGCCGGCCGTCCAGCCCGTCCTTGCCCCATTCGATGTCCATCGGTCGTCCGTAGTGCTCCTCAATGGCCAGCGCCTCGCGCGCCAGCTCAGT
This sequence comes from Propionibacteriaceae bacterium, assembly GCA_036377435.1. Lineage (GTDB taxonomy): Bacteria > Actinomycetota > Actinomycetes > Propionibacteriales > Propionibacteriaceae > Microlunatus. Next base: position 9,893 of record DASUYM010000005.1, read on the forward strand.
GACATCAGCGTCACTCAGGGAGAACCGGTTACGGTCGGCCTGATCGACTTCCACGAATTGAGTTGTCCGGCCAACCTGGCTTTGCCCGGTGTAGACCATCTTGGTTGCCTTCCCGCCGATGCCACGCTTGAGGATCGCGGGCCGGCCGGCCCGCAATGCCGGCTTGTAGACGTAGAACTCATCGGGGTTCACGGCCCCCTGCACAACAGCCTCACCAAGACCGTAGGAGGAGGTGATGAAAACCGCATCGCCGAAGCCCGACTCGGTGTCCATGGTGAACATCACCCCAGACGAACCGATGTCGGATCGCACCATCCGCTGCACCCCGGCCGATAGCGCAACCGCCTCATGCGCGAATTTGTGATGGACCCGATAGGCGATCGCGCGATCGTTGTAGAGGGAGGCAAAGACCTCCTTGATCGCGGCCAGGATGGCCTCGATGCCACGGACATTGAGAACCGTCTCTTGCTGACCCGCAAACGAGGCATCCGGCAGGTCCTCAGCGGTCGCGCTGGACCGCACCGCGAATGACACCACGTCGCTGGTGCCGCTGTCCGAGTCGTTTGCCAGCCGAGTGTAGGCAGCACGGATGTCGGCTTCCAGGTCGGCTGTGAAGGGCTGCCTGGTCACCGCCTCGCGGATCTTCCGACCAACCACGGCGAGCTGCTGGACGTCGTCGGTGTCGAGCGCGGCCAGCTCGGCATTGATCATCTCGGCCAAGCCGCTGTCGGAGATGAAGTGCCGGTAGGCGTCCGCAGTCGTGGCGAAGCCGTCCGGGACACGTACGTCAGCCGAGGTCAGGTTTCGCACCATCTCGCCGAGCGACGCATTCTTGCCGCCCACCTGGTCGATGTCGGCGAGGCTGAGGTCGGCGAACCACGCAATGGCTGCCGTACTCGAGGCTGCGGGCATGGCGGTTCCTCTCCGTTTCAGGGCCGATGGTTGAGCGCTTGCAAGATCACGGTGGACATCTCCTCAACGGACTTGGCCGAGGAGTTGATCACGGGAAGGCGGTGGTTGCGGTACATCGCCTCGGCCTGGCGGAGCTCGTAGGAGCACTGCTCGAGCGAGGCATAGCGGGAGTTGGGCCGTCTTTCGCGTCGAACCTGGCTGAGCCGCGCTGGTGTGGTGGTCAACCCGAAACATCGGTCACGCAGCCCACGCACCGGCCGTGGCAGCTCAGCAATCTCGAAGTCTTCGTCGACCAGTGGGTAGTTGGCCACGAAGATGCCATGCTGCAAGGCCAGATACATCGTCGTTGGTGTCTTGCCGCAGCGCGATGGGGCCACCAAGATCACATCTGCCTTGTCCAGCGCCCGCATGCTCTGGCCGTCATCGTGTTCGATCGCATACTCAACCGCAGCCATCCGCGCGTTATAGCGCTTGACGTCCCCCATCCCATGCAGCCGCGCCGCCACGCGGACCCCCTTGACCCCAAGGATGGACTCGACACGTTCCATGTGCATGCCGAAGAAGTCGATCAACGGGCACTGTGAACGCAAGAGCTCCTGCCGGACCTCTTCGACTGCGGTGGTGGAGAACGCCAAAGGGGTCACTGGACCAGCGGCAGCAGCGTCCAAGATCGCCACCACCCGGCGGGCCTCCTCGACTGAGGAGATGAACGGTATGAGGCGACGCTCGAATCGTCGCGCAGGAAACTGGATCAGCAGGGCGTTGCCCATCGTTTCTGCGCTGATTCCCGTGCTGTCGGAGAGGAAAAAGACCGGGATAGAAGGCGGCTCCGCCGACTCGTCCAACCGCTCATTGTCCTCACCCACCGGTTCATCACCTCCGACGGTCAGCACATCGCCACAGGCTATACCGGCAGTGCGACTGGTATTGCCGCAACCGCCTAGACCCGCACGGTCGATCGGCCTGATGGGAGCCTAGGGTACGGCGACTCGCGGGCTACGCGATCGGCCCGCCCTGAGCTTCTCCATGAACTCGATGCGTTCCGACGGACATGCCGGGACCGGGTCGGGCCTGCACCTGGGTGGGGTCGTCCACGCGACCGCACGTCGCCCACACGAGCCCATGGCTGACCTCGGAGCCGCCCAGTGTGGCCGTAGAGGATCGGCGGACCATCAGTCCAGTTGTCAGACACTAGTGTCCTGGCGCAGAGCACTAGTGCCCTCCACTAATTCACCTCGGCGCACCAGGCCAGCAGCTCATCGGCCGGCCAAGTGTTGATCACCCGGGCTGGATCAAGCCCTAGATCCTCGGCTCGTTGACAGCCGTAGATCTGGAACTCGAGCTGTCCGGGCGCGTGGGCGTCAGTGTCGATTGAGAACAGGCAGCCCATCTCCATCGCCATCTTCAGCAGCCTGGTTGGCGGGTCCCGTCGCTCAGGACGGGAGTTGATCTCAACGGCCACGTTGAACGTACGACAGGCCTCGAACACGACCTCGGCGTCGAAGACGGACTGCGGCCGGATGCCTCGTTCCCCCTCAATCAGCCGACCCGTGCAATGACCCAGGATGTTGGTCCGCGGATTGGCGATCCCACCGATCATCCGATGCGTCATAGTCTCCGAGTCAGAGCGGAGCTTGGAGTGCACGCTCGACACGACCACATCCAGCTCAGCCAGCAGTCCATCCTCTTGATCAAGCCCGCCGTCCTCAAGGATGTCGACCTCGATGCCTTGCAGGCAGCGAAACGGCGCCATGGCCTGATTGAGATCGGCGACGACTGACATCTGCTTCCGCAACCGGTCAGCACTCAATCCACGTGCCACCTGCAGCCGCGGCGAATGATCAGTAATGGCGCAGTACTCATGACCGAGGGCCCGTGCCGTGATCATCATTTCCTCAAGCGAACTGCCCCCATCGGACCACGAGGAGTGACAGTGGAGATCACCCTTGATCGCGGCACGCATGTTGAGCCCGCCCTCCACCAGAGCCTGCTTATCCTCACGCAGCTTTTGCAGGTACTCGGGAACCTGCCCATCCATGGCCTGAGTGATCACCGTCGCGGTTTTGGGCCCAACGCCCGCGACCTTCGCCCACGTGGCGTGCTCTTGATGCTCGCGGCGCTCTTCATCACTGAGCTTTGAGATCACCTCGGCGGCGCCGCGGTAGGCGCGCACTCGATACGTGTCGGCGCGGGAGCGCTCCAGGAGGAATCCGATCTCCCGCAAGGCCTGCACCGGATTCACTCGGACAGGCTCCTCCGCGCACGTGGCTTGAGCCGGATCGTCGGCATGGGCGGCGCCTCCATCACCTTCTCCGAGCGGCTGACAACGGGTGGAAACCGCGGATCCCGCCTCTCCCAAGCCGACCGGAATTCCACGATCTCCTGATGGCTTCGGCCGATGAAGTTCCACCACATCACGATGTCCTCGGCGAACGGCTCTCCGCCGAGCATGATCACGCGGCCGCCGTGCTGGCTTTGAATGCGGAGGTTTCGTCGGTTGGTACCAAGATAGAGCAGCTGGTCGACTCCGACCGTCGTCGATTCCGCGACCACCGCACCCGCGACCACAAAGATTCCGTACTCGAAACCTTCCTCGACAGCAAGCACAACATCGGCGCCGGCAGCAAGACTCAGGTCCGCGCCACAGAGCGGGGAGTACGCCCGTGACGGCGATCTGGCCCCGTCGACGGCACCGATCAGCACCTTCCCGCGAACCCCGGGCCGGTTGAGATCTGGCAGGTCGGCGTAGCTCTGAAACGCTGGGTTCAGGTTGCGCATCGCGTCCGGCAGCGCGACCCAGAGCTGTACTCCATGCAGCAGTGGCGGCTTATCTGGCTGGGAAATCTCGCTATGCACGATGCCGTGACCGGCGGTCATGATGTTGAGCTCCCCCGGTCGTACCATCACCTGCGAGCCGAGACTGTCGCGATGCTCGATCTCACCGTCAAGCAACCAGCTAACTGTTTGCAGGCCGGTGTGTGGATGCGCCCAGACCTGCATGCCGGCTGAGCCGCTGACATCCTCGGGCCCGTAATGATCAAGAAAGCACCATGCGCCGATCATCCGGATCTGCTTGTCCGGCAGCGCGCGTGCCACCTCGGTCGTCCTGCCGAGAGGGACCCGACGAGCCGTCAGCAACAGCTCCTCAGGGCCCGCGTCGAGCCGACCAGCACAGAGGTACTCCTGGGGGCGGGTATCAAGATCACTCACGTGCCGACAGGCCTCCGATCGTCTGCGACTTGTCAGACTCTCAGCAGGCTATAGCTGGCTGAGACGCTGACAACTCGGCACTACAGTCACCCTATGGCCGCGAGCACGCGAGAGATCAATAGGTCCCTGCTCCCGTCGGCCAAGACCCGCGCCACGATCGCAAAACGACTCGCGGGCGTGACCGGCAAGATGACCACCGCCACCATCGCCGAGATGGAGGCGCGCTATCACTGGTTCCGCCGGCTGGACGCCGAGCACCGATCATGGATCACGCTGGTGGCCCAGGCTGGCATCGACGGTTTCGTACGGTGGTTCGCGGCCCCGGGTCCGCAGGCGCCAAGTACCTCAGAGGTCTTCGGCTCGGCCCCCCGCGAGCTGGCACGCAAGATCTCCCTCTACCAGACCGTGGAGTTGGTGCGGACGACGATCGAGGTGGTCGAGAGCCAGATCGATGAGCTCATGCCGAAAGGCGACCGGCCCATCCTGCACGTGGCAATCGACCAGTACAGCCGGGAGGTTGCCTTTTCGGCAGCTGAGATCTACGCGCGCGCTGCCGAGTTGCGCGGCGCGTGGGACGAGCGCCTGGAAGCTCTGGTCGTCGACGCCGTGCTGCGTGGAGAGACCGACGAGACCGTGCTGTCGCGGGCCTCGACTCTGGGCTGGCATTCGACAGCCGGCGTTGTGGTTGTCGTCGGACCCGCGCCACAGCTGGAGCCGGCGCAGGCGTTGGAATCCATCCGGCATAGCGCAGCGATCGCCGGAAGCGACATGTTGGGTGCGGTACAGGGCGACCGGATGATCGTCGTGCTGGGTGGCGCCGGTTTGAATTCACCCGACCGTGCCGTGGAGATCGTGCGCAAGTTCGTCACGATGTTTGGACCCGGGGCGGTCATCGTTGGACCACCAGTGGAGCACTTGATGGACGCGGCCGCGAGTTCTCGGGAGGCCGTCTCGGCCTACCGGGCCGCGGCCGGCTGGCCTGAGGCGCCGCGACCAGTGATTTCCCACGATCTGCTACCCGAACGGGCACTATCGGGTGACGGTCACGCTCGCCGGGCGCTGGCCCACGACATCTACGAGCCACTGCAAGCAGCCGGTAGCGGCCTGCTCGAGACGCTGGTCACCTTCTTAGACCAAGGACTTTCGGTTGAGGCGGCCGCACGGGCATTGTTCGTTCACGCCAACACCGTCCGCTACCGACTCCGGCGCATCCACGAGGTCACCGGCTACAGCCCAACCGACCCACGCGACGCGTACGCGCTGCGGCTGGCGATCACTCTCGGCCGCCTCTTCGCCCGCTCCCGCCCAGAGGAATCAGCCCCGACCGGGCGGTGAAGCCCGGATCGCGCGCCGCCGTGCTGAGGACGAGGGAGCAGACACGCTCTTCCGTCTGCGAGCGAGGACGAAGTAGGCGGATTCCCAAGCGCGATCCGCGCCGGAGCGGAGCGGAGGCAATCAAACACGGATCGCGCGCCGGAGGACAGCCAAAACTGTAGGGAAGTGACAATCGGACATCCGAAGATTCGTGCCGTCCACATGCGCCCTTCGGGGCGAGGCCGGGAATAGTACATACGTGCTCGCGATTGTGGCGCCCGGGCAGGGGGCGCAATCACCGGGGTTCCTCGGCCCATGGCTTGAGGTTCCTACTTTCGCCGACAGGCTTAGTTGGCTGTCGGCGGTATCGGGCCTTGATCTAGCGCATTACGGCACCGAGGCCGAAGCCGAAGCCATCCGAGACACCGCAATTGCCCAACCACTCTTGGTCGCCGCCGGCCTCCTCGCCGCGCTCGAACTGTTCCCGCATCCAGCCGATGGCTATCCAATGGTCGGTGTCGTTGCGGGTCATTCGGTCGGCGAGATCACCGCCGCTGCTGGAGTCGGCGTGCTGTCGGCCGAGCAGGCGATGGTCTTCGTACGGGAGCGCGGCCGTGCGATGGCCGAGGCCAGCGCCGCCACCCCAACCTCGATGACGGCCATTATTGGTGGTGATCCAGAGGCTGTGCTCGCCGCCCTTGGTGCACACGGCTTGACGCCGGCCAACAACAATGGCAGCGGCCAGATCGTCGCCGCGGGTACGAAGGATCAGCTGGCCGCGCTGGCCGCCAATCCTCCAGCCCGCGCAAGGCTTATTGAGCTCAGCGTCGCAGGAGCCTTCCACACCGTGCACATGCAACTGGCGGTTGCCCGGCTCGCGGCTCTGGCACGCGCCATCTCCACTCACGACCCGCGAACCCGCTTACTGTCGAATGCCGACGGGCAGGTCGTTCACGATGGCCGGGAGGTACTCAACCGGCTCGTAGGCCAGGTAGCCTCGCCGGTGCGTTGGGACCTGTGCATGGCAGCCATGGGCGACCTGGGGGTCACCGGCCTACTCGAGATGCCGCCGGCAAGCACATTGACCGGCATCGCCAAAAGGAACCTCAAGGGCGTGGAGGTCTTCGCCCTGAACACGCCGGATCAGCTCGAGGGGGCGATGGAGTTCGTTCAGAAGCACGGCGGTGCCGCATCCGCCTCCCCGATCACCGGCAATCCGACCTGGCGTCTGATCGTCTCCCCTGGCAAGGGCCAGTTCATCCGCACCGAGGACATTGAGGCTGACACGATCCTGCCGAACCACAGCACCATTGGGATGGTCAAGAACCTCCGCGACGAGATGCCGGTCGACGCGCCCCATGGTGGCATCGTGGTCGAGTGGCTGGTTGAGGATGGGGATCCCGTCTCCCCTGGTCAGCCACTGCTTCGGCTGCACCCGACCGTCGAAACCGCAGATGCAACCGAGGTCACTCGATGATGCTCAAAGTGACACCCGGAGCGAAGTATTCCGCCATCCTCGGATTGGGTGGCTACCGGCCGCGTCGAGTTGTCGACAACGCTGAGATTTGCACGATGATCGACTCCTCAGACGAGTGGATCCGTACCCGATCCGGAATTATCGAGCGTCGCTGGGCATCCGACGACGAGACGATTCAGATGATGTCGCTGGCTGCCGCCCGGAAGGCCCTGGACCGCGCCGGCATCGAGGCAGGCCAGATCGATACCGTCATCGTCTCGACCGTCACCCATCTCTACCAAACGCCCGCGATCGCCACGACGATCGCGAGCGAAATCGGGGCGAAGAGCGCCGCCGCCTTCGACATCTCAGCCGCCTGCGCCGGGTTCTGCTACGCGACCGCGATGGCCGACTCGTTCGTTCGCAGCGGCGCCTCGAAGTACGTGTTGATCATTGGTGTCGAACGGCTCACTGACATGACCAACCGCTCTGACCGGTCAACAGCCTTTCTCTTCGCCGACGGCGCCGGTGCCGCTGTGATCGGGCCGAGCGATTCCCCTGGCATTGGCCCCGTGGTCTGGGGGTCCGACGGCGACCAAGCTCTGCTGATTCAGCAGACCGAGCCCTGGGATGCAGCGCTGGCCTGGGATAGAGAGTCGTATCGGCCCACCGAAGGTGAGGCGAATTGGCCGACCCTGAGGATGGAAGGCAATCCGGTCTTCAAATGGGCCTCGTACACGATGGCGAAGACGGCCGCGGAAGCGTTGGACGCCGCCGGCGTACGCCCCGAGGACCTGGATGTCTTCGCCCCGCACCAGGCAAACATGCGCATCACCGATGCCATGTTCCGCGCTCTCAAACTGCCGAGCCGCGTCGTCGTCGCGCGCGATATCGCGCGGCAAGGCAATACGTCGGCGGCCTCCATTCCACTGGCCATCGAGGCGTTGCTGGAGTCAGGCGAGGCCCACAGCGGGCAGACCTGCCTCATCATTGGCTTCGGTGCCGGCCTGGTCTTTGCCGGCCAGGTGATCATCCTGCCCTGAAATCCCTAGCGCGCCCCACGCACCGTCCCAACTACCACTGAAGGAGTCCAATTAATGCCCACCACTGAGGAAGTCCGCGCGGATCTGGCCGAGATCGTCAACGAGGTCGCTGGCGTCCCGGTCAACGACGTCCAACTGGACAAGTCGTTCACCGATGATCTCGACGTGGACTCGCTATCGATGGTCGAGATCATCTATGCCGCCGAAGAGAAGTTCGGCGTCAGCATTCCCGATGAAGAGGCCAAGAACCTCAAAACGGTGGGCGATGCTGTCGCCTACATCGAGAGTGCTGCCGCCTGATCAGCGCCGCTGATCATGTGGGGTCATCCCCCTAAGGTCAGCCCTGAAACCAGCCCAAACTCGACACGCATCGCAGGAGTACGCAATGTCACGCATCCGCGTTGTCGTTACCGGCCTCGGAGCCACCACCCCGCTCGGAGGCACCGTTCCCACGACGTGGGACGGCCTATTGGCCGGCAAGTCCGGCGTGCACAGGATCGGTGCCGACTGGGCTGCTGATCTGCCAGTCAAGATCGCGGCAGAAGCTGCCGTCGATCCCGCCGAGGTCTTGGAACGGGTCGAGGCGCGCCGACTCGACCGCTCCGCGCAACTGGCAGTGGTAGCCGCCCTGGAGGCCTGGCAGGACGCCGGGTACGGGCTTCGGGAGGACAATCCTGTCGACCGTGAGCGCCTGGGGGTCGCCATCGCCACCGGCATCGGCGGGATGGTGACCCTGCTTGCCAACTGGGATATCCAGAAAGAGAAGGGCGCTCGCCGCGTTAGCCCATTGGCCATCCCCATGCTGATGGCCAACGCCTCCGCGGCCAACGTCAGCTTGCGGCTGGGAGCCCGAGCTGGGGCGCACACGCCTGTTTCGGCCTGCGCGTCGAGCAACGAGTCGATCTCGCTTGGCCTGGACATGCTGCGGCTCGGCAGGGCCGATGTTGCCGTGGTAGGGGGGACCGAGGGCGTCATCCATCCGCTGCCGATCGCCAGCTTCGCCCAGATGCAGGCCATGAGCCGTCGCAATGACGAACCCGAGCGCGCATCGCGGCCATGGGATGTCGACCGGGACGGCTTTGTGCTGGGTGAGGGCGCAGCGATCTTCGTCATCGAAACCTTGGAGCACGCACAGGCGCGTGGCGCCCGTATCTATGGAGAGCTTGCCGGCGCTGGCATCACGGCCGATGCACACGACATGGTTCAGCCGGACCCCAGCGGCGTTAGTCAGGCCTTGGCCATGACCAAGGCGCTCCGCGAGTCCGATCTCGCTCCCGGCGACATCGTGCATGTCAACGCCCACGCCACGTCCACCCCGCAGGGCGATGTCACCGAGGCCAGTTCCATTCGGCAGTCACTGGGTGAACGCACCGAGGCGATCGTCACCGCAACCAAATCCATGACCGGCCACCTGCTCGGTGGCGCGGGGGCGCTCGAATCACTCGCGACCCTGCTGGCCCTCTATCATCGCAAGGTCCCGCCCACTATCAACGTGGACAATCCAGAACCTGATCTTGGTATCGACATCGCCACCAAAGTGCGCGACCTGCCGAGCGGTGACCTGGCGGCGATCAACAACTCGTTCGGCTTCGGCGGTCACAACGTCGCCGTTGCCTTCACCAACGCCTACGCCACAGGAG
>DASUYM010000006.1:0-22061 GCA_036377435.1 Propionibacteriaceae bacterium
TCGCTGGGTTGCCGCCGTCTTCGTCGGATGTGGCGGAACGGAAAGCGCTGTTCCGCCCTCTCTTCCTGCACACAGCTCGCCGCTGGGGCTGGTGCTCGCTGCGCTCGCGCAATTTGTTTTGAGATCGGCGGCGCGAACATCGAGAATCCGATGCCGTCGTCGCTCTTTCGCGAACGACGGGATTGGATATGCTCGCTCCGCTTGCGGGCGCGTCCGCTCATCGTTCCTCCACATAGCTCGCCGCTGGGGGCTGGTGCTTCCTGCGCTCGCGCAATTTGTTGGGGATCGTCGGGCGCACAATTTCCGACGCTCGCAGCATGACACGTCACAATGTCGCGACCCAGTTGGCGATCAGGCGAGCACCGGCGTCACCTGACTTTTCAGGGTGAAACTGGGTGGACCACAGCGGTCCGTCCTCCACTGCTGCCACGAACCGGTCACCGCCATGCTCGGCCCACGTGATGCGCCGCTCCGAAGCCGCGGGCAGCGCACGCACTCCGTAGCTGTGCACGAAGTAGAAGCGCTCGGATTCGATACCCGCGAATAGCTGGCTGCTGTTGGCTGCCTCGATTGTGTTCCAGCCCATGTGCGGCAGCCGCTCGGCCTGCAGTTGTTCGACGAGCCCTGGCCAGATTCCGCATCCTTCGGTACGTAGGCCGTGCTCGATGCCGGCCTCGAACAACACCTGATGGCCGACGCAGATGGCAAGCGTGGGGTGACCGCTTGTACGACGGGCGTCAATGATCTCTGGCCCCCCTACAGCGACCAAGCCGGCCATGCACGCGGCAAACGCCCCGACGCCGGGCACGACGAGGCCATCGGCAGCACTCGCGAGCCGTGCATCGGTGGTTACGGTTACCTCCACGCCTGCCCTCGCGACTGCCCGCTCTGCCGAGCGGATGTTGCCCGATCCGTAGTCGAGGACGACGACTGTCGTCACAGGGCTCCCTTTGTGCTTGGTACGCCCTCCACCCGCGGATCGAGGGCAATAGCGTCCCGGAGTGCGCGCGCCAAGGCCTTGAACTGGCACTCGACGACGTGGTGCGGATCGCGTCCGGAAATCACGGTGACGTGCAGGCAGATATGGGCATGAAAGGCAAGTGTCTCCATGACGTGCCGAGTCAGCGAACCTGCATACGGAATGCTGGCTGCAACCCCGCTGACGCCTTGAGAACCACCGATGAGCACATACTCCTGCCCAGTCGGCTCTCCGGTGTGGACGCAGTAGGGTCGTCCGGACACGTCCACCACCGCTTGGGCCAGCGCCTCGTCCAGCGGCACCAGTGCACTCCCGAAACGCCGAATGCCGCGCTTGTCCCCGAGCGCGGAATGGATCCCCTGGCCGATCACGATGGCAGTGTCTTCGACCGTGTGGTGGGCATCGACATGCAAATCACCCGCGCTCTCCACCTCGAGATCAATGAGCGAATGCGCAGCGAAAGCCGTCAGCATATGGTCGAAGAATCCAACCCCGGTTGAAATCTGGGCGTGACCTGTGCCGTCCAGATCGAGACTGACCCTGATCTTCGACTCCGAGGTTTCCCGTGCGAGGTTCGCGGTACGGGCCTTGCTCATGGAATCTCCTTCTCGATTTCGGTTCCCAGCACGGCCGTCAGGGCATCTTTGAATGCCTGCATCTCCGTCGGGGTGCCCGCTGATACCCGCAGCCAACCGGCAGGTCCGGTTTCCCGGATCAACACCCCGCGATCGAGCAGGGCCTGCCAGACCGCGTGGCGGTCTTCGAACCGCCCGAAGAGTACGAAGTTGGCGTCTGATTCAGCAACCTGCAGCTCTCGAGCGGCGAGCCAACTCGCCAGATCGTCGCGGGCGTGCCGCAGTTGGTCGACCTTCGCCAACATCTCCGGCGCATGGACCAGGGCGACCCGGGCGGCGGCCTGGGTGAGCGCCGAAAGGTGATAAGGCAGTCGTACGATGCGGAGCGCCTGGATGAAGGCTGGAGCCGCCGCAAGATAGCCGAGCCGCCCGGCAGCGAAGGCGAATGCCTTGGACATCGTCCGGCTGACCGCAAGCCGTGGGTAGTGCGGAAGCAGCTCGAGCGCGCTCGGAGTGCCAATCCGGGCAAACTCGTAGTAGGCCTCATCGATGACGACCACACCAGGTGCGACGTCACAGATGGCCCGAATGGTCTCCAAGCTGACGGCGGTTCCGGTGGGGTTGTTCGGGCTAGTGATCAGCACCACATCCGGCCGGGCTTCCAGTACCGCGGCAGCGGCCGCGTCCGGATCGATCGTGAAATCGTCGCGGCGAGGAACAGTGCACCACTCGCTGTGTGTGTCGCGGGCGTACTCGGGGTACATCGAGTACGTCGGCGCGAACGACAGCACCCGCCGACCGGGCCCGGCGAACGCCAGCAGCACGTGCAACATCACCTCGTTGCTGCCATTGGCAGCCCAGATCTGCTCGGCATTCAACCCGTAACCGAGATAACGGGCCAGGTCGCCACGCAGCGCCAGCGCATCACGCTCTGGGTAGCGGTTCATCGAGCGACCGGCTTCGGCGACAGCCGCCGCGATGTCGCTGATCACCTGCTCGCTCGGCGGATACGGATTCTCGTTGACGTTCAAGCAGACAGCGACATCGAGCTGAGGCGCCCCGTACGGCGTCTCGCCGACCAGCTCGGGACGAAGTGGAAGCTCGTCGAGCGCGGGACTCGCGGTGGCTCCCGACATCACGGCGTGCGTGTCGACGGGAAGAACCTGCGGGCGATTGCAGCACCATGGGCCGGTAGGTCCTCGGCGTCGGCGAAGACCTCCACCTTGCGGGCGACCTCGGCGAAGGCCGTCTGGGTATAGCTGACGATGTGCATCATTTTGAGGAAGCTCCGCACGTTCAAGCCCGAGGAATGGCACGCACACCCGCCGGTGGGCAGGACGTGGGTACTACCCGCGCAGTAGTCGCCCAATGAAACCGGGGACCACGGACCGACGAAGACCGCTCCAGCGTTGGTGATCATGGACGCCACCTGCTCGGGGTTGGCGGTCTGGATCTCGAGGTGTTCTGCTGCGTAGCTGTTCGCCACATCGATGCCTTGCTCGATGTCGTCCACCATCACGATGGCGGACTGGCGACCGGCCAGTGATTGGACGATGCGTTCCACATGCTTCGTCGACGGCACCTGAGCCGATAGCTCCGCCTGGGTACCCTCGGCGAGCTCGTCGGAGTCGGTGATCAACACCGCGGCCGCCAGCGGATCGTGCTCAGCCTGGGAGATGAGGTCCGCGGCCACATGGACCGGATCCGCCGTCGCATCCGCGAGCACCGCGATCTCGGTCGGCCCTGCTTCGGCGTCCATGCTGACGCGGCCCCTGAGCAGCCGCTTCGCCGCGACAACGTAGATGTTGCCTGGTCCAGTGATCAAATCGACCCGGCGACACAGGCCAGGCACACCGTAGGCGAACATCGCGATCGCCTGCGCCCCGCCGACCGCGTAGACCTCGTCGACACCGAGGATGTGGCAGAGCGCGAGGATATTGGGGTGCGGCAGGCCACCGAACTCGATCTGCGGCGGGGAGGCGAGCGCGATGGAGGGTACGCCGGCCACCTTCGCCGGGACGACATTCATGATCACGCTCGAAGCCAGCGGCGCTAACCCGCCGGGGACGTATAAGCCAACGCGGCTGACTGGAATCATGCGACGACGTACGACTGCGCCGGGCGCCACACTTACTTCGCCGCCACTGTCACCGAGCTCGGTCTCACAGACCCGGCGACGGCGCTCGATCGCTGTTGCGAAGGCCTTTCGCAGGTCGGGGTGCAACCGTGTAGCAGCAGTCTCCAATGCTGTGGTCGGCACCCGGAAACTGGCCGGAAGCACTCGGTCGAAACGCATTGAGTAGTCAGCCAGTGCAGCCGTCCCGCGACGCGCGACATCCTCGCAGATCGGCCGAACGATCTCGGCCGCGGCGGCCACGTCGAAATCAGCACGGGGCACAATGGCGGCGTAGTCCAGCCGCTGGCTGGCCGCCCGCCGGCCGCGAAGATTGACCACCCGAAGCACGCAGAGATTCTACGGCCCAGGCGCCGTGCGCCGACTCTGATAAGTGCAGCCCGGTCTGCCGGATTACTATCTCATCCGTCGAAGCGCCGCTAGCTTGAGGAGGTCCATGGAAGAGCCATTGCCAGAACGCGGCGCGATCCTCAAGGCCGCAATCGGCATTGGCCTTTACGCAATGGCTTTTGGTGGCTCTTTTGGGGCGATCTCGGTGGGCTCCGGACTGAGTCTGGCCCAGACCATGGTGCTCAGCCTGGTGATGTTCACCGGGGCATCGCAGTTCGCTTTCGTCGGGGTGGCCACCGCGGGCGGTTCGCCCCTTGCAGCTGTACCGGCGAGCCTGCTGCTGGGCTTCCGCAACGCGTTCTATGGCGTACCTCTTTCTGAGATCCTGCACCCGCGGGGCTTAGCCAGGCTATGGACTGCGCACTTCGTGATCGACGAGACAACCGCGATGGCGGTGGCCCAAGCCACGCCTGGCGCCCGGCGCTATGCCTTCTGGGCCACGGGCCTGATCTTGTTCTCGCTCTGGCAGCTCGGCAGCCTGTCCGGTGCGCTAATCGGCCGCGCGATCAACCCGAGCGATGCGGGGCTCGATGCCGCCGCGCCCGCCGTCTTCTTGGCCCTGCTCTGGCCTTCGCTGCGGCGCCGCGAGGCGCGTTGGGTGGCACTGGGCGGCGCAGCGGTGGCGCTCGCGCTGGTACCGCTGACACCGCCCGGCATTCCAGTGATCGCTGCGGCCAGCGTGGCCCTGGTTGCCGGCCTACGCCCGAGTCGCGAAGACGCTGAGCGCATCGAAGATCGGAACCCTTCGTGACTCCACTGTGGCTGGCCCTTGTCGTCGCGGCCGTCGGCTCATATCTGCTCAAGCTCGCCGGTATGTCGCTACCCGAGTCGATCTTGAACCATCCCAAGGTGCAACGGGTAGCACAGTTCCTGCCTATTGCGATGTTGTCGGCGTTGGTGGCTGTGGAACTCTTCGACGGCGGCGGCCGCTACCTGGTGGACTGGCGAACCCTGGCCGGGGTTGCCGCCGCAGTCGTCGCTCTGCTGCTGCGACGCGGTTTCCTCGTAGTGTTCCTGATCGCCATCGCGGTGACCGCCCTACTACGCCTGGCTGCCTGAGGGTCGGCGGCGGAGGAGCGGCCGCGGCTCGTCGTCATCGCGGCCAAGGGAGGAGCCCAGCAGCACCGGGATGATGGCGAAAAACGGCCACGTGAGCAGCGATGCCCGGGCTCTGAGCGTGAGCGGTATCGGCACCATGTCTCCTGGCTGAGCTGCGGCCAAGCGAGCTGAGAAATCACCCGGTCCGAGCCGGTATCCGACGAGCCAACAGGTCAGAGCCGAGGCTGTGGCGCAAACCAGCACCACCAGCACCACAGACCAGCCGAGATCCCGAAGCCACCGCCAAGCCGCCAGGCCGATCAGTAATCCCACTACCAGACCGATTGCACAGAACCACGCATCGCCGGCGATGAACTGAGTCAAGCCACGCTCCGACGTCGCGGCTCCCCCGTTGCTGTTCAGCTCGTACGCCGGAGGCTTCACTATCAACCACCAGACCACACCACCCGCGGCGCCCAGGCCCAGCGAGGCGGCGGCGAAGCCGGTTAGTCGACCGCCGAGCCGCTTGGTACGCCGGGTCGAGGTGGGGGCCGACTCGTTCAGGATGCCAGACACGACGGACCCAGCAATGCCTTGAGGTCGGCCATCAGTGGTGGCGATGGGCTCACCCTCAGCCGCTCGTCGAGCTTCATCACGGTCGTCTTGTCGGCGGAGCGGAGCCGTAGCCGCACCTCAGTTAGACCGGGATGCGCGGCCAGCACATCACGGAGCTGTTGCACCAGCTGCGGCGTGCACCGCGCTGCCGACAAGGAGATCACCAGCGGTTCGCTGCGCGTGTCGGTGATGTCAGGAAGGCTGAGTTCGGACGCGTTCAGCGTCACGACATCATCCTCCACCTTCACTCTGCCCTTGATCTTGACGACAGTGTCGGTGGCCAGCACGGTGGACACCATCTCGTACGCCCTCGGGAACAGCAAAACCTCGATCGACGCCTCCAGATCCTCAACGGTGATCACCGCCCAGATGTCCCCGCGGCGGGTGGTCTTGCGGGTGATGTTGGTGATCATGCCCGCGATGGTGACCGTGCTCTCCCGGGGACCGTCGTCAGCTAGCAGCTCGCCGATACCGATGTCGCGCTCTGCGGCAAGAATGTGCTCCAGGCCCTGCAGCGGATGATCACTGACATAGAGGCCGAGCATCTCCCGCTCGAACGCCAGTTTGGTTCGCTTGTCCCAGTCGGGCAGGTCGGGAACGCTCCCCGTGAGCACCGGATCGGTGTCCGCGAGCTCGCCGAACAGATCATCCTGGCCGTTCGCCTCGTTCCGCTTGAGTTCGAGCACGCCGTCCACCGCGCCTTCGTAGACGGTCATCAGGGCCCGCCGCGAATGGCCCATCGACTCGAAGGCCCCCGCCTTGATCAAAGACTCGATCACCCGCTTGTTGCACACCACCAATGGCACCTGGTCCAAGAAGCCGTGGAAGTTCACGGCCTTGCCGTGGGCCTCGCGAGCAGCAACGATCCCGTCCACCACGTTGTGCCCGACGTTGCGTACCGCCGTCAGGCCGAAGCGGATGTCGGCACCGACGGGAGTGAAGTTGGCCGCCGATTCGTTGACGTCCGGCGGCAGCACCTGGATTCCCATGCGACGGCACTCGTTGAGGTACACGGCCATCTTGTCTTTGTCGTCGGCCACCGAGGTGAGAAGTGCGGCCAGGAATTCGGCGGGAAAGTTGGCCTTCAGATATGCGGTCCAGTACGACACCATTCCGTACGCCGCGGTATGCGCTTTGTTGAAGGCATAATCGGAAAACGGAACCAAGGTGTCCCACAGAGCTTTGATCGCGGCGTGAGAGTAGCCATTCGCCTGCATACCTTCGGAGAACGGCACGAACTCGGCGTCGAGGATTTCCTTCTTTTTCTTGCCCATCGCCCGACGCATGTTGTCGGCCTGGCTGAGGGTGAAGCCTGCGACCTTCTGGGCGATCGCCATGACCTGTTCCTGATAGACGATCAGCCCGTGAGTCGTGTCGAGGATCTCTGCGAGCGGGTCGGCCAGTTCAGGGTGGATCGGCGTGATTTCCTGCCGTCTGTTCTTCCGCAATGCGTAGTTCGTATGGCTGTCGGCTCCCATCGGGCCCGGGCGGTAGAGCGCCAACACCGCGGAGATGTCTTCGAAGTTGTCCGGACGCATCAGCCGCAGCAAGGAGCGCATTGGCCCGCCGTCAAGCTGAAAAACTCCAAGCGTCTCGCCTCGCCCGAGCAGCGCGTACGTGGCCGCGTCGTCTAGCGGGAGGTCCTCTAGTACGAGCGTGAATCCGCGGTTGAGCGCGATGTTGGCCACCGCATCGTCAAGCACAGTGAGGTTGCGGAGGCCGAGAAAGTCCATCTTCATCAGGCCCAGCGACTCACAGGTCGGATAGTCGAACTGGGTGATGATCGCGCCGTCCTGCTCTCGTCGCATGATCGGGATGATGTCGATCAGCGGTGCGCTGGACATGATCACCCCCGCGGCATGTACGCCCCACTGCCGCTTCAGACCTTCCAGATCCTTGGCGGTGTCCACCACCGTCTTGACGTCGGGGTCGGCCTCGTAGAGGGCCCGAAACTCCCCGCCCTCCCCGTAGCGTGGATGCTCGCGGTCAAAGAGCTTGGCAAGCGGCACGTCCTTGCCCATCACCGGTGACGGCATCGCCTTGGTGATCTTCTCTCCCACGCCAAATGGGTAGCCGAGGACACGGGAGGCATCCTTGACGGCCTGTTTGGCCTTGATCGTGCCGTAAGTGACGATCTGGCTGACCCGATCCTCGCCGTACTTTTCGGTGACGTAGCGGATCACCTCGCCGCGCCGGCGCTCGTCGAAGTCGATGTCGAAGTCGGGCATCGAGACGCGGTCGGGATTGAGGAAGCGCTCGAAGATCAGTCCATGAACGAGCGGGTCAAGATCGGTGATTCGCATCGCGTAAGCGGCGATCGAGCCGGCGCCAGAGCCACGGCCCGGCCCGACGCGAATGCCGTGCTCTTTCGCCCAGTTGATGAAGTCGGCAACTACTAAGAAGTATCCGGCGTAGCCCATCGAAATGATCACGCTGGTCTCGAAGTCGGCCTGCGTGCGGACCGCGTCTGGAATCCCGCCCGGATAGCGCCGACGCAAGCCGGCCTCGACCTCGTGCACGAACCAGGAGTCCTCGGTCTCCCCCTCCGGGCAGGGGTAGCGCGGCATGTAGGTGCCGTTGCCGTCGGTGAAGGAGATATTGCAGCGCTCGGCGATCGCCAGTGTGTTGTCGCATGCCTCAGGGAGCTCTGCGAACAACGCGCGCATCTCGGCTGGCGACTTGAGGTAGTGCTGGTCGCCTTCGAACTTGAACCGGTTCCCATCGGCCATGGTTGAGCCGGTCTGCACACAGAGTAAAACCTCATGCGCGGCGGCGTCGGATTGATGGGTGTAGTGCAGGTCGTTTGTCGCCACCAGCGGCAGTTTCAGGTCCTTCGCGATCTTGAGTAGATCGGTACGGACCCGGTTCTCGATGCTCAACCCATGGTCCATCAGCTCGACGAAGTAGTTGCCGGCGCCAAACAGGTCCCGGAACTCAGCAGCGCTAGCGATCGCATCCTGGTAGCGGCCGAGCCGCAGGTAGGTCTGTACCTCCCCGCCCGGGCAACCTGTCGTCGCGATCAGTCCATCGGCGTAGCGGGCCAGCAGTTCGCGATCCACCCTCGGCTTGTAGAAGTACCCCTCCAGGGAGGCCAGTGAGCTCAGCCGAAACAGGTTGTGCATACCGGGAGTGTTCTCGGCCCACATGGTCAGATGGGTGAATGCTCCGCCGCCGGAGACATCGTCGGAGCCGCCGTCACCCCACAGGACCCGGCGTCGTTCGGAGCGGTGCGTCTTCGGGGTGAGATAGGCCTCAATACCAATGATCGGCTTAACCGACGATGCCCTGCCGGCCTTGTAGAACTCGTAGGCGCCGAACGTATTGCCGTGGTCTGTCACCGCGATGGCCGGCATGCCCATCTGCTCGCAGCCGGAGAACAGGTCGGCCACTCGTGCCGCCCCATCGAGCATCGAATATTCCGAGTGCACGTGCAGGTGGACGAATGAGCGGTCCCCAGGCTGCGCGCTTCCCGGCATACCTGCACCAACCTCCAAATCGAACCCTTGCTGCACGCGCTCCTGCCGGCCGCGAGCGGGGAAGCTCAGCAAACGCCTACAATAGTCGCCAGATCTCCCCTCACTAGTTTGCGACGCGCCTCTGACAGTTCGACCAGCCGGAAGTCATCAACAGAGCTCCACCACCTTCTCGATGGTCCGAATGTTCCGGACTGTCGCACTCACCCCGATGATGTCGCTGAACTTCTCCGCCAGCTTGCTCCTTCCGATGCCTTGCGAATAGTGCACATAGACCTCCTGGCCGGCGAAGCTAAAGGGTTCGTAGTCCCGTGCGATTCCAGCTACCTTCTGCTTCGCGTCTGCCGGAGGCAGCTTGGTCAGGAAGGCGACCGTGACCTGACTCGGATTGCCATTCCGGTAGGGATTCTCAGCCAGAATCCTCTTCAGTTGAGCTGGCGTACGCACCGTGACATCGATCTGGCGGCCGAAGGTGTCCTTGATCCCCTTGGAAATCTCCCGTTCCACAGTCGCAGCCTTCTTCGTGGAACTGATGATCAAGTTGCCACTGTTGATGTAGGTCGCGACGTCGCTGAACCCGAGATCTTCGGCCATGGCTCGCAGCTCCGGCATCGAGATCTTGTTGTTTGGTCCGAGGTTCACCCCGCGGAGGAAGGCGACGTAGGTAGCCACGTCGTCATCATTCCAGCCCTCAGAGGTTGAGCGGGTTGGCCAGCCCGCGGTCTCAGACCGGCCCCGCAAACTACTCCCTCGTACTCGCTGCTCCGGGTGTGAGATCGCCCGCACCAGCGCCCGTATGGCCGAGGCCGAGCTGCGCGTCGCTGTCGGGCCAAGAGCCGCGAGGCTGGCGATCACAGCCGCGATTTCCTCGAAGGTCAGTGGCACCGGATCCGGCGCGGCGTTCCGGGGTAACCGGCTGCCCCCGTGAGGACCAGGCACAGACTCGATCGGCACGCCCGACTCCCGCAGCCTCGCGAGGTCTCGTTCGACCGTGCGAAGGCCGACTCCGAGTTGGCGAGCGAGAGCGGCACTCGACACCGGCTGCTGGGTCGCACCGAGGAGTTCGACGAGCTGCTGCTGCCTCTCTACTCGGCGAAGGGTGAGGTGGTTGTCGCGTGACTCGGCAGCCAGATGCACGACGGCCGCAGTACTTGGGGCCATACGGTGAAAGTACCCGGATTGCCGCCGTCGGCCTGGCGGCATCGGACCGTAGCGTCGACCCATGCAAACCGTTACGACAGCCGCCGAGTCGATCGAGGACTTCTTCGCTCGCTACACCGGCCATCTCACCGCCGGGGACATCGAGGGCCTCGCCGCCGCCTACAACTACCCGTCACTCGCGGTGACGGCCATGGGGTGCCTCGCCATCACCGAGCCCCAGCAGTCGCGCGACTTCTTCACCCAGGGCCAGGATTTCTACCGCAGCCGCGGAATCCAAGGCGTACGCGCACGCGACATCGTGACCGACGTCGAAGTGCCCGGCATCTGGGTGGGCCGCCTGGTGCTGGAGAATCTCGACGGCAGCGGAGCGCCAGCAGGCCTCGAACGCAACGCCTACCAGGTAGTCACCGTGGCAGACGGGACACGCCGCATTGCCGTGTCAACCCCACTCGACGCGTACAACCCCGGTCAGTCCGGCGCATGACACCGCCGTAGGCAGTTGGCTCGCGATCAAACAGTCAAGGTCACACGCCGAGCAGTCGCCTTGGGCGTTCCCGCATGAAGACCACCCAGGTGACCAGGCAGCACACGGCGTAGAACGCGATGAAAGCGATGTAGGCGCCGTCGCCGTTCTTCAGGGTGAGGAAGGACTGCCGAAACGCCAGGTTGACCATGACGCCGCCTAGCGCCCCGATCGCGCCGGCCAACCCAATCAAAGCTCCTGAGCGCTGAATCGCGCGATGATCAGCCTCGGCCAGGTCGAGCCCAGCCCCGACCTCAAGCTGCGCCTTGGCGTGGAAGATCGCCGGAATCATCTTGTACGTCGACCCAGTGCCAATCCCACTGAAGATGAACAGCATCACAAAGCCAACGACGAACAACGGCAGCGAGTTGAGCTGGGAGGCTCCCAGGACGATTAGCGCGCCCACCGCCATGGCGATGAAGTTGTAGAACGTCACCACCGAACCCTTGAATCGGTCAGCCAACGCGCCACCGAATGGACGGATCAATGAGCCCAGCAAGGGACCGAGGAAGGTCAGCACCGCCGCCTTCACCGGCCGGGGAAACTGCTCGGGAAACTGCACCAGGAGCACCTGGCCGAAGGCGAACCCGAATCCGATGAACGAGCCGAAGGTTCCGATGTAGAGCAGCGACATGATCCAGGTCTCTGAATGGCGACTCACCTCGCGAATCGCACCCTTGCTGTTGCTGTTCACGCTCAGGTTGTCCATCTTCACCACCGCACCGATCGCCGCAAGGATGATCAAGGGGATGTAGATGGCGACCACCGCCCGGGGGTGCTGGGTGCCGAGGGTCGCCAGTACCAGCAGGCCGACGAGCTGAACGGCGGGCACGCCGAGGTTGCCGCCGCCGGCGTTGACACCCAGCGCCCATCCCTTGAGCCGAGAAGGGTAGAAGGCGTTGATGTTGGTCATCGAGGAGGCGAAGTTGCCACCGCCAAATCCGGCGAAGAGCGACACGATCAGCAGTGTGTTGAACGAGACACCTGGCTTGAGCACGATGGTGATCAAGATGCACGGCACGAGGAGCAGCAGCGCAGACACGATCGTCCAGTTGCGGCCGCCGAACTTCCCGACGGCGAAGGTGTACGGCAGCCGAAATGCCGCGCCCACCAACGTCGGTGCCGCTGTCAGCAGGAACTTCTGGGCCGGATCGAAGCCGTAGTCCTGGCCAAGAAAGAGCACCAGCACAGACCAGATGCTCCAGATGGAGAACCCGATGTGCTCGCTGAAGACCGAGTAGATCAAGTTGCGGCGAGCGACGGACCTGCCGACTGTGTTCCAGAACTCGCCGTCTTCGGGTCGCCAGTCGTCGATCCAACGGCCGCCTAGGCGACGTCGGGCGGCTGTGGTCGTGGCTGCGGTGATGTTGACATCGCTCATGATCATTCCTGCCTGGTTCTGGTGGATCCGGATGTGGATAGGTGCGCTTTTGTCGAGGTCTCGACAGCTCACGGCGCAGTCGGCGCCCGAGCCCGCCGGTGGACTCAGGGCCGAATAGAGATCTGTCAGGGCACGTAGACGACGAGCTGGCCGTCGTTGATGCCGACCTGATAAGTCCGCATCGGTGCGGCGCCGGTCGTCGAGCATCCGGTATCCAGCTCGAAGGCGTTCATGTGGAGCGGGCAGAGCACCACTGTGTTGTCGATCTGCCCATCGGCAATTGGTCCACCTTTGTGCGAGCACACTGCGGAGAGTGCCCGCAGGCTGCCGTCCCGCTTGCGGAATACCGCAACCTGGTGACGGCCCACGGCGAACGCCCGGCCTTCGCCGTAGGGGATCTGGTCGACCGGGCCGAGGGGATACCCGGCACCGGCAGCCGCACCGGCCTTTGGTGGCACTGAACCCGTGATCATCGCGGCGCTCACCAGGCACCGCCGAGCAACTGCTCAGCCCGGTCCGCCGGCACACTGGGCAGCACCTCCAGCGGAAGTGAACTCTGGAACTGGCCGGGTGTCACGGGTTCGGCACCTTGATGACTCCATGGGTCGACGTGGCTGTCAAAGTGCTCTTGGACTGCGGCGTCCAGCCGGTCAGCGATCCCGTCGCTGTCCTCGACCACCACCGCCTTGATGTGATCGAGTCCTACTCGCGGCACAAACGCGTACGTACGCTCCAGCCATTTGGCGTTTTCGCGGTAGTACTGGATAAACCTGCCGGTCAGCCTCTTGGCGGTCTCCGCGTCATCCACAGTCGCAAGCAGGTCGCCTTTACGGACATGCGCACCCGCCGCGCCGCCGATGTAGATCTCCCAGCGGCCACCCTCGATGGCAACAATCCCGACGTCCTTGACGTACGACTCGGCGCAGTTTCGGGGGCAACCAGAGACTGAGAGCTTCATCTTCGCCGGGGATTCCATGCCCTGCATGCGTGTCTCCAGCTCGACGCCGAGCTTGGTGGAGTCGCCGAGCCCGAAGCGGCAGAACTCCTGACCGACACAGGTCTTGACGGTTCGAAACGACTTGCCGTACGCGAACCCCGACGGCATCCCGAGGTCGGCCCAGACCTTCGGGAGGTCCTCTTTCTTGATGCCGAGCAGGTCGATTCGTTGCCCGCCGGTGAGCTTGACCATCGGCACGGAGTACTTCTCCGCGACATCGGCAATGCGGCGCAGCTGCTCAGGAGTGGTGACGCCGCCACGCATCTGCGGGACGACGGAGAATGTGCCGTCTTTCTGGATGTTGGCGTGTACCCGGTCATTGATGAACCGGCCTTCGCGATCATCCGGTGCGTCTGCGCCCCAGATGAGCTTGAGCAGCGACGCCAAGCCCATCTTTGACTTGGCGTCCTCCTCACCGTTGGGAGCAAGCGCTGCAAAGACCTCCGTCACGGAGCGGAGGTTCTGGGTGCGAATGGCTTGCACCAATGTGGGCTTGTCCATGGGAATGCCCGGCACGTAGTAGTGGGCCGACGGGTCTTCCTCAACGGCGCCGCCGGCAGCGTATTCGACCAGTTGAGCGATCAGCCCCTTGCACGAGCCACAGCCTTTTCCCGCCCGGGTGGCGTCCATGACACCGGAAACCGTCTTGCATCCTCCTGTGACGGTGTCCACGATGGTGGATTTGCAGACGCCGTTGCAGTTGCAGATTTGGGCGTCATCGGCGAGCTCAGCCACTCCCACTTCGGTCGGAGGGCCGCCAAGGTCGAACAGCAGCTCTACCCTCCTCGGGCAGCGGCAGGCCACGATCGAAGGCCTGCTGCAGGAAAGCCAGCTTCTTGCTGTCGCCGAGCAGGGTCGCCCCGACGACCTTGCCGTCGCGGATCACCACCGACTTGAAAACCCCCCGCTTCGGCTCGGAGAAGACGATGTGCTCATCGGTGTCGCGCTCCGGTTCGGTCAACCCCATCGCGGCCACCTCGACGCCGGCGACTTTCAGCTTGGTGGCCGTGCGGGAGCCGAGGTAGGCGGCCTGCGGGTTGTTGCCGGTGATCACGTCGGCCAGCACCACAGCCTGGTCCCACAGCGGAGCGACCAGGCCGTAGACCTCGCCGCGATGTTGCACGCACTCCCCTACGCCGAAGACGTGGTCGTCGTCAACGGTGCGCATCTGGTCATCGACCACGATCGCCCGCTCGACGGTGAACCCGCTTGTCATCGCGACGTCGGTGTTCGGCCTGATGCCTGCTGCCACCACGACAAGGTCGCAGTCGATCTCGGTCTCGTCCCTCAGCCGCACGCCCTGGACCTTGTCGGGACCACAGATGGTGGTTGCCCGGTTGTTGGTGAAGATGCCGATGCCGAGCTCGGCCATGCTTCGGCGTAGGACTTCGCCACCTTCGCGCCCCAGCTGAGCATTCATCAGCCAGCGGCCTGAATGAACGACGTCGACCTCGATGCCGTGACCCTGCAAGCCCCGCGCAGCCTCCAGCCCGAGCAGGCCGCCGCCGATCACCACGGCTCGACGATGATCATCACGGGTGACGTAGTCGATCATGCCCCGAGTGTCGTCGATGGTCCGGAAGGCGAACACGCCCGGGAGCAGCAAGCCGTCGGGAGTGTAGAGGCCATCCATCGGCGGCATGAAAGACCGGCTACCAGTGGCGATGATCAACTCGTCGTACGGCGTGATCTGCCCGTCATCGGAGAACACCACCTGTGCAAAGCGATCGATCCGCTGCACGCGGACACCGGCGTGCAGCAGGATGCCGTTCTCGATGTACCACTCCAGGGAGTTCAAGAAGATATCGTCATGCGACTCCTCGCCGGAGAGCACGTGACTCAGCAAGATCCGGTTGTAGTTTCCGTACGGTTCGTCACCGAACATCGTGATCGAGAACTGTGTCGCCCCGCCGCGCGCGAGTATCTCCTCGACGACACGAGCACCTGCCATGCCGTTGCCGATCACCACGAGCCGACGCCGGCTGTCGTATCCGACCCGCGCCTCATCTGGGCGTTGGATGAGTGTCGTCATCAGTGCTCCACCAGCCCAAGATCGACAACGAGATGACCGGTCAGCCCGAGGGGCGCAACCAGCTGCAGCTCAACGACCGATCCACCTTCGATGTCCTCCACCACCCGCAGCGGCACGTGAACATCGCTCCTGGCTCCGATGGGGAAATACCTCATCGGCACGCCGTCGCGCATGAGCACAACGGTGATCAGCTCATCGGTAGTGTTGCCACCGCGAAAGTAGAGTGCCTGACTGATCACGCCATCGGGAATGAGGTAGCCGAGGTCGGCGCTGATCGGAACGGGCTTGTCGAGCCCGCCTCCTTCGATGGGGTAGACGCCTTGGAGGAAACGGTTCTGGGTGATCATCTGGAGATCCTTCTCTTTATTTGCACGGCACTCGCCCGTGACAGCGGCGGGGGGCGAGCTAAGGAGGTGAAGATCATCGGGCGATCCGATCCGTTGCACACCGACGGCACATACCTTGAAGGCCGGCATCCGCGAGTAGGGATCGAGCGCTGGGTTGGTGAGTGCGTTGGCGGCGGAGGCGCCGCCCCAATGGAAAGCGACGAATACCACGTCCTGTCGGATGTCGGTGTTGATGACGGCTCGGAAGGCGGCGCTGCCCCGACGGGTGCTGAGCTGGACGATGTCGGCGTTGTCAATGTTCAGGCGGCGCGCGAGGTGGGGGTGCAGTTGTGCCTCCGGCTGCACCCGAGCCTGCGACGGACTCGGCACTCGGCGGGTCTGCGCGCCGCTCTGGTACTGCGCCATCAGCCGGCCGGTGGTCAAGACAAAGGGGTAGTCGTGGTTGGGGCGCTCGTCCGGTTCCTGGTACTCGACTCGGATGAAGTTCGCCCGCCCGTCTGCGGTCGGGAAACTATCAGTAAAGAGCCTCGGCGTACCTGGATGATCCTCGGTCGGGCACGGCCAGAAGACACCCTGATCGGTATCGATCCGCTCGTAGCTGATACCGCTGTAGTCGGCGATGCCACCAGCGCTGGCCAGCCGCAGTTCGGCGAAGACTTCCCGGGGATCGGCCGAGAAGAAGCGGCCACGACCGAGCCGATCGGCCAATTCCTTGATCAGCCACAGGTCGTCGAAGACCCCCGCTGGGGGTGGCAGGCCCCGGCGCCGACGAATCACCCGGCCCTCGAGATTGGTCATCGTGCCCTCCTCCTCAGCCCATTGGGCGGTCGGCAGCACGACATCGGCAAGAGCGGCGGTCTCGGACATGAAGATGTCGGAGACCACCAGTAAGTCCAGGGCACCTAGCCGGTCGATGACCCGGTTCACATCGGGTGCCGACACGGCGATGTTGGAGGCAAGCACCAACAGTCCGCGTACGCCCCCGGGCGTGCCCATCCGGTCCAACATTTCGAACGCTGAAAGCCCGGGCTTCGGGAGCTCGGAGGGATCTATGCCCCACACGCCCGCGACGTGCGCGCGGTCGGCCGGGTCGGCCAGCTTGCGATAGCCGGGCAGCTGGTCAGCCTTTTGGCCATGCTCTCGGCCGCCCTGGCCGTTGCCCTGGCCCGTGATCGTTCCGTATCCCGAGCCCGGCTTGCCCGGCAGGCCCAGGGCCAGCGCCAGATTGATGAAGGCCTGCGCCGTGTCGGTACCCGAGCTGTGCTGTTCGGCACCTCTAGCGGTCAAGATCATCGCCGCGTGCGCTGTGGCAAGGGCTTCGACGGTCTCGTACAGCTGGGCGACCGAGACACCAGTGATCCGTTCCACGCGGTCCGGCCAGTAGGAGGCAACACTGGCTTGCACCGAAGGAAAACCCTTGGTGCGAGCCGCGATGTAGTCCCGATCCACCAGGCCTCGCTTGATCAGCACGTGCAGTAGACCGTTCGCCAACGCCAAGTCGGTGCCTGGCCATGGTGCCAAATGCCGGGTCGAACCCTGCGCCGTCGCTGTTCTGCGGGGGTCGACGGCGATATGGGTGGCACCGGTTGCCCGGCCCGCATCGAAGAACTGCATCGCCGGTGGCATCGTCTCGGCGGGGTTGGATCCGACAAGCAGGATGGTCTTCGCTTCGGCAATGTCGGCCAGCGGGAAGGGCAGTCCGCGGTCAATTCCGAACGCTCGGTTCGCCGCCGTCGCGGCCGATGACATACAGAAGCGCCCGTTGTAGTCGATCATCGATGTCCGCAGCCCGACCCTGGCGAACTTGCCGAACGCATACGCCTTCTCGTTGGTCAGGCCGCCACCGCCGAAGCATCCGATCGCATCGGAGCCGTGGCCGGCCTGCAGCTCAGTGATCTTGGAAACAACCACGGTGAGCGCCTCGTCCCACGAGGCGGCGCGAAACTCGCTGGTCCGATCCCCGGGCACAGTGCGCACCAGCGGTGTCAGCAGCCGCTGTGGGTGATCAAGAAGCGTCGCGGCTGTCCAGCCCTTGGAGCACAACCCGCCAAGGTTGGTAGGAAAGTCATCCTGTGGTTGTAGCGTCGCGGGACGGTCGCCAGCCAGCATCGAAATACCGCACTGCAGCGAGCAGTACGGGCAGTGCGTGAGGGTGGGGGTGGCGCTCACCTTCTCTATCGTGGGCAGAGGCTGTTACGAGGGGCTGCTGGATGCGTTACGGGAAGTTCACTGATCCCTCACATCTGACTGGTCCGGATGTGAGGTTGCGCGATTCCGGCCGCCAGCCTCGCCGGCGTTTCGATCCGATTACGGCGGCCTCACGGTGGCACGCCAATCGAGTGACTCAGCGATGACTCAGAGTTACCTGCGAGAAACCGCTAGGTAATGGGGAATTCATAGGGTCGTGTTCAGGCTTGGTCAATACCAGACACTTTCGGCGGGTCGGTGAGCTACATGCAGATTGATCTTGATCCCGAAGGCCGCGAGGTGGTGATCTTCGGGGAGGTGCTCGGTGCTCGGCAGGCGTTGCGCCGTTTTATCAGCAGCGGTGCCACGGTCACTTTGGCGACCCCGGACCAGCTCCCCGAGGCTGCCGAACGGATCAGCACCGTACGATATGCGACTCAGCCAGCGTCAACCGACACCGCTGGCCTGCTGCACCTCATTGGACCGGCGTGGCTCATCGTTGATTTAGGCTTGCCGGCGCCCTTGCGACACCGGATCAGCGAACTGGCCGCCCAACTGCCCGCGTTGCTGATCAACGAGGTCCCGGCTCCCGGCGGCGGCCAGGTCACCCTGGTGGGCGGCGGGCCGGGACGGACCGGGCTGCTGACGCTTGAGGCATGCGAGGCGCTGCGACAAGCCGACGTGATCCTCTATGACCGGCTCGCCGCGAGTGAGGACCTAACTGAGCTCGCCCCTGGCGTGGAGCTGATCGATGTCGGAAAGTCTCCCTATCATCATCCGATTCCGCAGCGCTCCATCGAGCATCTGATGATCACGCGCGCGAAACGCGGCGAGTCCGTCGTCCGCCTCAAGGGGGGCGACCCATTCGTCTTCGGCCGGGGCGGTGAGGAGATGCAGGCCTGTGTCCTCGCCGGCGTAGACGTGCACGTCGTGCCGGGAGTGTCCAGTTCGGTTGCAGTGCCTGCGGCCTACAGCATTCCGGTCACTCATCGCGAAATCAGCAAGTCGTTCACCGTCATCTCCGGCCACACTCCGCCAGAGCGACGGGAGCTGGACAGTCTGGTTCGGCTTGGTGGCACCATCGTGATCTTGATGGGGATCAGCAGCCTGACCCAAATTGTCGCCGGCCTGTGTCGCGCCGGGTTGGACCCCGCGACACCAGCTGCAGTGATCGAACGCGGCTTCTCGGACGCCGAGCGCAGCGCCATGAGCCCGGTCGGCAAGCTGCCCGCGGAGGTCCGCCGGCTGGACATCTGCTCACCTGCCGTGGTGGTGATCGGCGACGTGGTGGCGGGCTCGCCTCAATTCGTTCATTCCGCCGAGGTGATCGACGCCTTCGGCCACCGGTCGCTCTCGGCTCAGGCGCGCGCCTCCTGACCCATGAACGACTTCTGACCATGGATCCATCTGCCGGAACGCCGGCCGACGTGCTCCGCGGATTCCGCATTGGCGTCACTTCCGATCGTCGATCGGCTGACCTGATCGCCGCCCTGGAACGCCGCGGAGCCCAGGTGCTCCACGCCCCGGCTCTGACGATTGTGCCCAACGACCATGACGACTCGCTGATCGACGAAACCCGCAAGCTGATCGCCGCCAGGCCAGCAGTTGTGCTGGTGACGACGGGATATGGGATGCGCCGGTGGCTCGAGGTCGCCGACGCCGCAGGTCTGGGTGGGGAACTCACCGCTGCCTTGGAGGCAGCGCGGATCTTCGCACGCGGGCCAAAGGCACATGGCGCCGTACGCGCCGCTGGCCTGCTGGACGCCCAAACCAGCGACCTGGACACCACGGCATCGCTCGTGGACGCGGTAATCGCAGCCGAGCTGTGTGGTCGCCGAGTGGCTGTCCAGCTCCACGGGTACACCGACGAGATCGCGCTCGCCCGGCTGGCCGAGATCAGCGACAGTGTCTTGACTGTGACCCCGTATCGCTGGGTACAACCGAATGCTCCCGACCGACTGACCCGACTGATCAGAGCAGCATGCCAGCGACAACTCGAGGCCCTGACGTTCACCAGCGCCCCAGCGGCCGCGGCCACCCTTGAGGCCGCCGAGGCCATGGGCGTGCGGCAAGAGTTCGTCCAAGCCCATGCGGAGTACGTGGCGAGTGCCGCCGTCGGATCGGTGACGGCGGAGCCGCTGCGCGAGGCGGGCATCGACCCTTTGGTCCCCGACCGGTACCGGCTCGGGGCGCTGGTTCGCCTGGTGACCGAGGAGCTGACCCAACGCCACGTCCAGCGGTTCAGCAGAGACGGAGTGATCATCGAGTTGCGAGGACACCAGGTCTCGGTCAATGATCGCCGAATCACCCTTGGGCCGAGTTCGCTGGCACTGTTTGTCGCCTTGGCCTCTAGCACCTCAGTGCTCTCGCGCCAAGAGCTGATCGCCTGCCTTCCAGACACCTCCGATGAGCACGCTCTGCACATGGCCATGAGTCGGCTGCGGCGCGCGCTCGAGGTGCCCGGACTGATCACAACGATCATGAAGCGGGGCTACCGCTTCAATGCCGAGCGGATCGATTGAGATAAAGCGTCTGCCCCTAAGCACTTCGGGGTTGGGTGGTTGCCACAGCGGATCCCGCACCGAGTGAGTCACCATGGGAGTCGATCATGCGGGTACTGCATTGGGCCACGGACATCCCGGTCGAGCAGCAGCTCAAGGTGTTCGACCAATGGAACCGCTTCGTCGCCCGGATTGGTGACTAACGTCAGACCATCATTTGGCGAGCGGTGGGCGGGATCGGTCGAGGCAGCTTGGTGGAACCGGACAGGTATTCATCTACACCGGCGGCGCAGGCACGGCCCTCGGCGATCGCCCACACGATCAGCGACTGACCGCGACCGGCGTCGCCGCAGGCGAAAACACCCTCTACATCGGTGGCGTAGTTCTTGTCCCGCGCCACATTGCCGCGCTCGTCAAGGGCGACTCCCAGCTGGGAAATGACCGTGTTCTTTTCAGGACCAACGAAGCCCATCGCGAGCAGCACCAGCTCGGCCGGAATCTCCTTCTCGGTGCCTTCGACGGGAACGATCTTGCCCCCGTCGAACCTCACTTCCGACATACGCAGCGAGGCCACGTTATCGTCGTAATCGCCGATGAACTCCGACGTCGAGACCGAGTAGACCCGCTCCCCCGCCTCCTCGTGAGCGGAGGACACCCGATAGATCATCGGGTAGGTCGGCCAGGGCTGGTGGTCTGGTCGCTCGTCCGGCGGGGTTGGCATGATCTCGAGTTGCACGATCGACTTCGGCTGCTGCCGTATCGCCGTACCGAGGCAGTCAGCGCCGGTGTCGCCGCCACCGATGATCACCACGTGCTTGTCCTTGGCCGTGATCTGATTGTCCACGGGGTGCCCGAGCGCGACTCGGTTGGCTTGCGGCAGATACTCCATCGCCTGGTGAATGCCACCGAGTTCGCGGCCGGGAACCGGCAGCTCCCGGCCGACGGTGGACCCTACGGCCAGCACAATTGCGTCGTAGCGCTCCCTGAGCTCACTCCCAGTGATCTTGACCCCAACCTCGACGCCACAACGGAAGTTCGTGCCCTCATCCTCCATCTGCTCGACGCGGCGATCGAGCACTGACTTCTCCATCTTGAACTCGGGAATGCCATAGCGCATCAGCCCGCCGGGCGCGTCAGCTCGCTCGTAGACCACAACGGTGTGCCCGGCGCGGGTGAGCTGCTGGGCGGCTGCCAGTCCGGCCGGCCCTGAACCGACAACCGCCACCCTCTTGCCGGTATGCCATTCAGGGGGCTGTGGCGTGACCCGGCGCTCATCCCAGCCCTTGTCAATGATCGCGACCTCGACATTCTTGATCGTCACGGGTTCGCGGTTGATACCCACGACACAAGAGGTCTCGCATGGCGCTGGACATAGCCGGCCCGTGAACTCCGGGAAGTTGTTGGTGGCGTGCAACCTCTCCAGCGCTTCGTTCCAATCGCTGCGCCACACCAGGTCGTTCCACTCCGGAATGAGATTGCCCAGCGGGCAACCCGTGTGGCAGAACGGGATGCCGCAGTCCATGCACCGGCCGGCCTGCTCGGAGATGATCGGCAGCACGGCCCGCCCCGGCGTACCCGGATAGACCTCTTTCCAGTCGTGAATCCGCTCCGCCACCGGCCGCCGCACCGCGACCCGCCTTGGTGTCGTCATAAACCCGCGTGGATCAGCCATGCCGAACCCCCTTCAGCTGGAGAGGAGCGTTGCGCCGATCAGCGCTCGGGCGGGGC
>DASUYM010000007.1:0-9071 GCA_036377435.1 Propionibacteriaceae bacterium
TGTTGCCGAAGGGCGGCTGGGGTGACATGTTCCGGAAATGGATGCCGGCGGCGTCGGAGGAGCAGACCGGCAACCTGATCAAGGGCATCGGCGGCAGTGCCGGAACCATCACTGCGCCAGCTCGTGTCCTCGCCGGACCGCAAGACTTCGGGCAGATGCAACCCGGCGACGTACTGGTGGCGAGCATTACTACCCCGGCATGGACCTCGCTGTTCGCCATGGCTTCTGGCGTGGTTACCGACATCGGCGGACCGCTCAGCCACAGTTCGATCGTGGCCCGCGAGTACGGCATTCCCGCTGTGCTGGGTACTGCAGTGGCGACTCGGTTGATTCACAGCGGCCAGCTGATCACCGTCGACGGCGACGCAGGCGTCGTCAGGCTGCTCGACGGCCAAGAGCCCTCGAAAATTGAGACGGACGCGAAGGGCTCACCGCGCGGCAAGATCATTGCTGGCGCCGCTGGCGCAGCAGCCGCGGCGGGGCTGACTGCGTGGCTGGTTCGCCGCCGCTCCAGATCGCAACACCATGCGGCCTGAGCCCGTAGAAGCCGGCGCGGACGCCCTTCGGCAAGCTCGGGGGGCATAGGCAAACTTCATTGCGCCTGGCTCTCCACCTCATCGGCAATGCGCTTGCCGATCTCCAACGAGGCGGTGGCGGCCGGCGACGGCGCATTCAGTACATGGACCTGACGTGGCGCCCGCTCGTAATAAAAGTCGTCTACCAGCCTGCCGTCGCGGTGCAGCGCTTGGGCGCGTACGCCGGCATGCGTCGGCACGAGAGAGTCATCCGGAAGTTCCGGGACGAGTTTGCGCAGGCTCGCAAGGAAACGCTTCTTGGACAGCGATCTCGCCGCCTCCTCGAGTCCGGTACGCCAGAACCGCTTTCCCAACCTCCATAGGCCTGGCCAACGGAGGCTGTCCAGCACGTCGCGCGGGTTGATCGTCAGCTTCGTGTAGCCCTCCCGAGCGAGCGCGAAGATCGCGTTGGGACCGGCGTGGACGGATCCGTTGATCATCCGGGTGAGGTGCACACCCAGGAAAGGGAACGACGGATCCGGCACCGGATAGATCAGCCCTTTGACCAGGTACGACGCTTCCGGTTTCAGCTCGTAGTACTCACCGCGGAAGGGGATGATCCGGACCTCTGGCTGCAATCCAGCCAATCGCGCCAGGCGATCACTATGCAGTCCGGCACAGTTGACGAACTGGTCCGCCCGAAATTCCTCGGTCTTGGTCGTGATAGTCACCGCATCGGGATGGGAGGCGATCCCGATGATTCGCTGGTTGAGGCGGACATCGCCGGCCGCCTGCTCGACGTGTTTTCGTAGTGCGTCGCAGACTCCGCGAAAGTCAACGATCCCCGTCGACTCAACGCGTATGGCAGACACGGCTGCGATGTGCGGCTCGTACTCCTGGGCCTCCTCGGCACTGATCATCCGACAGGGGACGCCATTTGCCTGCCCTCGTCGATGGAGCTCCTGAAGTGCTGGCACTTGTGATGAGTCGGTTGCTACCACGAGCTTGCCGCAGATCTCGACAAAGACCCCGTTGTCCTCAGCGAAGCGCCTCATCGACGTTGCTCCGGCCGTGCCCAGCGTTGCCTTGAGGCTGCCGGGTTTGTAGTAAAGCCCGGAGTGGATGACGCCGGAGTTGTTGCCGGTCTGATGTTGACCGGGGCTCGACTCCTTTTCGAGCACCATGACCGAATGTCCTCGGCGGGTTAGCTCGAAAGCGGTCGCCAAACCGACGATGCCTGCCCCGGCCACGATGACATGGCTTCCCATTCGCCCATGTCTACCAGTGCTGGGGCATGTGAGCGCCGGAAATCGCGCGCTGCCCACTGGTCTTGGAGAAAACTCACCCCTAGGGAGTGATGTGCCGAGCGAACCGACAGCGCAATACTCGGGGCGAATGCAGGCGGGACGGAGGCCCTTGTGGACAATTTTTCAGACTTCATCTGGTTGTTGGTGTGGGCCTTTGTTCTCGGCTGCTACTTGGTCGTGTTGTTCCAGATCGTGGTCGATCTGTTCCGTGATGAGAATCTCAGCGGCTGGTGGAAGGCGGTGTGGATCATCTTCTTGATCATCGCGCCGTTCCTGAGCGCGTTGATCTACGTAATCGCTCGAGGCAAAGGAATGGCGGAACGTCATCAGGCCGCGAGGGGGCCACGGGAAGCGGATACCTATGTGCCGCCCCCCATCATCCACATGTCGAACCCGGCTGATCAGATCGCCTCGGCTCAGACCCTGCTCGACCAGGGAGCGATCACTCAGGCGGAGTTTGATCAGCTGAAGCAGAAGGCGCTCGCGTAATCCCATGAGCACGTCGGAGGATCGCGGAGGCGTCGTCAAGCGCAGAACGTCAGCCAGGGCACATCGTGGGACCAAGCGGCGATTCTCGCGGCCTGAGTCACGGCTCGCAGAGCGGTGGACCACGATCGATGATGTCGACGTCTTCTATCGTGAGTCGCACAACCCGCCTGATGCGCCCGTGATGATGCACCTCCACGGGTTTGGACTGTCGGGCCGCTATCTCTTGCCGACCGCCGAAGCACTCGCCGAGGAGTTCCATACCCTGGTACCGGATCTGCCCGGATTCGGACGGAGCGGTAACGCCATCGAGCCGCTCGACGTCACCGAGCTGGCGCATGCGGCAGCGGCGTTTCTTGATGCGCAAGGCATTGAGAAAGTGACGTTGGTCGGTAACTCGATGGGCTGTCCGGTGATCTGTGAATTCGGCTACAAGTATCCGCAACGGCTGGAGCGGGCGATTCTGGTGTCACCGGCCGGAGGCGTTCACAATCAGCCCATGCCGCGTGCGGTGCGGCAGCTTAGCCACGACGGTCTGCGGGAACCGGTCCGCCTGCTGCGGGTCGTCGTTCCCGACTATCTGCGATTCGGTGTTCCCAGCACCTTCCGAATGTTCCGGGCGCTCACCCGGTTTCCAACACTGGACCGGCTGCTCGCCTTGGACAAGCCGACACTGGTGGTTGCCGGGACCCGCGACCCTTTGATGCCGGGTCCATCGCGCATCCGGGAAGTTTCGGAACAGATGGAACACCGGGTCGTCTTCGTCGCGATCGACGGAGCGGCACACGCCATCAATTTCTCGCACCCAGGGGAGCTGTCCAACGTCATCCGCCAGTTCATGGCCGATCAGCCCATCGTCGACGACCCGAACTCTCCCGGAAATGCCCGGGCCTTCGAGATCCACCGGGGGATCCACGCTCCGAAACCAGCTACGCAGACTTAGCGACCCTCCAACACTCAAGTCGGTGCGTAGGGGGATGGCTAACACCCTCCAATTTGATTTTGTGATTGCTCGCGCAATCGCGCTGTATGTGATTGCTCGCTTTGCTCGCGGCGATGTTCGCCGGGTCGCCGTCTTCGTCAGAGATGCTGAACGGAAAGCGTTGTTCCGCCATCTCCTCCTGCACACAGCCCGCCGCTGGGGCTGGTGCTCGCATCGCTCGCGCAACCTTGTTGAGAGATCGGCGGCGCGAACATCGTGAATCCGCCTACGTCGCTCGCAGAGGGAAGAACCGCCGAGGACAGCGGCGCGCGAGCCTGGGCTCAGCACGGCGCGCGATTTCCCGACGCTCGCAATCTGTTTTGCGATTGCTCGCAATCAGAATGATGTACATGGAGTTCTGGAGGGGCTGGCCTTACCCGGTCGCAGTCGCGGCCTTGTTCCTCGTGGTCATGCTCCGAGCAGGCGGAACGTACGCAATTGGGCGCGCGGCGCGGGAGGGCGCACGAAGGAGCCGGCTCTCTCGTGCCATGTCCAAGCCTCGGTTTGCCCGCATGCAGCAGGTGGTCGCCCGCTGGGGAGCGCCGGTGGTGACCGCATCGTTCCTGACAGTCGGAATTCAGACGCTGGTGAACCTGGCGGCCGGGGTGATGCGGATGCCGCTGCGCCGTTACATTCCGGCACTCATCGTGGGCTCGATCCTCTGGGCATTCCTGTATGCGACGGTGGGATTCGTGACGTTCGCCGGCTGGCGCCGGGTGTATGAGCTGTCACCGACGGCCGCCATCGTCACTGTGGTGGTGCTGCTTGCCGGGTTGGCCAGCTACATCGTCTGGCAGGTTCGGCATCGCAATAACGAGGGCGAGCGCGAGCCCGCTAACTTGGGGTCGTGACCAGCCCATTTGCACCTGACCTGTGGCACGAGGTGGAAGGGTTCGACTTCACCGACATCACGTATCACCGGGCCAACGAGGCGCCCGTCGTGCGGATCGCCTTTGACCGGCCGGAGGTACGCAACGCCTTTCGGCCGCATACCGTCGACGAGCTCTACGCCGCACTGGACCACGCCCGGATCTCCTCTGACGTGGGAGCGGTGCTGGTCACCGGGAACGGGCCGTCTTCTAAGGATGGAGGGTGGGCGTTCTGCAGCGGTGGCGACCAACGGATCCGCGGCCCAGTCGGCTACCAGTACGACTCGACGACAACCCATCAAAGGGGTGATGTCGCCGCCCTTGGCCGGCTGCACATCCTCGAGGTTCAGAGGCTGATCCGCTTCATGCCCAAGATCGTGATCGCACTGGTCAGCGGCTGGGCGGCCGGTGGCGGGCACAGCCTGCACGTGGTATGCGATCTGAGCCTGGCCAGTGCAGAGCATGCCCGCTTCAAGCAGACCGATGCCGATGTCGGCTCCTTTGACGGGGGCTTCGGGTCGGCGTACCTGGCTCGCCAAGTCGGGCAGAAGCTGGCGCGGGAGATCTTCTTTCTGGGTGAGACCTACTCCGCCGAGGACGCGTACCGGATGGGAATGGTGAACCGGGTGGTGCCCCACGCCGAGCTGGAAACAGTCGGGCTGCAGTGGGCCAAGATCATTTGCGGCAAGAGCCCGACCGCCCAGCGGATGCTCAAGTTCGCGTTCAATGCGATCGATGATGGTCTGATCGGCCAACAGGTGTTCGCCGGCGAGTCGACCCGGCTGGCGTACATGACCGACGAGGCCACTGAGGGCCGCGACGCCTTCCTCGAAAAGCGGTCTCCAGACTGGTCCACCTTTCCCTACTACTACTGAGAGTCGGCGCTAGACGACCCCGTAGAGCCGATCGCCGGCGTCGCCGAGGCCGGGAAGGATGTAGCCGACGTCGTTGAGCTTCTCGTCGAGGCCGGCGAGCACGAGGGTGCAGGGCACACCGAGCTGGTCGACCAGTTCGTTGAGCCGCGCGATTCCCTCGGGAGCTGCAATCAGGCAGATGCAGGTGATGTGATCAGCGCCGCGCTTGACCAGGAATTGCACGGCCGATGCGAGCGTGCCGCCGGTAGCGAGCATCGGGTCAAGGATGTAGCACTGTCGCCCGGTCAGGTCGCTGGGCAGCCGTTCGGCGTACGTGGTGGCTTCCAGGGTTTCCTCGTTGCGCACCAGGCCGACGAATCCGACTTCGGCGGTGGGGATGAGCCGGGTCATGCCCTCGAGCATGCCGAGGCCTGCTCGCAAGATCGGCACCACCAACGGCCGTGGGGCCGACAGCTTTACTCCGACCGCGGTTTGCAGCGGCGTCTGGACCGTGTGGCGGCTGACGCGGACATCGCGGGTTGCCTCGTACGCGAGCAAGGTGACGAGCTCTTCGGTGAGGCGCCGGAAAGTCGGAGAGTCCGTGGTCTCGTCCCGTAGCACAGTGAGCTTGTGTGCGACGAGCGGATGGTCGACGATGCGTAGTTCCACGACGGAACCGTAGCGAGGCCGGATCAGAGATTGGGGATTGGACTCGTGTCCGGGCGAGGTGTCTGACACGATGGAGCGGGTTTAGCGATTCTGCGGAGGAGGGGAGTCATGTCGGAGTTCGACGACGAGGAGTACGAGTCGTTCGAGCTGGACGGCGCGGGCAGGAGCGCTGACTCGGTCAAAGAGCCGGCAGACGCAAGCGACGAGTTCGACGACGATCTCGACGATGATGATGATTTCGACGAAGTTGATCTTGAGGATGCCGCCGACGACGAGATCGATTTCGTGCTGGCCGCCTACCGGGAGGACGGCCAGCCGTACGTCCAGTCGCTGGGTAAGGATCTTGCCAACGACCTTGACGAGTTGATCGTCCAGCTGCGCCGGTTGCCGGGCGATGCTGGTGCCCTCGGGTTCGTGAGCCTGGTCGAAGAGGTCTTTGTGATCACTCGGGTGCGTGGTCAGCACGTCCAGGTGTTGCTTTCCGACACAGCGGCGGCGAGCGACTGGCCGATTGCCCGAGACGTGGTGGATTATCTCGGCGAGGAGCCCTTGGAGGAGGACGATGAGGAGGGCGAGCCGATCGGCGACTTGGGCATCGTCGCGGACCTCGGGCTGAGCGACTTCGACATGGGTGCCATCATCGACAACCTCGATCTGGGTAGCGTCGACATGCTGATCCAGATCGCTGACAAGATCAAACTCAACCCGCAGTTCCGCAAGGCCGCCGAAGCAGCCGTGGGTGAGTGAGTTCAGCGGGTTGAGCCAGTGGGACGACTCGATGCGGCTGGCCCTCGATCAGGCACGAATGGCGTCGATGCACGGCGATGTGCCGGTAGGCGCCGTCGCCATCGACCAGGCAGGCAGTCTGCTGGCGGCCGCGGGCAACGAGCGGGAGATCAGACATGATCCGACGGCGCATGCAGAGATCTTGGTGCTCCGGGAGGCGTCCCGACGGCTGCGGTCGTGGCGCCTGACCGGCCTTACGCTGGTCGTCACGCTCGAGCCCTGCACTATGTGCGCCGGCGCCCTGGTGCTGGCTCGGGTCGCACGGTTGATCTTCGGCGCATTCGATCCGAAGGCTGGTGCGGTTAGCTCGCTCTTCGACGTCGTACGGGACCCGCGCTTGAACCATCGCGTCGAGGTGCGCGGCGGCGTGCTCGAGGCCGAGTGCGGCGCGCTGCTGAAGGACTTTTTCGCCAGCCGCTGAACCTGCGAGGACGGATCGTCAGGTCGAGCACCACGCCACCCTGGCCACTCGGAGCTCAGGTCGGCGCCGGGCCGGTCTTGTCAGTGGTCGCAGCCTGCACGGCTCGGTAGACGTTGCCGTGGATGTGGTCCGACCCAATCCGCTCCAGCACGCCATCCCGCTCTAAGGTCGCCGCAACTGCTGGCTTGACCCGAGCAAGTCTGAGGGTGAGCCCGGAGTCCGCGGCAAGACGGGCGATTTCCGCCATCTTCGCCGAACCCTGAGAGTCGACGAAGTTGATGCCCTCGCAGTCGAGCACGATCCCCTCAAGCCCGCTGCGTGAGTGGATGACGTCTCGGATCCGGTCCTCGAGGGCATCGGCAGTGGCGAAGAAGAGGTCGCCATCAAGCCTGACAACGGCGAGACCGGGAGGCTGCTCGTCCTCGGGGTTGTTAGAGATGTCCCGGTAGACCTGCGTGCCAGGCTCACGCCCAAGCAGGGCGATATTGGGGCGCGTGGTCACAGCGATCAACCAGAGCAGCGAGAGTGCGATACCGATCATGACTCCGGCGAGCACACCAAAGACCAGGGTTGCCAAGATGGCGGTCATGGCGATCCAGAAGTCGAAGCGCTGAACCCGCGCCATCCGCCGCATCTCAGGGACGTTCATCATGCCCATGACGACGGCTTCGATGATCACAGCGGCAAGAACCGCCTTCGGCAGGTCGGAGAACAGCGGCGCAAGTATGAGCAGCGTCAGGAGCACGGTTAGACCCGATGTCATGGAAGCCAGGCCCGTCTTGGCACCGGAGTGGTCGTTGAGTGAGCTCGCCGAAAGACTGGTCGATACGGGCATACCTTGGAAGAGCCCCGCTCCGGTGTTCGCGAGCGCCTGCGCCACCGACTCCTGATTGACGTCGATCTGATAGTGATGCTTGACCGCGAAGGCTCGGGCGTCGCCTGCTGTCTGTGAGAAACCGATCAGCATCAGTGCGAACGCTGCCATGGCCACAATGACAACGTGGTCCCACAGCAAGCCGCCGTCGGGAAGCTCGAATCGAGGCAGCCCTCTCGGGACCTCGCCGACAAGGGCGACACCGTGAGCGCCTAGATCAAGAAGCCGACTTGCCAGCAGACCACCAACGACCAATACGAGAGCCCCAGGAACACGTGGGGCGAACATGCGGAGGCCGAACACCACGGCCAGCGCCACGAGCCCGACGAGGAGCGTCAACAGGTTTGCCTCGCTGAGGGTGCCGATCCACCAGAACAGCTCCTGGAGGGAGTTCGACCCGGTCGCCTTGGTGCCGGTGATCTTGGGGAGCTCGCCGATTACAACATCCAGGGCCGCGCCGAACAGGAACCCGGTCACGACCGCACGAGACAGGAACTGAGCGATCCACCCCAGCTTGAATACGGCTAGGACCAGGAACAGCGCTCCCGATGCCAAGGTGATGCCGGCGACGAAGGACGCTACTTCTTGTTGGTCGGTGATCCCGGCCGCAAAAACGGCACTCGCAGCAACAGCGGCGAGACCTGAGCTCGGCCCCATCGAGATCTGTCGGCACGTTCCGAAGATCGCATACAGGATTGCACCGGCTGCTGCTGCGTAGAGCCCGTTTTGCACCGGGATTCCAGCGATTTCGGCGTAGCCCAGGTTCTTGGGGACAATGAGCGCAGCTACGGTCATCCCTGCGATCAGATCTCCACGCAGCCACCGCCGGTCGTACGACCGAAGCCAGCCGAGGATGGGCGCGAGCCGACCCAACCGGCCTGAACGCGTACCCTGCTGGGCCATCCTCACCCCACAATTGCCATGAGCCGCCTCAACACGTGTCCTCGCGACTTGAGGACGATGATGTCACCGCATCGCGGGAGGTGGACTCTACGGCTCTTCGCCGGGCATGCACGATCGCGAGTCTGGCCCTGATTTCGATTCGCGGCCTTGCCTCACCTTGGGTAGTCTCTCCGGCGGTGGCGTGTCTGAGCGGCCTAAAGAGCGCGCCTCGAAAGCGCGTGAGGGGCAACCCTCCGCGGGTTCAAATCCCGCCGCCACCGCCAACTGACAAGACATCCCACGACCGGAAGTGTCAAGTGTTGATCTTCTGGCCGGCAAGTGATGAGCAGAGGCGGGATTCCTCTGACTTCGATGGTGTGCCGGTGCTCGCCGCGGTCAAGCCTGGGCGGCATCGTGCTGTGGGCG
>DASUYM010000008.1:0-26845 GCA_036377435.1 Propionibacteriaceae bacterium
ATGACGGTGAAAGAGGTCTACCACTACGCCACCCAGCACTACGATCACCACCGACGCCAGCTCACCCTGGCATCCACCGCCGCAGCACCCACCTAGACCCGGCCGCAAAGGCCGGGGCCATCGGGTCAACTCCCCACTGCATCCATTTGCCTGACTGCCGCCGTTGGGGTCGTGGCCGCCCTCATCGCCGGCTCAGTACTTGTCGACGCCGATCGCATGTACGAGACCCGCTCTCCCTCCGGGACCAGCTGCTAATCGCCGCATCGAGTCCATGGCCTCGCCGCAGGCCATTAGCTGGTCAGGCCGCTCGACCGAGGCGAGCGCGCCGTCTTCACCGTGGTTACGGTCGATCGGTTGCCGACCGCAACGACAGCAACGGCCTTAGAGCCAGTACGGCACCGAAGATGAAGACTGCGGTGACCAGGTAGATGAGGCCGAGGTGGCCGACCGTGGCGAGGCCCCACGGGTAGTGAGCGGGCAGCGCGACAGCGAGGCCCACAACGGGTGCAGCCACTGCCGTCAGATAAGCCCAGAGCTCGCCACGCCGTACCCCGAACCAGGCAAGTGACGCGGTGGCCAATCCAGTAGCCGCGATAAAGCCCGAGGCCGCGATGTGCAGGTGGGACACATAGTGGTAGAGATCGTTGCTGAAGGAACGGATCTCGTCTCGCCCCACATCGACCTGCGCAGGCCCGATGCCGAGTTCGAGGAATGCGCCGGTGAAGTTGCGGACGAAGAAGATCACCGCATACCCGACGAAACCCAGGCTTGCGAGCGCCATCAGCGCCGATCCGATGCGCAGTGCGCGGAGTAGTCCGGTTGTCGTTGTGCTTTGGGCAGTTGTTGCCATGGTTGTGCCTCCTACTGCCGTGGCTGGTTCACTGACTCAGCCTTCCTTCTTTATCGCTGAACACAATGAGAGCGGTTGATCTTCAACTTCGTTGTGCTGCAGCCGGAGCCAGCGGAGGCTGCGTCGCGCTGGCAAAGATTCCACCGAGTGCCCACAGGTAGACCCGTCCGGCACGCGGGTGGCGTCCGGGTCGTTTGCGGGCGATGGCGGCGGGCGCCCCGGCGATGATGGCGGTCAGCCCTGACAGGACGTGTATAACTAGCGGCGTGGCGAAGACCGGCCCGGCCTTGGGGATGGGCAGGCCGAAGTTCTCGCTATTGAGCGTCATGCTTGGCGGTCTTCGAACATGCAATGTGACCGGCTTCGCATCCGGGTGGCGTGGCGCACGGTTGTGATGCTGCAGGCAATGCGGGTGAGGCTGGCAGCGATGGCGACTATTGCGAGCGGTCGTGTCGGTGCGCCGGTCACCATGAACATGGTGATCACGGTGAGGTCGCCGATGACGCACATCGTGACGATGGTGATGGTAGCAGCCAGGGCGCGGCGCGGACCGGTTTCGGGCAGCCAGCGCATCAGGCGCCCAGTGGTGGCGAAAGTTCCGCCTGCGGTGGCGATCACGATGACGATCAGCGGGATGACTGGGATGGCCGCGAGCAGCGCGATCAGGCCGGTGCGCCACGGGCTTGGCTGAAGCAGGAGAAGCCACCAGATTCCCACGAGCGGTCCGGTGGCAATGAACCAGGCGATAGTGCGTCGGGCGTAGGCGGTGGCCAGTTCGCCGCCGAACGCGTCGGCGACGGCGTGGGGGGCTCCGAACTGGGTGATCGCCGCGGCAGCGGCCTGCTCGGACGGTAGACCTTCGGCGATGTTGTCTTCGGTGGCCTGCTCGAGGCCGTCCCGCAGTTCGGCGAGGATCGCCTCGCGGCGGCGGCGTGGGGCGGGTAGCTGTGCGGCGACATCGGACAGGTAGGTGGCGAGCGCGCCCTCCAGGCGCATATCGGTGCCGGCGGCTAGGCGGTGACCGGCCATGTTCGCCTCCCGAGGAGGGCGGTAACAGCGCTGGAGAACTGGTCCCACACGGCGCGCTGCTCACCCAGCGCGGCCTGCCCGGCCGGGGTGAGGTGGTAGGCGCGGCGGCGGCGTCCGCCGACGGTTTGCCAGTCACTGGCGATCAGGCCGGCACGCTCCAGCCGGTGCAGCGCCGGATAGACCGTGCCGGTAGGCAGATCGAGGGCGCCGTCGCTGCCGGCGCGCAGCGACTCGATGACGGCGTACCCATGCTGTGGGCCCGGTTCGAGGACGGCCAGCAGCAGCGCGTCGAGGTGGCCCTTCAACAGTTCCGGTCGC
This sequence comes from Propionibacteriaceae bacterium, assembly GCA_036377435.1. Lineage (GTDB taxonomy): Bacteria > Actinomycetota > Actinomycetes > Propionibacteriales > Propionibacteriaceae > Microlunatus. The sequence goes on from DASUYM010000008.1 coordinate 2,198, forward strand.
ATCGGCAACACGAACGTCGCCTCCTTGAATCTTGTCGTTTCAGTTCAGCACTAGTAGTGTAGCATCACAATACTTTGTAATACTACCTATGAGGCATCATGGATGCGAACACCGAGGTTTTCGAGCTGGCCCGAGCCGCTACCGCTGACCGGGCACGGGTAGGCGGCAAGGCCGGTGTATTGGGCGAGTTGGTCGCGGCTGGCTTTCCGGTCCCGCCCGGTCTGGTGGTTACGGCCGGAGCGCTGAACATCGACGGATGGGAGCGATCCCTGGAGGCGGCGGCACGCAGCCTAGAGGCGACGCGGCTTGCGGTACGGTCCTCAGCTGCTGCGGAGGATCTGCCGGACGCCTCCTACGCCGGCCTTTACGAAACGTACTTGAACGTTCCTGCTCATGGGCTTGGCGAGGCGGTGCGGCGGTGCTTCGCCGCCGCTACCGCCGAGCGGGTGGCGGCATACCACCAGCGGCACGGTGATGGCACACCCGGGATGGCTGTTCTGGTACAGGCGATGGTGGACCCGATGGCGGCAGGGGTGGCCTTCACCGCACATCCCCTCAGCGGCGACCCCGATCAGGCCTTAGTCACCGCCGTGCCCGGCTTGGGTGATCGGCTGGTGTCTGGTGAAGCGGTCGGCGAAGAGTGGACCGTCACCGCGCGGAACGCCCGGATGTCGCGGCCCATACCCGCCGGCGGCGAGGTGCTGACAGCCCGGCAGGCTCAGGCGGTGGCGGACTTGGCCCGCAAGATCGCCGACCGCTACGGCCAGGCGCAAGACATCGAGTGGGCGATCGACCGAGAGGGGCGGCTGTGGCTCTTACAGGCGCGGCCGATGACGGCGGTGCCGGAGCCAGTGTCCTGGACCGCGCCGGGCCCAGGTTTGTGGTCGCGCAACTTCCGGCTCGGCGAATGGCTGCCCGAAGCGGTCACCCCGTTGTTCGCCACCTGGCTGCTGCCAGCACTGGAAGACGGCTACCTCGACGGCATGGAGGAAACCGTCGGAGTTCGAGTGCCGTTCCGATACACCCTCGTCAACGGCTGGTACTACAACGCCCCCCCGATTCCCTCACCCAAGCTGCTGACTCGGGTGTTATGGCAGGGCCGCGGCCGGGCAGTGAGGATCCTCTACAACGCGTTGATCCGGGTCAACCGGAACCCGGCGGCTGCCGATCACGCCGTATTGTCCGAGCTGGACGACCAGTGGCGAAACAACTGTCTGCCTGCCTACCGGCAGCTGGTCAGCGACGCGCAGATTGAGGCCACAACGGCGCCACCGGACCGGTTGGCGCAGCTAGTCGACCTGCTCGGCCGAAAGGCCGGCATCTATTTGTGGTATCTGGCGATCGTCGGCGGCTCGGCATGGAAGATGGAGGCCTGCCTGACGCGCTTCTGCCATGAGCACCTGGCTCAGGTGCTCTCTGAGGAGAAGGGCGGCACGCAGGTACTGCTACGGGGACTGCCGGGCACCCAACCTGTCATCACAGCCCATGCAGTGCAGAGCGCCGACTGGTACCACCCAGTCGTTGGCGAATTATTGACGGCGGATATCGCACTGCCAGACGGCGTCCAGCGGCACGCGCGGCTAGCCCAGCAGCGCGCGACAGCCGAGCGAGCCTGCCGGGCCGCCCTTGTCGGTCGACCGCGGCTACTCACCCAGTTCGAGCGGCTGTTTCAGGTCAATCAGCGGTATGCGGTCATTCGAGAGGAACAGGCTCGCGACTTCACCCTCGGATGGCCGGTCCTGCGTGCCTGTGTCCGCCGACTAGGCGAACACATGGTCGCGACCGGTGCGATCGAACAGGCCGAGGAGGTGTTCTTCTGCACCCGCGACGAAGTGACCACCACACTTCGGGCTGAGAAGAGTGAGCCGATTGTTCACCTCGTGCGGGAGCGCCGCCACCTGTGGCAGCGCCAACGCAACCTTGCCGCGCCATTGACACTCGGGCCGCCGGTTCGGCCGATCGGGGATGTGATCGGCCGCGCCGTGCGGGAAGCCCGAGGTGAGCGAAGGATCGGCGAGAACGTCATCCTCGGACACCCCGTATCGGCGGGACGCGCAACCGGACCGGTACGCATCGTGCAGGGCCCGCAAGACTTCGGCGGGTTCCGCGACGGCGATGTGCTTGTCGCGAAAGCGACCGCTCCGGCATGGACGCCTCTGTTCGCTCGAGCAGCCGCCGTCGTCACCGACAGCGGCACCCTCGCTGCGCACGCCTCCCTGGTGGCCCGCGAATACGGAATCCCCGCCGTCGTCGCCACGGGCGACGCCACGGCACGCCTGCATCCAGGGCAGCTGGTGACCGTCGACGGCAGCGCCGGAACCATCACTCCTCACACCGAACCCATCGTCGGTTCCGCCCCGGACGCTGAGCCGTTGCGGTCCGAGAGCTCATCTACGAGTCCGTCGAGCTCGATCCACGGAGTCACGTAGGAACGCTTTGCTGTGTTGGCTGGGACCAGGGGGAGTTACCCAAAGCGAATCGTCCTCAGAAAGCCGCCAGGTACCTGTCAAGGGCAGGGTGCGGGAGGCTGGTCTGACCCGGCGATGTCCCGGATCCAGTTGGCCGACGGGGGAATCCCATGAAAAACAGTTCTAAGGCGCCTGGGGTCGCAGCCGGGTTGGCGCATGCTGCCGGGACGACGGCGAGACTCTAGGCACGTAGTGCGTTCAGTCGACTGGTGCAAAGCGATGTTCAGATCCCGCTGGCAGAATCGTCCGCGGGCGAGCCGAGGCTCGTCACCGATCGGCGTATGGCCCGCTACGACCGGACCTGCACCATAGGTTGCTGCTGCGGATGGGACTCGGCGCCGGCTGCGTGTCGCTCCGCTCGCAGGAGCAGCACCAGCCCGGCCAGCATGGCGAGCGCGTATAACGTGCCGCCCCACCCCATCACGAAAAGTGCGAAGTGGAATGCGATCGCACATGCAAGCCCGAGCTGGGTCATGCGCCCACCAATGAGGATCAGCACGCCCAACGCTGCCTCGAACAAGATGAGCAGGCCGATCTGCAGAACGTGGTTGGGCGGGACGACCGCACGCCAGGTCTCGGTTACCCAAGGGAACCAGGAGGCGTCCATGAAGACGGCGTAGTCGTTACCAGCGAGGAGATAGGCGGTGTTCAGCAGTGCTCCGCCGACGAGCATCACCATGCCGACCATGGTCCGGGCGATGAGCATCGCTCGCCGGCTCCGGCTCGACAGCAGACATGCGATGACTGTGGCGACTCCGAAGGTCATCCAGAAGATCTGGCCTGTCAAAACGATCTTGTCCATGACCAACTCGAGTCAAGCTTGGAGGAACTCAGCTGAGCTCGTGTGACCGCTGCGCCCCGGCGCGAGGCGCCTACGTGCCCACCTGCGCCGGTTCCTCCCGTTGGGAATGGGCCGGTGCTGCCGCGGCGCGCCGCTCCGCCCGCAGCAGCATTACCAGCGGCAACAGCATGGCTAGGCCGTAGACGGTGAAGAACCAGGAGAAGAACAACGCCAGGCAAACGTGGAACGCGATAGCGCCGACAAGCCCGACCTGCGCCAGGCGGCCGCCAGAGAGGATCATCACTCCGACAGTCGCCTCGAATACCACCAGCAATCCGATAAGCAGCACATCATGGGGCGGCACGACGGCGCGCCAAGCATCGGTCACCCAACCAAACTTCGCATCGTCGGCGAAATCAGCGTAATCAACGCCAACCGCGAGAGAGGTGGCGTTGACGGCCGCACCGCCGAGGAGCATGAGCAGTCCGGTACAGATTCGTCCGATCTGCCTAGCTCGATCGCTCACTCCTGCCAGCACATCCGCGATGAAGGCGGGGATGGCCAGTGTGAAGAAGCCGATTTCGAACACTAGCTCGAGCGCGTCCACGACAGCTCATCACCTTCTAGAGATTGCCGCCTTTCACTTCCGATACCAGCAGGAGCTTCAGCTTCAGCACAGAGGCAGACGGCCCGCGTGCTGGGTGTCTTTAGTCACTCGTCTCGGGCTGCCGCCTGGCCGCCGAGGGGCGGCTGGCGAAGGTTCCGCTCGCGGCCGTGTCGCGACGACCTGAGTGAGGAGCTTTCGAATCAGACAATCGATCAACATATAGGTCGCCGCAGCCAAGAGCTATGTCCATCCGGCCTCGCTCCGTCGGTTGGGCGATTGGTTTGGTCACACTCGATAGCGACCTGGCAGGTGATGGGCCTGGCGGAACAGGTTGGCCAGTAGCCCGGCTGTGCCCGTTTTCGCAGCCGCACAAACAGTGCCGCGGTGCCGACGATTACGAGAACGAGAGCGGCCTACACGGAATAGCCATTGATAAAGCGAGTCTTGTGCCTGTCCCAGTCGACTCCTTGATAGGTCCCAACGACGGTTATGTTCGGCACGTGTTTGCCTTCCGGGGGGCGAGGGCGGGGTCGCTGAAGGTCGGCCAGTCGATCATGCGGAATTGTTGTTGGGGGGATCGGTTGCTGCGCGCGACGGCGCCACCAGCCACGGCTCGTGGTCTGGATGCGAGCGTGCGCCCCGGAACTCATACAGCGTTCAGGCGAGAAATCAAGTTGCGGGTCAGTAGGGGGTTGAGCTCTCTTCGGCAAAATCAGGACTGTTGACCCCCGTATTGAGGCTTTTCGGCTCTGTGTCGAAACCCGCTGTCACGGGAAGCTCCAGTCGAGGAGAGGAGGAGTCATGGGCTTCCTGGAAGTCATCGCTCATGCCAAGGTCCGCCCAGGTCAACTCGAGGGCGTCAAGGCCCAAGCGGCCGAGATCGTCCGGCTGACGCGCGAGCTGGACACCCACACCCTTCGTTGCGATTGGTTCATCAGCGAAGACGGAACCGAGTGCGAGGTGCATGAGATGTTCTCGAATGAGCAGGGGCTGATTGAGCACCAGATGCACATCATGGAGGCGCGGACGGTCCTGTTCCGCGATTACGCGTTCGACCACCGGTCGACCATCTACGGCGAGGTCTCACAGGGGTTCATCGACCTCGTCAAGGAGCGGATGGGATCGGCGCCGACCACCTTCACGTTCGTGCAGGGGCTGGAACAGTCGGCGACGGTCTAGCCACCAGCGGTAGGTACAGGCCGCGTACGAAGACAGTGAGGGGAGAGGCCATGAGTCATCTAGAAGTGACAGCGCACATGAAGATCCGCCCAGGTCAACTGGACGGGTTCAAGACGCAGGTGGCCGAGATCATGCGGCTGAGCCGCGAGCAGGACACGCAGACGCTCCGGTACGACTGGTTCATCAACGAGGACGGAACCGAATGCGAGGTCCACGAAGCGTACGTGAGTGAGGAAGGGCTGATCGAGCACAACGCGCACGTCATGGCGGCGAGGGCGATCCTGTTCGATGAGTACGCCTACGACCACCGCATGAGCGTGTACGGGGAGATCTCCCAACCGCTCAGGGATCTGTTCAACAAGCACGCCGGAGGAGTGAGTTCGTACTCATTCCTGCAGGGGTTGGAAACCGACGCCGCTGTCTAGGCGACGACGAAAGCGAAGCGTGACGTGATGGGCCGTTGGCGGAGACGATGATGGGTTCGGTGGGGTCGGGCGGATGTGACCTCTATTACGAGGAGGCGGGCGAGGGTGTCTCGATCCTTTTGGTTCCCCCGGCCGGCGCGACCGCCTCAACCTGGGGTCCGGTCACCGAGGAGCTCGCGCGGATCGGACGAGTGATTGCCTACGACCGCCGGGGCTACGCCAGGACCGGCGGCGAACCGGTCCGCCTGATTTCGACGCACACAGCCGACGCCGCTGCCATACTGGAGTACTTGCAGGCCGCGCCCGCCGTCGTGGTTGGTACCAGCGCTGGGGCGACGATCGCCGTCGACCTCGCGGTGCGTCGTCCGGATCTTGTGCAGGCCGTCATCGCCCATGAGGCCGCATGGCGGGCGAGTCGTCACCTCACGAACGCCTCGCAGCTCGCGGCCATCGCCACGATCGGATGGCTAGCCCTGCGCGGCCGACATGGCGACGCCGTCGAGACGCTGTTGCGCGCCGCCTACAGCTACCGCGACGGTGGAACCGCGTGGGACGCCTTTCCCGAAGAGTGGCGGCGGATCGCCAGGGAAAACGCTCGGCCAGCCTTGCTGGACTTCCGAAATTCCATCGGCAACTATCCATCAGCTGCCGATCTCGCGAACGTTGCAGTCCCTGTCGTCTGCTCGTACGGCGCACGGAGCCCCAACAGCATCATCGGCCTGACCCGCTCGCTCGCATCAGCCATCCCCACTGCGCGCACGCATCAAATTGAAGGTGCCGGCCACGCCGCCCCCTTCGATGCAACAGCCAATTTCGTGCAGCTGATCGCCGACACCATCACCTCCCAACGGCATCGGACGGTCGGGTGATACGGCCCGAAGTGCCCTGAGCGCCGACTTGCCTCGGTGGAGGGTCACTGGCGAGTCGGTCCGCCGATACGGGTGAAGACGGCGGCGCGGTCGAAAGCTGGCCAGCTCGATTAATGGGGTGAAAGAACGACAGGAATGGTGGGTTGGGTACGCGGTGCAGACGGCCGTCAATGGCAGGTTAGAGTTCGCCTTCGCGGATGGCAACGAAGAGCTCGACGAGGCCGGTGACACGTAGTACGCGGCGCCGGGACACATCCCGTCGCTCTACGCCGGGACCGACGTCGTGGAGTTCAGCCCCACGGCCGACCTACAGAAGACGCTCGACGTGGTATCGAAAATCAGGAGGCCGGAGCCGGCGGATGATAGACAAGCAGTGATCAACGCCAGCGTCGGGCGGTCCCGCCCGCGAGACCCGTGATCTTGGCGGCCACGTCGGCAGCGGAGGGACTCGCCGCCGCCCAACCAACTCCATCGGACTCTTCGCCGAGTAAGCAGCGACGACATGACCGAGCCGAGCCTCTTCGTCGTCTCGACCGACTGTCGAGCCGGATGGATACTCGCGTCAGCGACATCATCGAACATGGCGCGAGCGGAGGGATCTACTTCCTCCGCGTGGATCTGCCACGCGTCGTCGCACAGTCCGAGAACCTGATCAAGCCGGTGCGAGTGTGCAACGTCCCGATCAGCTCGGCCCTTCCGACTCACCTGCTCGACATCCTGCCAAGGCGGCTCCGGCCGCCCACTGTTGCGCCGAAGGCTCTTCGGGATTGTCCAGGAGCCTTGAAGACCTTCAGTCGGCGATCGGCCACACACGCCGAAGCGCCCGAGACCCGGCCTGTCGCTGTGAGACCAGACTCTTGGGCGCCTAACTCCACTGCGATGAGTGCCTGGGCGTCCGACTCCAGTCGTGGCCTCGGTCGACGTCACGGCTTTCCCGGGTCAGCAGCACTGAGCAGGGCGACGTCGCAGACCGAAGCTCGCAGGGGCGAACTCCCGCTGATCGGGTCGCTCGGGGTCTGGCGGAGCACAAGGTTGAGGTTCGCACTGTCCGGCCCGTACGGTGGGTAGCCGGGCAGTCCAAGTTCATCGCAGGCCTCCCACCAGCCGTGCTGGCCGAACACGACCTCCGGGTCGAGGTTGGCGTTGAACTTCGCGCGCGCCCGGACGCTGCCGTATGGGGTGTCCAGGGAGACCCAGTCCCCCATGGAGATCCCGCGGGCCGCGGCCGTGGACGGGTGAATCTCGAGCTGCGGTTCAGGCGCGCTCTTGCGCAGGACGCCGACCTGGCGGTGCTGGGTCTCGCAGAAGAACAGAGACTTCGCGCAACTGAGCACCAGCGGGTACCGATCGGCGAGGTCCGGCCGGGAGCGAGGGCTCATGAGCGGTTCCTCGAAGGTCGGCAGCGGTGAATAGCCATGGGCGGACAGCGTGGCCGAGTACAGCTCTACCTTGCGCGACGGAGTGGCGAACCCCGTGTCGGCGTACTTGCGGTACCGCGTGGTCAACGGCACCCGGACACCCGCCGGGTTAGCCCGCAGCTCCTCCAGGGTGATCCCGCTCGGCGCAAGTTGATGGCGGAACGCCGCCTCGATGTCGCCGTCCCAGAAGTGCGCCCCGAGGCCCAGACGCGTCGCGAGGTCGAACACGATCTGCAGGTCCGAGCGGGCCTCGCCGCGCGGCGGTACGAGCGGCTGTCGCAGCTGGACGAGCGACTGCGCCTCCTGGCTGTACTCGAAGCCGATCTTCAGTGCCTCGGATTCGAACGGCGTCGTCACGGGCAACACGATGTCGGCGAGTTCGGCGGTCGGGGTCATGAACAGGTCGGCCTGGACGAAAAATTCCAAGCCGCGCAGCGCATCGCGGCCGCGGGCGCTGTCTGCGTGGGCCATCACCATATTGCCGCCGAAGCTGACCAGCGCCTTGATCCGCCGGTCGAGGGCCGCGGTGTAGAAGTCCTCGCCGGTGACGAACTCGAACCGGGCCGGTCCGAGCGGCCGCTTGTCGACGCCTACCGCAGGCGGGCGGGCGTCAGACAGGAATTCCATCCCGTCAATCGGGTTCGATGGCACCGCTTCGAACAGCACGTTCCCGCCCGGAACGTCCAGGCTGCCGGTCAGGGCGTAGAGGACGTTGATCGCGCGCATGGTCTGAGTTGTGCCGCTGTGCTGCTCTAGCCCGCTCCACGTGTAGAACGCGACCGGTCGGGCCTCCCAGAGCGTCCGCGCGGCGGCGACGATGTCTGGAGCCGGCACTCCCGTTATCTCCGCTGCCACGTCCGGCGGGAAGTCGGCACAGCGCGACGCGAGCAGATCCCAGACGGTACGGCCCTGGACCTCCTCAGCACCGTTGGTCCAGTCACGGACGAAATCGGCGTCGTACCAGCCGTTCTCGATCATCACGTGCGTGAGGGACAGAGCGAGTGCCGCATCGGTGCCAGGCCTTACCCGCAGCCAGTGGGCGGCCTTGGCTGCGAGGCCGGCCTTGCGCGGGTCGACGACGATCAGCTTCGCGCCGCGCGCGACTGCGGCGGCGGTGCTCGTCGCGTGGGCGAGGCGAGCGACGGACGGGTTGTACCCCCAGAAGAGGATGCAGCCGGCGTTCTCGAGATCCGGGAGATATACGCCGGGCACGGAGGCGCCGAACGTGTAGAGCGGTGCGAGGTACCGGCCCCACCCGCACAGCTCCATGTAGTTGCAGTAGTTCGGGCTGCCGAAGGCACGGATCAGCCGCTGAACCCAATCGACGGCGTCGCTGATCGCCGAGGTGGACGGCGAGCTCGAACTGAACCCCACCGACGCAGGCCCGTCCGAGGCAGCGAAGGTCATTAGCCGTTCGGCAACCGCGTCCAGCGCCTCATCCCAGCTGATCCGCTCCCACCTCGGATCCGCGGAATCCTTGGGGTTGGTCCGCCTCAGCGGGTGGAGGAGCCGCGAGGGGTGGTAGAGGATTTCCGGCGCAGCCTTGCCTTTCAGGCAGATTGCCTTGCCGGTCGGGTGGGAGGGGTCGGGATGCAGAGCGACGAATATCCCGTCTGCGACCGTGGCGCGCGCCCCACAGCGCGACACGCAAAGCGGACAGAATGTCGGGACCGTGTCCCCGCCCATCACACGATTGTCGCGCGCGGCCTAGGGAGTGGCAACGGCCTCAGCTACCGCCGGGCAAATCCCGACGAAGCCAGACTCGGCGCTAACCCGCGGCCTACCCGGCGCACGACGGGCCACGCTTCGAGGAGCCTGGGGCGCAGAAACTCAGCAGTCATCCGCGTCCGGCAGAAGCCTCAGTGAGGCTAATGTCTGGTTGCAGAGTCGGTAGGTCCAGCCACCAACCGCGGTGCGCGCCGGGCTGCTTTGCAGGTCGTGGGGCCATTGCCGCAGCCAACGTCAAGAGCTCGTTCTGTTGATGTGATGGCGGCAGCGGCAAAGAGGGCTACGTCATGCCGGGCTTGACCGACGTCGTACAGCTCGTCGTTCTCGTCCCAACGCCCTCGCTGCCGTTCCATGCCCCGAACGCTGCCTGGTTCGTCGGATCGACTGCTTGTCGGCGGGCCGTCTCAGGCAAACTCACAAACCTCGCGGCCACGCTGGATTGCGTCCAGCGCGAGAACGCCGAAAACCTGGTGGCTGGCCGGGCGTACCTGGCCGGAAGGAAACTTCCCGGAGCGAGCAGCGCTGAATCTCATCGGCGGTAGGTTTCTGACCGACTTCTATGCCATGGTCGCGGAATGGCGCTTCGGGCGACCAAGATCGTGGAGACCTGACCCGACGACCCGCGCGGCGTGCCTCTTGATCTGGCCGAGCGGCAGGCCGCGCTGCAGGTAGTGGAAAGCATCGCGGATGGCGCCCCGCAATCATTAACGACTGTGCTCCCCCACGTCGCTGCTGGGTCTAACCAGCCAGCTCGCCGGCCACCGAACAACGTGCGGTATCGGCTCAGGCGAAGTCGAAGATGAGCGGGAAGGCGAGGGCGACTGTCCAGGCCCAGACGGCATACACGATGAGGTAACGGGTCTGCCAGTGTTCCAGGCGGGCGAAGGGCATGCGGCCACGCAGGAAGCCGAGGAACAGCCATGCCGACCACGCCAGGTTGGTGAGCAGGATGACGTTCTCGCCCAATGCCGCGGTCTTGTTGGGGCTGAAGCCCCATTCGGCGATCCGGCCGGTGATCGCCAGCAGCACCAGGACGTCGATGATCAAAGCGCTCACGACGAGCGCGAGCTGCAAGCGGTCAAAAAGACCCGGCCGGGCCGCAGGGTCACGGGCGGAGATGGCATACAACAACAGGCCCAGCACGATAACGAGCAGCATGTCGAAGAGGATGAGCGCATCGCGTTCGACGTCGATGCCGTTGTTGGTCCAGATGATGGCAACCAGGAAGACCAGCAGGGTGGCCGCGAAAAGCGGCGTGAAGACGCGGGTCAGCACCGGCGCCATGTTCTCGATGACGCTCTGCTTGGCCTCAACGAGCCATGCCGACACGATGACCGCGGCCATGGCGCCGCACGGCAGCAGCCATGAATTGATGAACTCCTCGGCATCAAGGCCGATGGCATCGAAGGTGCCCACCGTGAAGAGCACGAGCACGCCGCCGCCCAGTCCAATGAGGACGAAGTAGATCAGCCACTCCCCCGTGAACCGGATGAAGTCCATCCGCCGCCGGTCTGAGCGCCAATCACCGCCCATATAGGCGACGCCGACAACCAGCCATAATGCGATCGGCAGGTGAATCGCCGTGAGCACAAGGCTCTGCGAGTCAGCGGCCAGCGGATACACGTTCGCGGCAACGGCGCCGAGAATGAACAGCAACGCGAGCGCCCCGACAACGCGCAGACCAACCCGGCGTTGCCAAGCGAAGTAAGCGGCCAACGCCGGCAGCGCAAAGAGGCTCAGGTTTCGTGCGTAGAAGCTGGCGTCCTCATCGGTTATGTCAAGGCCGAACAGGGCCGGTACCTTGATCGCAAGCGCCGCGATAGCCGCACAGAGCACCATGACAGGCAGCTCGCGACGGGAACGGGCAGCGGTGGGCACGTCGGGCTCCCCCGGCAGCACGAGCTGCTTCCACAGCCGCTCGGAATGCTCGCGAGCGAACTCCCGGGACAGCTCATCGAGGCTGCCCATGCGTTTGACAGCGATGAGGAACGCCTCGTCGGCTCGCAGGCCCGCCTCGGTCAGCTCGGTGATCCGGCTGCGAAGATGGTCTTCCAGCTCCTCGGCATCGGTGTTGTGCAGCTCTCGGCGGCGGTGCACGTAGGCCCGCCACTCGGCGATCTGGTTCTCCAGATCGTTGTCGCTATCGACGGTCATCGTCCCGCCCCCCTTGCCGGTGCCGTGATCGGCCTCATCGACTGTGTCGTGCTCCAGACGCCCCGCAGGGCATCGACGACCGTGGCCCATTGGCGGCGCTGCTCGGCGAGCTCGGCCCGGCCCTGGTCGGTGATGCGGTAGTACTTGCGGCGGCGTCCCCCGGGCGGGGTCTCCCAGGCCGACTCGACGTGGCCAAGCCGCTCCAAGCGGTGCAGCAGCGGGTAGAGCAGGCCGTCGGTCCACTCCAGCTGCCCGCCCGACAGTTCGTTGACCTGCTTGAGGATTGCGTAACCGTAGCTCTCACCTTCGGCGAGGATCCCCAAAACGAGCGGCGTCGCCGAGGCCGCGACGAGGTCTTTGGTGATATGCATGTACGGCCTAACCCTAGGACTGCAATGCATAATAGTTCTAGGTATAGCGATTGCGCCAACTTTGCCGCGATTCAGCCCACCGCGCCACTTCGACCTGGCATGATGCAGCGTCACGTGAGGATGGACAGCACTGGCCCCACCCACTGCTTCCATGCACGCGATCAGGAGACTGCGGCCGCGCTTGCCGATGCGCTCTTGGAGTGCGGTTTTGCCACGGTGGGCGCGCGGCCCACACACACCGGGGCGATGTGGAAACGTTAGGTTACCGCGCTGCCCGGGCAGCAGCTCGACGAAGGGACGCTGACACCGACGGCCGAAACACACCAGGTCGGCCACCCGGTCCACACCACTACGGAACGCACCGCTGGGTGGCTGGGCGCGGATATTCCTGACCGTTCTGCATGCCCGACGGCACGATAACCAGGCCGACGAGCGCGCCCACGAGGAGGTCTGCAGTAGTTGGGTCCATTCGATCACCCTAATCTTGGCGTACCACTCGGGGCCCTTGCGGGGTCGGCGACGTATGCCGCGACTTCGGTAATAGGACGCGCGATCACAGTCTCCACGAGGACGTCGACGCTCATGGGACGAAGGCTAGTGCCGGAATCGGAGCTGCAGCGCTGTCACAGTGCCTTGGCGTCTGGCTCGCCCGCGGTGAGGAACTGGTCGTCGCGACGGAGCCTGAATTGTTCCCGGAGGAGCTGGATGTTCTTGATCCGGTCAATCCTGAAGAAGCGCACGTCGTCACGCAGCCGATCCCAGACGAGCGCGTACCAGACGGGGACGTTGTAGTAGAGGTACTGCAGCTCGATCTCCCGCTCGGTGACGTTGAGGTGCTGGTCTTGGTACCTGATGACGGCAACCCGCCGGTTGACGAACGCGTCGAGCAAGGGTTGGGTGACGGTGCCTGCGGGCGCGCCGTAAGAGGACAGAACCTGATCTGAGGCCTGAGCACCCACGAGGATGCGCCTGCGCATCGCCAGGATCCGTCGAGCCTGCGCCGGGGCAAAGGACGTGGCGATTTTGCGCGCGATCGTCCGCGCATCGTCCAGCATGATCGGAGATCCGACCTTCTCGGCGATGGTCAGGCTCAAGAGCATTCCAATGGCCTCGGACTCACTGAGGTGGACCCGACCAAGTGACCAGCCGTGCTCCAGGCGCAGTCCCCCGCCGCGGCCTCGGTCGCTGTCGACGGGAATCCCGAAGTCACGCAGAAGCGCCAGATCTCGATGGAGGGTCCGGACACTCACGCCCAGCTCGGCGGCCAGCTCCCCGGCCGTCGTGTAGTCCCGGTCGGCCAACACCGCTTTTAGTGCCTCCAATCGGACAGCACGACCTCCGCGGGTTCGTCTGTTAGCCACCAATGAAATATGACAGTGAATGACATGTTCGCCAATAGTGTCTGTAATGACGAAAGGAGAAGGCAACATGCAAATCGCACTCGCACCCTTCAAGCTCAAGCACGGAGTAGCCGAGGAGACGCTGCTCAACACATCGGAGGAGTTCGAGCACCTCTTTGTACAGAAGCAGGACGGAATCCTCCGGAGAATCCTGGTCCGCGACTCCGACGGCGGCTACGCCGACATTGTCTTCTTCGAGGACGAGGAGGCGATCGAGCGCGTCCTGGACGCAGAACAACACAGCGACGTCTGCGCGGCATTCTTCTCGATCATGGACGACGAGGACTCATACCGCGTATTCGAGGTCCTCAAGACTTACGAGTGATGGCTCGCCGACGCGATCTGCAGCTACTTCGTCTCGCTGTCATCGCCATCGCGATCGCCACGAACGTTAGGGCCGACATCCGGGCGCTGCATCCGGGGCATCCCGCCGTCCATGGGCCGGTCCACTACCTCACGGCGCTAGACGGGCTGCTGCCGTCGCTGATCGACCCTACGAGCTGGCGGGGCTTCTCGCGGAGGCCGTGCGCGAGGTCCTGGATCCCAGGCCGCTGGGGACGGAATTTCCGCTCAACAAGATCATTTCTCTACGGCGTGACGGTGAAGAGGAATGCATCGCACGATCAGATCTACGTGATCACGAGCCGATCACCAAGCCCATCTCGCGTTGATCTTGATAGATGCGCCCATGATTGCCCCACGATTGGAGACTCACGTTCGTTGCGGGTCGCGGTCTCGCAATACCGGCGGCTCCCGCGGTCGTCTTGATCGATGTAATGGAGCTGGTGGGAGTGACGACAATGCCCGAGCGGGTGACTGCGCAGCCGGATGGTCGAGGTTTGCCGAGCGTGGATTGAGGACAGGTCGGTTATGGAAGTAGAACCCGACGATCTTCTCGAGGCCGCAGTGGGCTTGAGCCATTCGTTGAGAAAGACTGGGCTGTCGCGGCGGGCGACCTCAGTTGGGACGTTCGTACGACCATCACGCATGTGTGCGATGCCCTGGGGTGGTACGCGCACCCCGCCGCACAGAGTCGCAGTCGGCTACGATTCGACTTCCACTCCCACGGCGAGGCGCCCACGCGGAACTGCAGATGTCCTCGAAGCCACGGCGGCAACGCTGGCGCAGATCGCGAGCGCCGCTCCGGATGCCGCTCGCGGCTACCATAACGCCGGCGTGGCCGGTACCTGCGGATTCCTTGCGATGGGATGCGACGAGATCCTCGTCCACGGTCTGGATTTCTGCTTGTTGCGCCCTCAGCGCTGGGGCACGCCTGGAATCGGCAGAAGCCTGGGTCCTGACTGGCATGCCGAAGTGTCTCAGCCGGCGTTATCCGTCACCGAGGCAACCTCGGCCTTGGTCAGCTTGATCGCCGCGGCAGCGACGTTGTCGTCCAAGTGTGACACCGATCCGGTGCCTGGGATCGGAAGGATCGAGGGCGACCGGGCTAGGAGCCAGGCCAGCACTATCTGTCGCGGTGTTGCGTCGTAGCGCTGCGCTAACTTGTTAACAGTCCGGTTGCTGCCAAGATTCTGGATCGGCGCCCAGGGCAGGAAGACCATCTGCTCTTGCTCGCACAGATCGACCAGCGACTCCGAGCGGCGGTCGTCGACGTTGTAGCGGTTCTGGATCGTCACAATTGGGGTGAGTCGCTGTGCCCGTCGCAGCTGCTCTTCGGTGACGTTGGACAGCCCGATGTGTCGGATCTTGCCCTGCTCCTTGAGGGTGAGGAGGGCACTGATCGAGTCCTCCAGAGGCACCGCGGGATCGGGCCGGTGGAACTGGTAGAGCGGGATCTGTTCCAGCCTCAGCCTGCGCAGGCTTCCCTCACACGCCTCGATTAGGTGCTCTGGTCGACCGTTGGTGGGCCACCGTCCCGGACCGGTGCGCTCGAGGCCGCCTTTGGTTGCGATCACCAGATCGTCTGGGTAAGGGTGGAGCGCCTCGCTGATGAACTCTTCGCTGACGTGAGGCCCGTACGAGTCGGCGGTGTCGATGAAGTTGACGCCGAGCTCGATCGCGCGGCGCAACACCGCCTTCGCCTCGTCGCGGTCAGCGGGCTGACCCCAGATGCCGTCACCGGTGATACGCATGGCGCCGAAGCCGAGGCGGTTGACCGTTAGGTCGCCGCCCACATCGATCGTTCCGGCCATCCCGGCGTGGAGCGTCTGAAACTCTGACATTGATTCCTCCTTTGATCACGGCTCCACGACCGCTGCCACGGCATGTCGCGAATCGCGCCGGCGCGCACCGTTTGAGAAGAGTCACGCCGTCCAGGATCGCGCCTAAGTGGCCTGCTGTCGTCAGGGCCAGCATCCATTTCTTTGCTTCTGGCCAGCTGCAAACCGGTCTACCCGCTTCCCCCAAGGCCGACCGCCACGACGCCAGTGTCTGGTCCGAACAGTTCCGCGGCTCAAAGCACCTGCCAGCCGCATGGCTGCGCCGATCACGTCGAATCCTGCGGTGGAAACGTCTGCCGTGGCGGACAGGACGCCGCCGATCACCCGGCCCCGGCGGTCGCGGCCGGTGTTGCGGCCAGGTGCCGTCGCAGGAACTTGACCTGGTCACTGACCATCTGCTCGAACACCTCACCGAGGTAGGCGGCGAAGTGACCACCCGGGTAGCGGCGCAGCTCGCCGCGCGGTGCCTGCTCGGCGGCGCGGACAGCCAATGGCAGGGACGCAGCGGTGTCCTCGTCGACGACGCAGATCAGCAGCGGCATGACCAGCCCCCCAGCGAGCTTGCCGGGCCGGTAGCGGATCAGCGAGAACAGCGACCGCGCAGCCATCTCGTTGCGCCACTCCGGCGCATCAGCGGCCAGCGCGCGTGCCACGGTGTTGTCTTCGGTGCCCGTGAACACCGCAACCGCGCCGGGCTCACCCACCATCGGTATCATCACCGGCGCCCGTCTGAACACGCCACCGATGGCGTCCCGGATCGCCGCCATGAACAGCCTGCGGGTGACACGGCCCGTCCGCGGGCTGGAGCCGCGCAGGTCCACACCCATGAACGGCAGCTGCGCGACGACCGCCGCGATCCTCGGGTCGTCCGCGGCCACCGTCACGACGTGCCCGCCACCAAGCGAGGTGCCCCACAGCGCCACCCGGTCGGGATCGACCTGGGGCAGCATGCGGGCGAACCGGACCGCCGCCCGCCAGTCAGCCACCTGGCGGCCGACTCGGATCAGCTGTCGTGGTTGGCCGTCGCTGGCGCCGAAGTGGCGGTAGTCGAACACCAGCACGGCGAACCCGGCTGCGGCGAACCGTTGCGCATAGCGGGCCAGGCCGAAGCTCATGGTCCCGGTCGTCCCGTGCGCCATCACCACACATGGCGCCTTCCCGGTCACGCCCATCGGCGGGTACAGCCAGCCGCCGCACCGCTGCCCACCAGAGGGGAACGACACATCGACTCGCGTCGCCATGCCCACCATCTCCCACAAGACCTCATCTGCCCGTCAACGGTCAGCTTCCGTCCCGTCCAGTCCCGAAGGCCAGAGTCCTTCGCCCCTACCCACGCGCTCCCGCTGGCTACGGCGAGAGGGACGATGGCCGCGATCTATCAGGGCGGTCCCCTGCGCGGCTAATCTGGCGGACCCGGCATCAGGAACCTGACACCGAAGATAGCCCTGGACGCGCGACGCGCCACGCGGGGCGGCCCCCGCGGCAACAGCAGCCGCCAGCAGGCAGCAACGAGCAGAAGGGCAGGAGCAGCTCCTTCATGTCGAGCAACGGCGCATGAACTCATCTTCCAAAGGCGTGTCTTACCTAGCCGAGTGCCGGAAGACTCCATTCGTTGCGGCGTACTGCTGCTCGCGCTTTTCGACGGCGCTCAAGGGGCCCGCCGAGGCGTCCAGGACCAGCCCGGACGGTGATGACCTCACCGGCCGGACCGCCTACTCCGAAGGAGCCGTGGATCCGCTGTTCGGGGCCAAGATCATCGCCGGAGGCGGGGCTAGACCGGCGCCTGAGGCGGGGCTAGACCGGCGCCGGCTCCACCCGCCGAGCTGTCATCGAGAGCCGGAACCGCGACGATTGGGCACGACGCGTGGCCGAGGCAGTAATGGCTGGTGGAACCCAGCAGGATTCTGCCCAGACCCACGTGCTCACCGGTGCCGACCACCAATAGGCGGGAATGTCTGGATGCGTCGACGAGTATGTGCCCGCTCTTGCCCTTGGCAAACTCGAGCGACCAATCATCCTTTGGTGCGATCTCTCGGAAGATCTCCGTAATCGCCGCCCTATTTGTGTGCTCGAGCTCTCCCTCCTGAACGAAGACGAGATCTTCGACGACGAGCGGCCTTCCGCCGGCGCGGACACCGGTCGGCCAGTCCGAGACATTCACGGCGCGTAGCGTCGAACCTGACAACCGCGCTTGGTCCGCCGCCCACTTGAGAGCAGCTCGAGAGGGGTCTGAATCGTCAAGCCCGACGACAATCTCATCTTTCGTCACAGGCGTACCTCCCGCTAAGCCAGATCAGTTCGGGGAGACCGACATACCCGGAGCGCCACGTCACATCGCATCCGCCGGCTGGACCAGCCGTGGCCTACGAACTCACCCACCGCGTCACTCTATCGACCCAGGTAAGGTCCTGATCTCTGCGGCGTCGGTCATGGCCAGTCACGCTCCGAGAGCACCCGACCAATCCTCGGGGCCACGAATTGGTCGAAGCCCAGATCGACCCTCGCGGCGGCCCTTCAAGAATCATCATCGCGAAACAGACGGCGCTTCCTGAGAGCAGTCAGGCGGCCATTTCCCGACCACTGGGCGACGCAATTAAATGACCAGAAGTTGATCAAGAATCAACGCCAAACCACCATCGAATGCATAGAGGCCGATGACCCATGCCGAACCGAGTGCTCCAGTTTGACTTGAACCCACGGACCCAGGCTCTGATGCAGGGCTTGACCCATGGACGGGCGGCGTCGAGGTGGCCCGGCATGATGGTTCGAAGGATGCTGGCCGGGTCGGCCCCGGCAGCCGCTGAGGGCCGGAAGGCTCAGCGATCATCCGCTTAGACATACAAGATCAAGATCCTGTATGGCATCACCCGCCGGCCGGCGAACTACTGCACGCACCTGGTCACAGCCTCACGTACGACCCGGCACCGAGATTACGTATGCTCCGCTTGTCCGCGCCGGATCGTCGTTGATCGCCTGCACGACGTGGCTATCCCAATCCGGCGTGATGATCTTCTGCCGGGCGGCGGTCCAGCTGGCGGTACAGGTGAGCTCCCGAGAGGTGGTAGAGGTCAGCACCCCGACACTGGGGGCATGGCCGACGGCCAGCACCCCCGCAGGCCTGGAAGCCGGCGACAAGACCTGCGTGCGGCACCCGGGAACCAGGACTCGCGCAGTATTTCGTGCGGGTCCGCCCCGTCCCTCGATCGCCAAGCAGCGCGTCATCAGCACCCGCTTCGGGACGACGACGTCAAACCCAGCCTCGGCTCCCGATCCCGTGGAAGCGCTCCGCTGTCACGTGGGGAACTCCCCGGCTCCTCGATGACTTGCTCGAAATGCATCGGGTTCGCGCCAAGCTGGGTGCGCGCACCTGAGCGGCGGCAGTGACAATCGCCGCTGCCGCTGAGCTGTCCGTCAAGACGCTCGGTCCTAATTTTGCGAGCTCGTAAGCCGACTAGGCCGCGGGTCGCAATCAGACTTTCCGTGCCCGCCGAATCGAGCGGACCTCATGTGGACCCGATCGGGCCTCGATGCGTAGCTTGGCACCGACGTTGGGCAGTTCGACAAAGGTCTGCCCTGGCGCCATCTTGAGCGGACTGCCGTCGTTGAGGGTGAATTCGAATGGCTCTTGCACCTTCCCCTTGCGCCAGGTGCCGGTCACATAGCGGCCGCGGTTGAAGTAGTAGAACTTGCCTCGGGCCTTGATGATGTCGTGCAGCGGCTCGTCATGGCCGCTACCGCGGAAGATCTTGCCGTAATGCTGCTTGGCCTTGATCACGAGCACATTGTCAGTCGACACTCGACTGCCATTGGCCAGCACGTGCGGACCCCATGGCATGCTGCGCAGATAGCGCTTCTTCTTCTTGTCGTAGTCGTAGCCCATGAAGTAGCTGTCGCCCTTGTAGGGGATCCTGATCGAGCGGCCGCGTTTGCCCCGGGTGGCGCTGACCTCTTCGCGGGTCGAGGCGAAGGGGAAGTAGGGCTGCGGCGGCCCAGAACGGAACCGTTTGGTCTGCCGGGCGAGCGTCGCCGGATGGCAGATGACCGCGCGGTCGTAGTAGTTGTCACCGTTCAGGGTGTATACCCGGGATCGATCAATGCCGTACGAGCCGGTGCGGAGGGTGTTCATGTACGACAGCAGGCCTTCGAGGTGGGCGCGATAGTGCTCGACGTAGTTGACCACCCAGGGCGAAGCGCCGGTATTGCCGATCAGTGCGTGGATCGGACTGAGCAGCGGGATGTCCACCGGCCGAATGGAGCGCACTGGCGCGACGCTGTCTGCCATGCGGGAGTGAAAGACCGGAACCAGCCGAGTCCCGCTGTAGCCCGACACGTCCCGGTAGCCCTCGAGTTCAACGAAGACAATGTCGGCCTTGTCGATGCCGCGCTGCGGGTGCTCGCTGCGATTGTCGGGCACCTTAACCGCAACCGCGGCGTGCCGCGCCTTGCCCTCGTCCTTCAGCAACTTCCCGGTGAGCGGCCAGCGCGGCCGCGCGTCGACCGAGGGGGACGGGCTGGGGGTCGCACCGGGGCTCGGGCTGAGGGTGGGCGGTGGTGTCGGGGGGGCGCTCAGCCGAGCGGAGGGCTTCGAACAGGCGGCCAGCCCAACACCGACGAGTCCCACCAGGACTGCGCGGCGGCTGATCTGCGCCATGTGAAGTCCTCCGTCCGCCGCTGCGGCGTGCCAGTGCGGGAAGGCAGCTTCATCGTAGGGGCGCGCTGAGTGCGCGATGGTGAATCTGGGTGCCGACACGGGGCCCGGTTGTCCGGTCTCGCAGAGCGTGTCAGCAGATTGAGTGGGCTGACAGGTTGGGTGAGAGAGATCTGGGTCGACGTGTCTCGCGGAAGTTGTCAGCCGACGGATTGTGTCTCAACGCTCCTGTCGGGCACCGGATGATCTTGGCCCAAGGTGTGGAAGTCGGCTGGGCGCATTCGTTCTCCAGGCCTGTCGAGCCGCGGATATCGAAGAACAGCAGGGTGATCGGAATCTCTACACCCGTCATCTGACGTTGCAGAGCTTCACTACCGAGCATTGGCAATGCCATCTCTCCGCTCGCTGCCGCTGTCCGCTCACGGCGCCGGGCAATGCCGTAAGTCGCACGGTGTCCGAGCGGAGCCGGGTCTGGCCCGTTCCAGTAGCCGTCCGACAACCGAGCGATTCTGCCGTCTGCCGCGTGCGGCCTCGGCCTGCTCCGGTGCCAGTAGTGAGGAGGTCAGCCGATAGTCGCGGCCGGGCGGCCGCCGCCCACGCGACACTTGGCTGCTCGCACCGCGAGCGCCGCCAAGCCCCCATGGACCTCGAGTCATGGTCATTCTCAGCCTTCGTAAACCGACAGTCTGGCGGCTCGAAACAAGGAGCGGAGCCGGCCCGAGCAGCGCGCAGTGCCCAACTCGAACGCCGCTGGGTGTAGAGATACGGCCATGGAAGTCAGCCCGGAGCGAGTCAGCGGGATCTTGATCATCGTCGGATCTGCGCTATTTCTATGCGCTGCAAACACTCCGATTTCCTTTCGGGTTTTCGCACCCGGACGCTCGGCCAGTCGCAAGTTAGCGGCTATTCGAGGCTCGCCGACCGCATGGTTGGTCACGCAGATCCTGTTCGGGCTCGGCGCGTCCATCACCGTGATCGGTATAGGTGTGCTTGCCCACGGCTTAGGTCGGCAACCTCCGGTGTGGCTCATCTGGACAAGTGTGGCCCTCCTCACCCTCGCAGTAGTCCTATGGCTCTGGCACCTGTACGCACGCACGGTGGATCCCGATGCCTTCGCAGAGGGCAGATGGCCACGTTGGCCTCTCCTGGCGTACTTCATGCTGACTGAGGCGGGCCTGGCGATTCTTGGATATGCGCTGCTGAGGAGTGATCTAGCGATGTGGATCGGCTGGATGCTTATTGGCAGCATGGTGCTGCTATTTGTGCTGACCCTGATCTTCCGCGACATGCCGCCCTTGATGTTCTACCTGGTGACTCTGATTTTAGGAATAGCGCTCGTCACGTGAACCGATCTTTCTTCTGCCCAAGCACCACCCAGGGATGGGGTCGGGAAGCCCGTCGAAGTCCTGGCGCACCTCGTCGATGGGCTCGTCTCCTCTGACGGCACGCGGATCGACAACAGCATCCCTCACGGGCCGAGCCAGCTGCCGGTGAGGCACTTCATTAGCCAGACCTGGCCGGCCAAGGGACAGCATTGCTCGGAGTGCGAGCGGTTATCGACGAATCCTACGAGCGGCTCCACCGGTCGAACCTCATCGGCATGCGCGTGCTGCCGCTGCAATACGCCGAGGGGGAAATCGCGGACTCGATCGGGCTCACCGGCGAAGAGGAGGTCGCAATCGCCGGTGTCGAAGCGATCAACGATGGCACGACACCACGTCAGGTCACGGAGTCGCCGGGGACATCGAGTTCCAGGCCAGACTGCGGATCGACACGCCCGTGGCAGGATTACTTCCGCCACGGCCGCATCATGCAGTATGTCCTTGAAGCCTGCTCGACTGACTGCTCCCGTCAAGAGCGGGATGCGCTCTCGATGACTGTGGTCGAGATTCAACCTCGAGGAGCCCAAGTTGACGACGCAGACGCCTGAGGCGGCAACGAAGCGCGCCTTCCTGTTGACAGGTGAAGGCTGGCCGTATCTGCTCGTGCCGTTGATCCCGGTTGCGATTCTGCTGGAGCTCGTCCATGCAGACGCCGTGCTGATCTTTGCCGCGTCCGCGCTTGGCGTCATCCCCACTGCCGCACTCATGGGGCGCGCCACCGAGGAGCTTGCGGCTCGTTCGGGTCCCGGCATCGGCGGATTCCTGAACGTCACGTTCGGGAACGCACCTGAGTTGATCATCGCGTTGTTCGCGCTCGCTGCCGGGTTGCACGAGGTCGTGAAGGCATCCGTTGTCGGGTCGATCCTGGGCAACATCCTGCTTGTCATGGGCGTGTCGATGCTCGCCGGCGGGCTGCGACGCGATCGGCAGTTCTTCGAAGCACGTGCTGCATCGGCGCAGTCGCTGATGCTTTTCCTGGCCACTGTCGCCCTGATCATGCCGGCCATCTTCCAGCTGGTCTCGGGCGGCGGCTTGCCTGATCCCACCGCGCGCGCCGTGGAGTTTTCTGGCGACCTGAAGACGCTGTCCGTCGGCGTCTCGGTGATCTTGCTCGGCTCGTACGCCGCCGGGCTGCTGTTCTCCCTCAAGACGCACAAGGACCTGTTCAATCCCAGTCACGACGAGGAGGACCACGGCGGGGAGCCGTGGACGGTTCGTCGCAGCGTCATCATGTTGGCGGGCGCGGGTGTCGCAGTCGGCGTGATGTCGGAGATCCTTGTGAGCTCCATCACCGAGGCGTCCGAGAGCCTTGGGCTCTCACCGTTCTTCGTCGGCATCATCGTCGTTGCCGTCGTCGGGAACGCCGCCGAGCACTGGGTCGCGGTCTACTTCGCCCTGAAAAACAAGATCGGCCTCGCTGTGAACATCGCAGTCGGATCCGCAGCCCAGATCGCCCTGTTCGTGGCACCCGTCCTCGTGCTCGCTTCGTTCGTCATCGGTCCGTTCCCGATGGCACTGGTATTCAACGGTTTTGAGATCGGCGCGATCTTCCTCGCGATCCTCATCGCGGACGAGATCACCCAACGCGGAGAGTCCACGTGGTACGAAGGTCTGCAACTGCTCGCCATCTATGCGGTGCTGGGGCTGACGTTCTTCTTCGTGTAGTCGCCCCAACATCGTCGCCCGGACTCAGGACGGTCGCTGCAGGCGCCGAGCCGCCTCGACCACCGATCCCGACATCGCCGGAAAGACCGTGAGCGCCTGCGCAAGATCGTCCACATTCATCTTTCGATTCGACGGCCACCGCGATCGGATGGATCAGCTTGCTGCTCCCGGAGCGACCAGCCGCGATGCCGATTCCTCGTCAAGATTCGAAAAACTTGAACGTTGGCAAGCGACTTCGATGTCATATCGCAATCTCAACTGATGGGGCAGATTCTGCAAGTGCTCGGATTTGTCAAGAACCGCGAATCTTGATCAGACCAGAGTCCCGACTGGACCACTGACAAACACGAGAGTTGTGCCAGGGCAACCATCTAGGACCGCGACACCGAGGAGTCCCAATGACCACGATGCGGCCGTCAGCGAGGAGGTCGAGCAGACGCTCGAAAACATCGATCCCAATCAGCGCTGGCAGGTCACAGCGGCCCGAGACATCCTCGAGCACGGCCGTCTGGGAAAGGACTTCCCCTCTTTCGTGACCAGCTACGGCTACAGCCACTACCAGTCCGGCCGCCCCGGACCTAGGTCTAATCTCCAGACCGCCGACCCTACTGGCACTATTGACAAAGTGACGTCATGACCGCAATCCGCGAATCCGGTCGGCCCGCGCCGGTGCCTGCACCGCCGACCTCGACCCGCCCGACCAGCCATCGCCGTCTGCTGGCCTGGGTTACTGAGGTCGCCGAACTCACTCAACCGGATGCCATCCGTTGGTGCGATGGCTCCGGCGCAGAGTGGGCGCAGCTCACCGACGCGCTGGTGGAGGCCGGCACGTTGATCCGGCTCCACCCGGCCGCCAAGCCCAACTCTTTCCTCGCCAGGAGCGACCCTGACGACGTCGCCCGAGTGGAGGACCGCACCTTCATCTGCTCGGCCGATATCGACGACGCCGGACCTACCAATAACTGGGTAGCGCCGTCGGAGATGAAGCAGGTGATGACCGATCTGTATCGCGGCTGCATGCGCGGCCGGACCATGTACGTGGTGCCGTTCTGTATGGGTCCGCTTGAGGCAGAGCAGCCAAACTTCGGGGTGGAGATCACCGACTCCCCGTACGTCGTGGTCAGTATGAGAATCATGACCCGGATGGGCCGCTCCGCGCTGGCCGCCATGACTGCACACGGGGAGGCCGACTTTGTGGCCTGCCTGCACTCGGTGGGTGCGCCGCTCCAAGCGGGGCAGGCCGATGTCCCCTGGCCGTGCAACGAGGTGAAGTACATCAGCCACTTCCCCGAGGAGCGGGCGATTTGGTCCTACGGCTCCGGCTACGGCGGCAACTCGCTGCTCGGCAAGAAGTGCTACGCACTGCGGATCGC
>DASUYM010000009.1:0-41985 GCA_036377435.1 Propionibacteriaceae bacterium
GAATTCACGCTCGATCCTTGTTCTCGCGGTGGATACATCCTCCAGGCTCTTGGAGTAGATGATCTTGTCGGCAGCCTGCCAGATCTTCGCGTACTCCTGCCCTGGTGACGGCTCGCGATCGCCAGTCGGCGCGGTTTCCCAGGAGCGCATCACCTCATACATCCGACGGCCGTACAGGTAGGATCCAACAGGCCGCTCAAGATCGTTGACGAACGTGTGCACTTCCTCATCCGGCATGCTCCAGTCGAAATTGCCCTCCGCATCCGCCACATACCCGTCGAGTGAGCAAATCGCTGAGTAGATCAACTTCGCCATCATGAGCCTCCTTGATGTTGACATGCAGTGCTGGTTCCAATGCCTACCGATCCGGGCCATAAGTCCCTTGCCGCAGCCTGGCGCCTCAGCAATAGCGTGGTGACCCACCACCAAGCGGCCCCGCGAAGGGAGAAGCGCCGTGTCCACTTTTACCGAAACCCCGAGACCGTCCCTATTGTCGGATAAGTCGCTCAGCGTGGTTCGGGCAACCGCGTCCGTCGTCGCTGCGCATGCCGACGAGATCACCGCCCACTTCTATCCCCGCATGTTCGCCGCCCATCCTGAGCTGCTGCGCGTGTTCAATCAGGGGAATCAGGCCACCGGCGAACAGAGCAAAGCCCTCGCCGCCTCGGTTGTCGCGTACGCCGTGCAACTGATCGATCCCGAGGCGCCATCATTCGACCACGTCATGCACCGAATCGCCTACAAACACGTCTCTCTGGGAATCCGCCCGGAGCAGTACACGATCGTCGGAGAGCACCTGCTTGCCTCAGTGGGTGAAGTTCTCGGCGATGCCGTGACGCCGGAAGTGGCCGCTGCCTGGAGCGAGGTCTATTGGCTGTTCGGACTCCAGCTCGTCGCCGAGGAGGCGCGGCTGTACCAGCAGTCGAAGGTGGATCCTTCCCAACCGACCCGCCCTTACCGCGTGGTACGCCGTATCGAAGAAGCGGCCGACGTTATCTCCCTCGTCCTCGAACCAGCAGACGGCGGTCCTCCTCCAGCCATCGCACCTGGCCAGTACGTGTCGGTATTCGTCGACCTGCCCGATGGAGATCGGCAACCGCGCCAGTA
Organism: Propionibacteriaceae bacterium; assembly: GCA_036377435.1. Lineage (GTDB taxonomy): Bacteria > Actinomycetota > Actinomycetes > Propionibacteriales > Propionibacteriaceae > Microlunatus. The sequence continues at coordinate 1,108 of DASUYM010000009.1, forward strand.
CACGGTGTCCTCAACCGCTGTACGGACTCGCCTGCAGATCACAGTGCTGCGGGTCCGAGGAGTGAATGGGGCCCCAGACGGCCGGGTTTCCAGCTATCTCCATGATCACGTCACGGTCGGAGACGTGCTCGAGGTCAGCGCCCCGGCTGGCGACTTCGTGCTGACCCCGACCGACTCGCCACTCCTGCTGGCCAGCGCCGGTGCAGGCATTACCACCGTGCTGCCCATCGTCGAACACATTGCTCGCACGCAGCCGCAGCGGAAGGTTATCGTTGCCCACGCCGACCGTAGAGCCCAAGATCATGCGCTGCGAGAAACCGTGCTGCATCTCGGACGAGAGATCGACGACTTCACTTCCTACACCTGGTATGAAGATGTCGACGAGGGCGACACCCGCTCCCGTCAAGGCTTCATCGACTTGTCCGACATCCCACTTCCGGATGACATCCAGGTCTTTACGTGCGGCCCGCTGCCGTTCATGCGGCTTGTCAGGTCGACGCTGCTCGATCGAGGAGTGCCAGCGGCGCGAATCCGCTATGAGGTCTTCGGGCCCGACCTGTGGGCTGCCCAATCCGTGCCTGACTAGGAAGAGCTCTAGTCCAGCTCGAACTTCGCTGCAACCGAGCGCCTCAGCGGACGAGCTTCCAGGTCATTCCGCCGATGCCGTAGAAGTCTGGATCCGGCGAGATGATCGTCCCGATGCGTAGAGCAGGGCCGGTGCCGCATGATCAATGTGGCGACCGCGCAACTGTCAGATCGCGAGAGCGGCTGTCGTGCTGGACGTGATCAAGCGCTTGCCAACCAGTGATAACAGAGCACCGACCAGCTTTCCCTTGATTCCGTAGCCCTTCCGGACCGCTGTAACTTCAACTCGACTGCCGGCGCCTTCCGGCAAGATCGTGTAATTCCAGCCGCTTCCATGTGCCCAGATATTGGAGTTCAGGGTGACCGCCGAAACGGTACCGGCCGCAGCATCCCATGTGTAGCGCTTTCGCTCCCAAGCGAGCTTGTTGCCCTCAGTGACCTCCGCCCAGCCGTCGCCCCTGTGGTGCACGATCAATTTGTCGTCGACGCCAGCCCCTGCCTCAGCTCTCGCGGGGCTGAAATCGGTAAGCCGTTGCAGAGCTTCCTGAGGCGGAAGCGGTGAGGTCACGGAAACATGCAGAACCGGCAACGGTCCGCCTCCTCAGAGTCGGCCAAGTACGAAAGTGGTCGCACGCAACACCATATCCGGCAGGATTGATGTCGTTTCTGACCACATACATGGGGAGACGGCGAGCTGTCAGCTGGGGGTGAAGTCGATGATCCGGTATTCGGTGGCTGGCGTCACGCGGACCGCGCGGCAGGTCAGTTGGGCGTCGGGACGCCGGATCGCCAGCACCCGTACCCTGACCATTCGCTGTTGCGGCTCGATCAACAGATCGACAATGGTCTCCGAGCCGTGCCCGTGGTACGGCCCGATATGCTCGGTGGCCCGAACGGTCACATCCGAGGGGCCGAGTGGCCCGTATCGCTGATACGCGGCAATGATGGCTGCCTGGACCGGCGGCAAGAAGCGCGCCATGCCGCGCAGCCGGTCGGGGAGCACGGTTCCGGCCAGGTGCGCCTCGACGGTGGCCATCGCGCTGTCCGGATCGAGATTGCCGTAGTAGAAGCCGTCGGGAAGCACGACCACATTTGGAGCGAACCGGTCGCCGCCGATGTGTGTGCATTCCCACACCAGCTCCGGCCATCGAGACGCTAGTGCATGAGCCACTGGACGGCCCCGAAGCGCACAACAAACGTCGTGTACGCCGTGGGCGCAGACAAGGATCACGGGAGGCGGTGATTCCAGCGGCGGCGGGGAGACGGCCGTCAGGGCCTCGGCGGCATCCAGCAGATCCTGGTCCTCCCGCCACTGACCGGCCAACATGGCTGAGTCAAGACCAGTCAGGATCCACCGGCGCGGTGCCCCTCGGTCGATTCGCCCAGGTCGGCGAACCAGCAAGATTCGCGTTGCCGAGCCGGCCTTCTCAACCAGGGTCGAGAGGACACCGGACTCAAGTCCAGCGCCGGCGATGGCGTCGATCCGCCAAGGACCTGGGTGCTCGAGCAGGAGCCAGCGGCGCGCCGGAGGCGCCGAACCTGCCAACGGATCCGCTCGTATGCGCGCGGCGTCCGCGCACCGAAACGCCGAGTCTGGTTCACTCACTCCACAATGGCCAAGCCGGCGAGCAGCAGGCGCCGCGCTAGATCCACGCCAAGATCACCAGCCGTGGCGACGCCGTTGGTCAGCAGCGCCTTGAGTTGCGCGACATCATCCTCGGCCACAGCCAGGTCACCGGCGCGACTGTGCACCAGGCTGCGTGATCCGGTGTGATCAAGAGATGCGGCCAGATAGGGCCGAAGCACGATCCGCGTGTCGTCGGTGATGGCATCGGCATCGTGAAGCTGTCTGAGTGGGCCGATCGGCGCTGCACGTTGGTTCAGCCGTGCGTTCTGCAACAGCGACCGGGACATCTGATCAAGATCAGCATTCTCGACGGCGTCGGCCAGTATGGCCGTGACCACGTCGAAGTCCGGGCGCATCTCACTCGGGGCGGACACGTCGACTCCAAGCGGCAGGGAGGCGCGGATCACTGGATCGTCGCCAACGGTACGCAAGGCTTGCTCCATGAGTTGCTGCGCGACCGCGAAGCGGGTCCAGACATGGATGCCAAGGGTCAGGTGAGTGCTCACGCCGCCGAGCGCCGTCGCAGCGTGAAGGTATCCGCGAGGGAGATAGAGGGCGTCGCCCGGTGTGAGCACCGCCTCTATCAGGGGAGGTTCCTCGGCCCGTTTCTCAACGTCAGCTGTACGGTCGTTCCAAGGCTGATCACGTAGCGGCGATACCAGGACAGGCGGATGTATCCGCCACCGTTTCTCTCCTGCAATCTGCAGAACGAAGACGTCATGTACGTCGTAGTGAGCGCTAAAGCCCTGGTTCTGTGGAGGCGTTACGTACGCGTTGGCCTGCACCGGATGGCCGAGCTCGGCGGCGAGCTTCTGGCAGAACTCAAGAACAGGTGGCCAGACACGATGCAAGGCCTGCAGCACCAGGGTCGAGCCGTCGGCAAAAAGCCTGACCAGCCTGTCCTCACTTACCTGGTCAGCGATTCCTGCGCCGACGCCGCCGGGTGAGGTGAAGGCTTTGTCGGCCAGGGTCCTGCCGTTCTTGGCAACCCGTAGGAAGGGCGTCCGCAAACCGCGCTGCGACACAAGCTCGTCGATCGCGTCCGCGTCCAGCAGTTGAGTAAACCCGCCTGGGAGATCGGCGGCCGGCGACAGCAATGGTTGCTGCCCCCAGTACTGACTCGCGAACTGATCGCGGTCGACCGCAACGAGTCGGGCGAGGACAGATTCCTCAGCGAGCGGCGCCACCGTCTGCGCCGCCATCGGCGCCACCGTCTGCGCCGCCATCGGCTCCGCCGTCTGCGCCTCCATCGGCTCCACCGTCGGCTCCACCGTCTGCGCCTCCATCGGCTCCACCGTCTGCGCCGCCATCGGCGCCGCCGTCGCGACCACTGAGGGCCCCGCCATCGGCGCTGCCGTCAGCTCCGCCATCACGAATGCCGGCGATCCCGTCGGCGCCGCCGTCCGCCGGGCCCTCGAGATCCTCGACACCCTCGCTGGCACCTTGTGTTGACTCGCTCATTGATCCTCCCTACGTCGTTGTATGCCCGCTCCGCGAGCTCTTTTAGCCCGCTTCAGAGCTGCTGAAACCTGTGCCGGAGGTGGCACCGTCGCCTTACTCTCCCACCTGGGTCTGGCACCTCGTCTCCGGGGTAGCGGGGGCGATTTGCCAGGCGCTGAACTGTGAGTGCGCGCGACTAAGGTGCAAGGCGTGGTGACATCGTGGAATTCGCTTCTGAGTCACGAAGCGATCATCCAGATGGTGGGCCACGAGGCATTCGCCAGAGCCATGGTCTACGCCAAATCGGGCCACGTCTACGACGTGAGTTTTGATGCCGACGCCCTGACCGTGACAGGCCGGGTCAAGGGCACAGTGCGAGATGATTACGACGTCACGGTCTTCCTCGCCAGTTCCCGATCAGGCACCGTTAGCGTCTACCGCAGCCAGTGCAGCTGTCCAGTTGTGAGCGACTGCAAGCATGCGGCCGCAGTGCTGATCGTTGCCCGCAATCTCGTCGCTGGCACAACTGTCGAACGACCGGAGTGGGAGAGGACACTCGACAAGCTCCTCGCTACGGGTCCGGCTGTGCCGCCGGCCGATGTCGCCCCCTTGGCGTTGGAGTTCGGTGTTGAACGGATCCCCGCGTTTCGGGGCTACCTCGGACGTCAGGATCTGCGCATGCGCCCGGCACGGCGCAGTCATAGCGGCGGCTGGGTTCGCTCGGGGATCTCCTGGGATGATCTGGACTTCATCGCTCGCTCCTACGTCGCCGAGCAGCGCGAGCTCTTGCTGCAGTTCCGGGCGGCCGCTGGAGCAAGTGCACGGTATGCCTTGCCCCGCAGCGCGTGGCTATCGCTTGGCACCGTCAGCAGCGCCTTCTGGGGGCTGCTCGACCAGGCGGCCACTGTTGGTCTCACGATCCTCGCGGCCAAGCCTCTCCTCGGCCCGCTCCGCACCGAACAGCGGGCGTCTGTGGTCCTCGACGTTCGCCGGGATCCAGCCGTCGGGGTGCTGGTGGGCCCCCAGGTCCTACTTGATGATCAGGAGCTGGACCTGTCATCACTTGGTGTCCTCGGGGATCCGGCGCATGGAATCTTCTACGTCGGCGAGGATGTCGCAGGCGTACAAGAGCTGATCGTGGCACGGCTGGATCAGCTGCTGAGCCGCGAACTGCGGCAGTTCGTGGTGGACCCTCACTCACTCGTGATTCCGCCGGAGGACGAGGCTCACTTCTTGACCGACTTCATTCCGCGGCTACGTCAGAAAATGAGCATCACGTCCACCGACCGATCCGTTCGGCTGCCCGACTATGTCGAACCCATCGTTGGCGTCGTAGTGCACTTCCGACCTGAGCATCGTGTGCGTCTTGACTGGATGGTGCATTACGACCGCCCCGAGGGCACCGCGACGTATCCAATCGACGAGCTTCCAGAGCGGCAAAGCATCCGTGACCTCGCCGAGGAGCAGCGCAAGCTGGCGGAACTGCCGCTGCCGTACGCAGATATCCCGCAACTGGCAGACCGCAGCAGGGAGTTGCAGCAGCAGCCCGCTGCGCACGTACTGCTGGACGGGATGGCGGCGTTGACGTTCGTTGAGCAGGTGCTGCCGCTGCTGGCAACTGCTGGGGTGCAGGTCACGCTGGAAGGGGAAGTACGCGAGTACCGCAGGACCAGCTCTCAACCGAGCGTGCAGGTGGCGGCGGTCGAACGTGCCGACTCCGCCGACTGGTTCGACCTGCGCATTAAGGTCTCGATCGACGGAGAGGCGGTGCCCTTCGAGGATCTGTTCGTCGCCCTCACCCAGGACAAGGATTTCTTGATCTTGGAAACGGGAGTCTATTTCTCCTTGGACCGACCGGAGTTCGCCCAATTGCGAGATTTGATCGAGGAGTCCAAGGTTCTGCAGGATCGGCACCGCCCCGAGCTGACTATCAACCGTTTCCAGGCCAGCTTGTGGGACGACCTGCAGAACTTGGGCGTGGCCATCGACCAGTCGGCTCGCTGGGAGCAATCCGTCCGCGGCCTCATCGACGTGTCCTCGATCGCTGATGTTGAGGTGCCGGAGACGTTACGGGCCACGCTGCGGCCATATCAGCTCGATGGATACCGCTGGCTGGGCTTCTTGTGGACCCATCGACTGGGCGGCATCCTCGCCGACGACATGGGTCTTGGTAAGACCCTCCAGGCGCTCGCGCTGATCTGCCATGCCCGGCTGAGCTGTCCCGAGCAGCCGCCCCTCCTCGTCGTGGCACCGACCAGCGTGGTTTCCAACTGGTCGAATGAAGCGGCGAGGTTCGCACCCGACCTCAGGGTCGTCTGCCTCACCGAGTCTCCCTCCAGGCGCGGCGCGCACAGCGGCGGGGTTCTTGCCGCCGCAGACGTGGTGATCACCTCTTATGCCCTGCTGCGGATCGACAACGACAGGCTGAGCGAGCTGGAGTGGTCTGGACTGATCCTGGACGAGGCACAGTTCGTGAAGAACCACCGGGCCAAGACCTACCAATGCGCGCGCCGCATAGCGGCTCCGTTCAAGCTTGCGATCACCGGCACCCCCCTGGAAAACAGCCTGATGGACCTCTGGGCGCTGCTTTCGATTACCGCCCCCGGACTGTTCCCCGACCCCGATCGCTTCTCCGAGTACTACCGGCGACCAATCGAGCGCAGCATGGACGCCACTCGATTACGTCAGCTGCGCCGGCGGATCCGCCCACTGATGCTGCGTCGCACCAAAGAGAGCGTCGCCGCTGAGCTGCCGCCGAAGCAGGAGCAGGTCGTCGAGGTCGAGCTCCACCCCAAGCACCGCCGGATCTACCAGACGCATCTGCAACGAGAACGGCAGAAGGTCTTGGGCTTGATCGAAGATCTCGATCGCAACCGGTTTACCGTGCTCCGGTCGCTGACCCTGCTGCGCCGCCTCAGCCTCGACGCGGCGTTGGTCGACGACGCTCACATCGGCGTGCCGGCGGCAAAGATCGAGGTGCTGCTGGAGGACCTGAGCGAGCTGGTCGGAGAAGGCCATCAGGCGCTGGTCTTTAGCCAGTTCACGACCTTCCTGACCAGGATCCGGTCGCGGCTGGCCGAGGCGGAGATCTCGTACGCCTACCTCGACGGCCGGACCCGAAACCGCGAGCGGGTGATCCAGCGATTCCGGGACAAGGCCGCATCGGTTTTTCTGATCAGCCTGAAGGCCGGCGGCTTCGGTCTCAATCTCGCCGAAGCCGACTACTGCTTCGTGCTCGATCCGTGGTGGAACCCAGCGACCGAAGCCCAGGCGGTGGATCGTACGCATCGGATCGGCCAGACCAAGACCGTCATGGTGTATCGGCTGGTGGCAAAGGACACCATCGAGCAGAAAGTGATGGATCTGAAGGCGCGCAAAGAGGAGCTGTTCGAGTCAGTCATGGGGGGTGAAGCCCTGGCAGCTGCCGCGCTTTCCGCTGAAGAGATACGAGGGCTTCTCGGGGGGTAGCAATTTGCTGTAGCGTTGTCCGCGCTATGCAGCAGGAGTCAGCGGGGGGCTTGTTTCGCAAGGCAACCCAGATCCAGTGAGATGTCCGGTTTTTGACATGTCCAGAAGAGGACAATTGGCCATCTGGGGGTCGACACATTTTGGCGCTTTCGCTAATTTCTTGCTGTGTCAGGAGTTGGTTAGCCAACAAATGACGGGCATCGCCCTTCGACAGCGTTCATCTTGAACGTTCCTCTATGGGGGAGGGAACGTCGGGGTGTGGTCGGGTGAGTGGTCTGCACGTTGCCGGTGAGGCGCGCAAAACGCGTTTCGCAGTCAGCGAGTGGAGCACTCACTGTTTGGCCCACGGCCGCTCACGCTCGGGGAATGTGCTCGTGCCTCTCGCCTCTGGTGGGAGGCACGAGTGTTTTGTGGGCGGGTTGCTCAGATGTCAGACGTGAAGACGGGCGCTATGGTCCGACTGCGTGCACCCTCGTATGCAGCGAGGATGAGGCAGAGCACGTCGATGCCTTCCTTCTCCGTGTGCAGTGGACGTGTGCCCGAGCGCAGGCACTCAGCGAAGTGGCCGATTTCAGACACGTAGGTGTCCACATCCTCGAAGTCATAGGTCTGGCTGCTCGATCCGCGCAGGGTTACGGTCAGCGACCTTCCATCGCTTCGCAGCGAGCCTTGTTCGCCGACGACTGAGAACCTCTCGGTGCCCAGTGGCGGGTCGTACGCCCAGCTCGTGACCAGTTGGCCGACGACCCCGTTGTCGAAGCGGACCAGCACCTGAGCCGAGTCCTCTCCCTCCATGAAGCGCAGCCGGTGCCGTGACAACAGTGCGGTGGCCTCGACGGGTGAACCACCCGCGAAGTGGAGCATCAGGTAGGTCGGGTGGTAGCCGGTGTCCATCAGCTCGCCGCCACCACTGGTGGCAGCGGTCGCGCGCCAGCCCATGTTCTGCGGGTCAAAGTCGTTGTAGAAACTGTCGGTGGTGCGTACTTCATAGACAGTGCCGAGAAGGCTGTCATCCAGCAACTGTTTTGCCTTGGTCACAGCGGGCAGATGGAGCTGGTTGTGAGCACACATCAGGGTCACAGCCGCTGTGCTGACCGCCCGCTGCACCTGCTCTGCCTGCTGCACAGTCAGGCAGAGCGGCTTCTCGCACAGGATGTGCTTTCCTGCCTGAGCAGCGGCCAGGATGGCCTCGGCATGGAGGAAATGCGGCAAGCAGATGTCCACGGCGTCGATATCTGCCTCGAGAATCATCCGCCGAAAGTCGGTGTACGCCGCCGCGCCAAGTTCGGCCGCGCGCCTCTGGGCGGTCTCCTCCACCACATCGGCCACGGCGACCACCTCGATCGCGTCGGCGTAAGCACGGTAGCCCCGGATATGAGCGTCCACGATGCCACCACCGCCGAGCACCCCAACCTTGATCGTGCTCACGCTGCACCGATCAGATAGCGCACAGTCGTGCCGGTAGCTGCCGCGGTATTGGCCGCTGATACCAGGCGGGTCAGCTCGACGGCCCTGGCCAGATTGTCATCGGCTCGCGTGCCGTCGCGGATATGGGTCACCCAGCGGCTAAACACATCAGCATCGTCTTGAGGCACTGGGAGTGACTGCCAATTGTCCGCTCCGGTGCTACGCACTCGGATCAGGGTGTCCGTGCTTTCGTACGCCAGGCTCGCGCTGGCGCCATGCAGCTCGATGGTGAACGGGTCACTGCTCAGGAATCCGGTTTCGACGACACCGATCGCGCCATCGGGGTATCCGAGTGTCACGACAGCCTGGTCCTCGACCTGTTGTTTGGTGAACGAGGCGTACGTGGCGCTCACGGTGGCCGGGAGCGCACCGAGAAAAAGCTGCATGAGATAGACCGGGTGGCAGCCAAGATCGCTGAGCGCACCGCCGACGGCCGCCTTGGGGTCATAGAAGCGTTCGGGCAGCCATCCGGCGATCGCCCCATCGTGGGACAGCCGGATTCGGCAAAAGGTGAGCTCGCCGAGCCGCCTCTCATCGAGCTGCCCGAGGATCGCCCGGGTATATCCGTGGTGCAGGCGGGGGAGTGACACCACCAGGGCAACGCCGGCCTTGTCTGCCATGTCAATGATCTCCTCGGCTTCGTAGACGGTCGGAGCCAGGAGCTTCTCAGTGAAGATGTGCTTTCCAGCCTGCGCGGCACCGAGCATGATCGTGCGATGTGCGCTGGTGGCGGTGGTGACGGTCACCGCGTCGATGTCGTCGCGCGCGAGCAGCGTGTCGAGGTCATCGACGAAGGCCGCGTCAACCGCCTCGGCTGCTGCTCGTCCCCGGTCCGGATCGTCGTCCCAGACGGCGACAAGCTCCGTATCCGGGTGCTGCTGTACCCGCGCGGCGTACCCGGCTGCATGGACGTGCCAGAATCCGAGGACCGCTACCGTGATCGGGTTGTTGGGCACGGACAGTCCCTCCTCGAGCCTGGAGCGGCTGCTCCGCTGTCACCGGCGGCTCTACCGTAGCCGTCAGGCATCTTGATTCGAGACGACCTGGCCGGCGTGTCCGGCGGGGCGGATGCCAACGATGAGGCGGGCGACGAGCTAGTAGCGGCGCATAGGTCCTGCCGTGACGACTCGGCGGTTAGCCCGCCGATGCAACAGCCAGGCCGCGAGCACTCCGCCAACGGCTCCTCCGAGGTGCGCTTGCCAGCTGATGCCGGCGTTGCCGGGAAGGACCCCCCAGATCAGCCCGCCATACACGACCAGCACGAGCAGCGCCACTGCCACCTGTGCTGGGCGCCGGGACCAGATGCCGCGAGCCAGCAGGTACGTGAGCCAGCCAAAGATGAGGCCGCTCGCGCCAAGGATGATCGTGTTGACCGGTGTGAGGAACCAAGCGGTCATCCCAGAGATGACGATGATGATCAGCGAGGAGACCAGCCATCGGGCCAGGCCGCTGAGGAGCACCAGGAATCCGAGTACCAAGAACGGCAGCGAGTTGCTGATCAGGTGATCCCAGCCAGCGTGCAGGAAGGGCGCAGTGAGGATCTCCGGGACCCCGTCGATTTCCTGGGCATGAATGCCGTACTGGTCCAGCTGGTTGCCGCTCAGTTGATCAAATATCTCCAAGACCCAGAGGCCAGCAAGCAGGAACAGCATGATCAGGGCAGCCCAGCCAGGGCGCGGCACCGGGCGTTCGACCATGATTCGCCTCTCCGTCTGTCGTCATCAGGCGGCCCTCGCACGGGGCGACCATTCACTGAGTCCAGCCTGCCTGGCTGCCCCAAACCGTAGTGCAGCCGGTCCCGAATTCAATGGTGAGGAGCCGGTACCAGCCGTATCACCGGATGGGCGGGCGTTCTCTGATCATGTGAGGGTCCTGACGGGTAGGACAGCAAGCACGAGGAGCATCGACGTGACGATGGACACGCCTCTGGAACTCGTGGGGCGGGCGCGCACCTTCGGCCAGGTGGCCAGCGAGGCGGTCGGTGCCGCCGATCTTGCTCAGCAGCGCGGCAACGCGGCTGAGCTGGCCCAGATCTGTCAGGCATGGGGAGCGGCAATCGCCACCCTGCACACCACATCGACTCACCAGTCGTCGGCGCCACTCGCCGCGCGGCCGTGGGTGGTCAACCCACGCCACCTCTCGGTCTCGATCAGTGGCGCGGCACGCCGTTCCGGCTATGCCGCAGTGGTGGCGGCTTACGAGGCCTCCGGTGATCTTCGAGCGGCGGTCCGAGAGGTCGATGAGCGCTGGACCGAGCATCACTGGATCCACGGCGATTTGACCGCGGCCAATGTCCGAGTCGAGCTCCGACCTGCGTTGCGGGTCAGTTTCCTCAATCTCGAGGACGCCGGTCTGGGCGATCCGGCGTGGGACTTGGCCACTGCTGTCGACATGATCACTTGGGTGTCGCCTTGCTGGCGTGCCATGCCACAGCCGTTGGTGGACTACCTCCTCTTGGGATACCGGCGAGCGGGCGGAGCCGGCCGGCTCTATCCGGCCATGCAGGCCGTACGGGCACTGGCTACCGCAATCTGGGTCGCGCGCGCGCCGCATGGGTCGACAGGGCAGGAGCCTGCCCAGGCGGAACTGGCAACCTGGGTGGATCGGGCTCAGGCATACGCTGGGCGCGTCGGATGCCTCATGGCAGTCGCCTAGGGCTTTAGGCGCCTAGGGGTCCTAGGCCAGGACCGTGGTGCCCAGCAGACGACCGATGAGGAACGTCGCCGCGAGCGCGATCGCCCCGCCGATGACGACCCGAACAGTCGGCCGCAGGACAGGACTGCCGCCGAGGTAGCCCCCGGCCGCGCCGGTGATCGCCAAGGCAACCAGTACAGCAGCAAACGTGGCGGGAATGCGAATCGTGGCGGGAAAGAGGATGATCGCCAAAAGTGGCAGCAGCCCGCCGATCAGAAAGGCAATGGCCGACGCGTACGCAGCCCGCCAGGGGCTGACGATGTCGTGCTGGTCGATGTTGAGTTCGGCATCCAGATGCGCCGCGAGGGCGTCGTTCGCGGTCAACTCTTCGGCTACCTGACGTGCGGTATGTGGGCTCAACCCCTTGTCCTGATACAGCTTGGTGAGCTCGGCCAACTCCTCATACGGCATCGTCGCCAGCTCGGTCTCCTCCTTGGCGATCAACGCCCGCTCGCTGTCGCGCTGGCTGCTCACCGAGACGTACTCCCCGAGAGCCATCGAAATGGCGCCGCCGACCAGTCCCGCAACGGAAGCAGCGAGAATGGGCCCCAACTGCGGCGTCGCACCGGCCACACCAACCGCAATAGCCGCCACCGACACGATGCCGTCATTGGCGCCAAGCACCCCGGCCCGCAGCCAGTTCAGCCGATTCGCCAAGCCCCCGGAATGCGGCTCGTCGGCATGCGTCGTCTCCAATTCCGCCACGTCGTCGAGTCAAGCACGACACCCTGCGATCTGCCAGCGCTGCTTCCAGCCGTCGATCACGGCATGCTGATACCAGGAGGTCAGAAATGACGGTCGGATACTCAGGAACACCACTGCCGATGAAGCTTGGCATCAAGCCGGGTATGTCCATGGCGGTGTTGAATCCACCGGCCGACCTCGATGCACTTCTCGGCGAGCTGCCGGATGGCGTGATAACCAGCCGCCGTCTGGGCAATCACCGCGACCTGGTATTGATCTTCGTTACTCGCCAAGAGGACTTCGCTCCCCGGATTCCTGCCTTGATCAGCGCGGTCGCGCCGGATGGCATGATCTGGGTGGCCTGGCCCAAACGTGCGAGCAAGATCGAGACAGATATGACTGAAGACGTCATCCGGGAGATCGTGCTGCCGAGCAGCGGACTTGTCGACGTCAAAGTATGCGCGATTGACCACGTGTGGTCGGGCCTGAAGCTAGTGATCCGAAAGGATCGTCGCGCGTTTTTTGGCGCTTCTCGCGCACGTCGCGCTGGGAGCTGACGCCGTCGACGCGCTTCGCAAACCACAAGCCCGTTCGCTCACCGTTCCTCCGGTCATCAGCGGCGCGACTCCGACGCTCGAGCACCGAGTAAGCGTGGAGCTCTGTCTCAGTCGGGGACCTTCAGTGCTGTGACCGTCTGGTTGGAATCGTCGCTCATCAGCAGAGTGGCCTCGCTGTGGGGCATGTCAAACGCGATGGTGCCGCGAACCCGCTCGCCAGCGTGCAGGGTGCCGGTTTCCAGCATGAAATCTCCGGCGCCTTCGATCGCAGTCTCGAACAGCCGGCCCGTTTGGTCGAAGACCTGGAAGTTGTAAGGGTCGTAGTCGACCGAGCCCGCAGTGCAGGTCAGTTCCACCTCGACTCGGAGATAACTACCAGATGTTGGTGGCACCTGCCCGCTGCTGAGCCATGAGTGCCTGAGCAGGACCAGTTGGCCGCTGCCGTCGCTGGTAGTGAACTCGATCCTGTCGCCTTGAGCAGTGGTTTGAGGGATGGGTTGTTCGCTGGGGACTGGAGCTCTGACCTGGGTGTCCGCGGAATTGGCTACCAAGCTGGCTACTGCGACCACGGCCGCAACAAAGAAGATCACAGCTATGGTGATGACGTTCGGAAGCCTGGATGCCCTCCTGGCCAGAGATTCAGCTGTACGAGGCGACAGCGGTGGCTCAATGGGCGGCGTGTCACCTGGGGCGGGCGCCCAGGGAACGAATGACGGCCCGCTGGGCGTCGGTCCCATGCCGGTGCTTTCTGAACCGCTGGGCTCGTCCATTTCCGACCACGGTAGCGCAGGATTGGCTCGCTGCCGAGACCGCGCCTTGCCGACAGTTGTCCACAGGAACGCGACTCCTCGGTGCGCTGTCCACAGATTTGCTGCTGGCCGACACATTTGGCTCCTCATCCGCAACCTGACGGCATGACATCTTCGAAGAAATCAGCTCGCAGGAAACCAGCACGGCGACGCCGCAAGCAGTCGCAGCAGGCGCGGCTCAAGGTCCGTCGGCCAGACGAGCTTCTGGCCGTCATCCCTTACCTCGTTGGTTTTCATCCCGACGAATCCATCGTTGCGGTGTTCATCAAGTCCGGTCGAGTTCTGCTGACGGCACGGATGGATATTCCTCCGGAGTCGGCTGGCGACGAACTGGCCGAGGAGGTCGACTGGCTAGCCAAGAAGCATGCGGCTCAGGCTCTCGCTCTGGTCGCATACAGTGCGGGCTCTTTGCCGGCTCACCGATTGCTGACTCGGCTCATGGATCGGCTGAGCGAGCACAAGCTGACCGACGTGCTCTACGTCGGGCACGGTCGGTGGTGGTCGCTCAGCTGCGGCGATGAGTGCTGCCCACTCACCGGAACGCCGTTCGATCCCGGCTCTCATCCGCTGTCAGCGGCGGCCGTCTTTGCCGGACTGTGCGCTCGCGCGGACCGGCGGGAGCTCGAGGCGTCTGTCAGCGGCCCGTCCCAGTCAGAGCTGCCACGCTTGCTGGATCTGGCTGACACCCTGCGCGCTGAGCTGAAGCTGTTCGCCGATCCAGGTGCAGCCGCACGACTCTTGGCCAGGTTTGTGGATGCGGCAATTTCCGAATCAGCTGTTCCAGATGAGAGGACCTGCCTGCTGCTGGGGTTGCTGGTGACCGACGTGCACATTCGTGATCTGGCCTGGGCGCTGATAAGTCCCGCTGACGCGGAGGATCATATCCGGTTGTGGGGTGGCGTCGTGGCGCAGGTTCCGCCGACGTTGGCCGCTGCACCGTTGTGCCTACTGGGCATGGCCGGGTGGGTCAGCGGGGCCGGTGCCCTGCTGAACTGTTGCTGCGAGCGGTTGGCAGAGGTCGATCCGCATTACTCCATGGGCAGATTGCTCGCCGACATTAGCGAGAGGGCTCTCCCTCCATCTCTGTGGCAACAGATGGGAGGTGAAGTGCAAGCCGAGTTGCGCGCCGAGCTCGGCATGCTGGCCGGATAGCAAACCAGCTCACTAACATCAACCAACCCAACTCGGTGGCGCGAGAACCACTAGGTTGTGTCCATGACTCGCTTCGTGGTGTGCGGAGAGGCCCTGATTGACTTGGTCCAGGCAGACCTTGGCAGCAATGATTCCTTCAGCTCTACCTGGCTCGCTCTGTCAGCAGGAGGGCCGATGAATTCGGCGGTCGCCCTGGGCAAGCTTGGCGCCAACACACATTTTCTCGGCCGGTTGTCCAGAGATGCCTTCGGGCGTCAGCTGCGTCAACACATACTCGAGGCGAATGTGAAACTTGATCTTGCCACCGAGTCCTCACAGGCCACCTCGATCGCGGTGGTGAGTCTGGACGAGCAAGGTGTCGCCAGCTACACGTTCCATTTCAACGACACTGCGAACTTCGGCTGGCAGATCGACGACCTGCCAGAGCTTTCCGACGACGACTGGCTGCACATCGCGTCTTTGTCGTGCATCGTGAGCCCGGGTGCCGAGGTCCTGCTTGAGTGGATGCGCGATCTCAGGTCGGGGGTTTCCTACGACATCAATGTGCGTCCGACCGTGATCACTGATCCCGACGTCTATTGGAGCAAGGTTCAGCCCTGGCTGCGGGTGGTTGGTCGGCGTCAGGGGATCGTCAAGGCAAGTGATGAAGACATCAAGTTCCTTGCCAAGGCAGAGGCCAGCGGCGGACAGAATAGCGGCGATCCAGTCGAGGTGGCCGGCACATGGGTCGAAAAGTACGGATTGGGGCTCGCAGTGATCACGCTTGGTCCAGGCGGGGGCGTGGCGCTTGAGCCAGGCGGGAACATCACGCGTGTGCCGGGCTTTCCCACCAAGGTGGTCGATACCGTCGGCGCGGGCGACACCTTCATGGCGGGCTTCCTCGACGGCTGGGTGAAACTCGATGTGGGGCTCGAAGCCTCCTTGGAACGCGGCGCTGCGGCCGCTGCCATCGTGTGCTCCCGGCGTGGTGCACAACCGCCGACATCGGCAGAAGTGGACGATCTGATTGCCGAGCGAACCTGATTTGAATCAGCCAGACGCCGCCGCTGCTGGGGCAGCCGGGATTCCCGCCGCCGCTGTCAGTGCATCGACTGCCTCCTGGGTGCGCGGCACACTGGGAGCCGAGCCGTCCGCCTCGGTCACGTAGAACGTATCGATGGCCTGCCCGGCGAGGGTGCTGATGTGGGCCGACCGGATGGAAAGCTTGATCTCGCTGAGGGATCGGCCGAGCGCGTACAACAGTCCGGCGCGGTCGCCCGTCCGGACCTCAATCACCGCCGCAGTCTCGCTGGCGTCATGGATCAGCTCCACATAGGGGTGGGGCATCGCACCGCTGCCGTGGGCGCGCGCCTCACGGCGTTGTACCTGGGTCAGGATTCCAGTCTCACCTGCCTCCAGACGTATGAGCTGTTTGACCAAGTACGCGGTGTCAGGCAGATCAGTCGGCACCTGCTTGTCCACCCGCCAGGTGTTGACCGCCACCCCTTCGACCGTGTGGAGGACTGCTGACCGGACCTGAACCGAATGTGAGGCAAGCAAGCCGGCCGTATCGCTGAAAAGACCGAGGCGGTCGGTCGCCGCGATGACGAGCTGTACCCCTCCAGGTTCTGCTTCCACCCGGATCCGCGGCCTCCTATCGAGCTGGACCGAGCGAGCCAAACCGACGTCCACCAGCTGGCTGATGTCCACCCGGGTTCCCTCATCGACCAGTAGCCCTTCGGTGTGATCGGCCAGGCTGTTGATCAGCTGCGCCCGCCACGGCGACCAGGCAGCCGGCCCGGCCGCCCGGGCGTCGGCCTCGGTGAGACAGCGCAGTAGATCAAGGATGTCCGCGCGGCCCTGTACGGCGTCGACCAGGGCGTCCAGAGTGGCTGGATCGGCGTGGTCGCGCTTCGTGGCCAGCCCGGCGAGCGTGAGATGGTGCCGCACCAGGTGCTCGACTAGCTCAGCGTCGCTTTGGTTGAGCCCGATCGCCTCCACCGCCTCACGGGCGATCGGCGCGCCGCGTGCAGCGTGGTGGACGCCAGCGCCAGGCAGCTTGCCGATGTCGTGGAAAAGGCAGGTCAGCAGCAAGATGTCCGGCCGATCAACGCGAGTGAGGTAACGCTGCACCTCAGCCACTGCCTGCACCGAATGGCGGTCGACCGTGTACTGATGGACCGGATTGTGCTGCGGCCGAGCGCGGATCGGTTCCCACGAAGGAATCCATCTGCTAATGCATCCGGCAAGGTCAAGGGCCTCCCAGACCGGCAACAGGTTCGGCCCGGTGGACAGCATTTCCAGCAATGCATCCCGTCCCGCCTCAGGCCACGGTGTCGGAAGCTCCTGGCCTTGCTTGCCAAGGTTGTCGGCCGTCACAGGAGAGAGGACGAGCCCGCGCTGCGCGGCCAGGGCTCCCGCTCGGAGGCCAACGAGCGGATCGCTGGGATTGGTCGTAGGGCCGAGCCCCACTTCGCCGGAGTAGATGATCAGCCCGTGATCGGCCCTGATGTAGTCGGGTTTGCGCTGCCGCTTGATGAAACTGAGCACGCGGGGCTGTGGCAGCGCCTGACGAGCCGCCCGTACGGTCACGTCAACAGCGTGTCCGATGCGACGGGCGGAGAGGCTGACGTCGCGATGAAGATCATCAGCCGTGGGATAGCCGAGACGTCCGGCCACGGCATCGGTCTCACTAGAGATCAACCGATCGAGGGTGCGGCCCGAGGCCACGTGCAGGGCGTCGCGGACGTCGAGTAGCCGCTCGTACGGTTCCCGGATTCCGACGTGCGGCCGGTCGGTCAGCCAGCTGGCTGCAAGCGCCCGCAGCATCGAGACATCGCGGAAGCCTCCTCGAGAATCCTTGAGGTCGGGCTCGAGTAGATAGGCGGCGTCACCGAATGTCGCGAGGCGCTCGTCAAGCGATGCGAGCAGCTCCGGTAGTCGTTTGCGGGCGTTACTGCGCCAGGTGTCAATCAGCGCCGTGCGGGCGCCCTTCACCAGCTCCGCGTCACCGGTGATGGCCCGGAGATCGAGCAGACCGACACCGGCACTCAGCTCACGTCCCGCGACCTCGGCACACTCCGCCGGAGTGCGTACGGAATGATCAACACGAATGCGCGAGTCCCAGAGTGGATACCAGAGCTCATTGGCCAGCGTGTCGATCTTGGTCGAGGTCTTGCCGCTGTGCAGCAGCACCAGATCGATGTCCGAGCGCGGTCCAAGCTCTTTGCGGGCCAGACTGCCGACAGCCGCGAGGGCGACCCCGCTTGCGGGGCCGCCCACTTCGGCGTACAACTCGACCAGCGCCGACTCGACACACTCGGTGATCAAACGCCGACGATCCGGCCCTGCCGTGGAAGACCACGCGGACCGGACCGCGACGTTGAGACGCTCGCTGGTTAGATCACGCTTCAGAGCGCGTCCAGCCCGCGCTCTCCGGTTCGCACGCGGACGACTTCCTCCACGGGAACCGACCAGACCTTGCCGTCACCGATGCGACCGGTCCGAGCGCTCTTGACCAGGACATCGATGATGTCTTTGGCATCATCGTCGTCCACGAGCACCTCAAGTCTCACCTTGGGCACCAGGTCGACGGTGTACTCCGCGCCCCGGTATACCTCGGTGTGGCCCCGCTGACGTCCAAAGCCGCTTGCCTCGCTGACAGTCATGCCCTCGACGCCAAACGACTCGAGTGCGGTCTTCACCTCGTCCAACCTATGTGGCTTGATGATCGCTGTTACGAGCTTCATGCCGATACCTCCTGACCATTCTTGCTATCTGCCTCGACCTGACTTGGCGACGAGCCGCCATAGGACAACCCGCGTGCCCCCGCACCGAATGTGCCGAGATCGTAACCGGTCTCAGCGTGCTCGGACTCGTCGACACCGCTGAGCTCTTCTTCTTCGCTGACGCGGAATCCGATGGTCTTGTGCAGCAGCAGTCCGATGACCAGGGTGAGGACGAGGCTGAAGAACAGTACAGCGAACGCACCGACTGCCTGCCTCCACAGTTGGTCGAACCCGCCGCCGTAGAAGAGGCCGTTGACACCGGCCGGAGCCGCTTCGGTTGCCAGGAAGCCCACCGCGAGGGTGCCCCACAGGCCACCAAAGAGGTGGACGCCCACCACATCGAGGGAGTCGTCAAAGCCAAACTTGTACTTCAGTCCGACGGCCAGCGCACAGATAACGCCCGCGAGAACACCGACGATGATCGCGCCAACCGGTGAGACCGAGGAGCAGGACGGAGTGATAGCGACCAGTCCGGCGACGATGCCTGACGCAGCCCCGAGGGAAGTTGCATGGCCGTCGCGAATGCGCTCGGTGATCAGCCATCCCAGCGATGCAGCGCCTGTGGCGACCATCGTGTTCACCCAGACCGTCGCAGAAGTGGTCCCGGCGGCAATCGCCGAACCGGCGTTGAAGCCGAACCAGCCGAACCACAGCAACCCAGCGCCGAGCATGACCAATGTCAGGTTGTGTGGCCGCATCGGATCACGCTTCCAGCCCAGCCGCTTGCCAAGGATGATGGCAAGAGCAAGACCGGCCGCGCCGGCGTTGATATGGACGGCCGTGCCACCTGCAAAGTCGATCGCCTTCAAGTTGTTGGCAATCCACCCGCCGACATGCTCTCCTGCAGAGAAGTCGAATACCCAGTGGGCGATCGGGAAGTAAACCAGCGTGGCCCAGATCACGGTGAAGATCATCCACGTGCTGAACTTGGCCCGGTCGGCGATCGCGCCCGAGATCAGGGCAACGGTGATGATCGCGAACACGGCCTGGAACGCCACGAACGCCATCACCGGGTAGGTACCGGTCTGGTCGTCGAACGAGACCTCGGTGGTGGCTCCCATGAGGTCCTGGAGACCCAGGTACTGAACAGGATTGCCGATCAGGCCGTAGCCGAGGTCGTCTCCGAAGGCAGTGGAGTAGCCCCAGAGAGCCCAGATGACAGCAATCGAGGCCAGCGCCCCGAAGCTCATCATCATCATGTTGAGGACACTCTTCGCACGGACCATGCCGCCGTAGAAGAGGGCAAGTCCTGGTGTCATGAGCAGCACCAGCGCTGCTGACGCCAGGAGCCACGCAGTGGTTCCAGTGTCAATCTCGAGTGGTGTCATTGTTGCTTCTTTCGGTGACGGGAACTGGAAACGTTCGGTAGCCACAGGCGGCTGGATCCTGGGACGCCCGTGGTTACGCAAGACTCTGCTAGCGGAGTGTTGCGCCAAACGTGTCTGCGGTTACACCGAAGTCACAGTTGACAAGTCAATGTGACGGCTATGTTTCGGGCTGCTCGCGCATCGCGCTTTGAATCCGCCGCCGTCGTCCTTGCCCGCAGAGGAAGAGCGCCTCCACTCCCTCCGTTTGCATTGATCGCTCCGCTCGCTGAGGCTGTCGCTTGGTAGCCGCTGCCTTCCTCGCTCGCAGACGAAAGGCGTGTCTGCTCGCTCGTTCGTCCAGGACAGCGGCGCGCCAGCCTGGCTCCGTGCGGCGGCGCCCGATTTGCCGACGCGTGCAGCCATGTTTCGGCCATCCCTTCAACAGTGGTCAGAGACGGCAAGGAATTCGGCGATTCCTGTCGTTTGTGACCCACTTTGGGGTCAACGATGTGCTGGTCGCTGCTTTGTGGGTGATTCAGCGTGACCGCGTGGCGGCTTGCCGAGCAGCCCAGGCGGAGGCAACCATCTCATCGACCGTGTGCCGCATCTTCCAGTCAAGATCGCGTGCGGCGAGCTCACCAGTCGCCACGATCCGCGCGGGGTCTCCGGGGCGGCGCGGGCGGATTTCCGGCGTGAACTCGATCCCGGTGACGCGGGCGACCGCATCCATGATCTGGCGCACCGACAGCCCACTTCCGCTGCCCAAGTTGTAGACCGGCAGCAGCGGTCGGCCTTGCTCAAGAGCCTCGGCGGCGGCGACGTGGGAGATAGCGAGGTCGGAGACATGGACATAATCGCGGACACAGGTACCGTCCGGGGTTGGGTAGTCATCCCCGTTGATGTAGGGCACCTCACCCGCGACCAGACGCTCGAAGACCAGCGGGAAGAGGTTGTGCGGACTGGTATCCCGCAGGTCCTCATATCCCGCGCCGACCACATTGAAATATCGCAGTGAGGTATGTCGCAACGGCGCCGGGCCGGACGACGTGGCGCGGGCGACGTCGCCCAGCAGCCACTCGCCGATCAGCTTGGACTCGCCGTAGGGAGACTCGGGATGCGTCGGATCCTGTTCGCTGACCAGATCGGTTGTAGGCGTGCCATAGACCGCGGCGCTGGAGGAGAACACGAAGTTGGCCACGCTGTGGGCAGCCATCGAGTCAAGGAGGGTGACCATGCCGGTGACGTTTTGGGTGTACGTGTGCAGTGGGCGGCTCACGGAGACGCCGGCGTATTTAAAGCCGGCCAGATGGACCACCCCGCTGATCGCGTGTTCGGCGAAGATCTGATCCAGGAGTTCGCCCTGCAGAATGCTGCCTTCGTAGAAGGGGATGTCTTCGTCGACGAAGCTCCGGTGACCACTGGAGAGGTCATCGATGACGACGGCTGGGATCTCGTCAGAGATGAAGGCGCGTACGACGTGGGAACCGATGTAGCCGGCGCCGCCGGTTACCAACCAGGTCATCTCGCGCACTCCTCTCCCAACTAGTCGGCCTCAGCGTAGCGGGGGGCGGATGCGTAGGTCAGTGATCGTGAGGTCAAGAACCTGCTCGGTGGCCGCGACGGCGTCGCCGAACAGATCATGGGCCAGGACCGGATGCGGATCAAGCATCGTCACCTCGATGTCGGTGCGATGGCCCTTCGTGATCGTCTTCCAGCTCGCCAGTAGCCGTCCGTCGTAAAGCACGACAGGAGAGAATAGGCCGTTCACTTTGGCCCATACCTTCGGTAGCTGCTGCTCAGTCAGGAACCGGGTGCGATTCCGACCGTGGTATCCGACCAGCAGCCCATCGAACTCAGGCAACAAGCGCAATCCCGGATCCGAGGTGCCGCCACTGGGAGCGTCGGCGAGGTCGAGATAGTCCTCGTCGTTCGGACCGCGGAGGTGGATGACCTCATCGCCGAGACGGCGTAGAGCGTCGTTCACCCCACTCAATCCGGCACCGAAGAAGAATGCGAGATCTTCCCGGAGGGCCGGGCCGTACGAGCCTAGGTGGACACGAACGAGGTTCGTCAAGGCGTGCTCAAAGTCAACCACGGGTAAATCGGGCAGCAGGCTCCGTGCCCGTTGATGGAAGATGTCGGTGCGCTTCTCCCATCGCGCGTCGCGAGGGCGTCGGAGCAACCCGCTGTGACCCCAGAGCAGGCTGTCTGAGAGCAGATCTGGAAGGTGGGCGGCTTCGCCACCTACTTGGCGTTCTGCTAGCCAGGCACGCGCATGGGCCACGATCTCGGAGCGGGGCCGCCACTCCGTGGAAGCGAACGCCTCAATTTCAGCTGCCAGCTCCTCCGGCCTGACCTGCTGCAGCTTCAGGACGTTGCGCATTTGGGCGCTCCGCGTGCGGCGTGCTACCGCGTCCAGCCAAGCAAACTGCTCGAGCACGCTGCTGTGGACGGTGCCACGGATATTGCTTGTCTTGACCAGCTGGTGCGACTCGAACAACTCGCACACGGTCTCATACGTGACGCCAGGCAACCTCGAGGCGATCGTGAGGAATGGTGCTCGGGGCACCTGGGACTGGATCGGCCCGAGGCGCCGGAACAGCTCCGATACCGCCGCGGGACCACGCCCGGAGATGACGGGAAATTGCCGTCGCAGCGTACGCCTCTGGAGGTTGTCATGGCTGAGCCGGCGCATGGCTCTGACGTTAGCCATATCTGGTGACAACGGCCGAGACACTCGAAACACATCACGAGAGCCGGAATGGTCGGATCTGATCGGCTAGACGTCGCTGGTGATGCAAAACCAGAGCGGCAGCGACTAGTCAGTGCGCTACCCTGACCGTATGCAACGCGTTGCCCTCCTTACGTAGCCGCGTAGGACACCCCTGCGCGGCAGCCCCTCATGCCCACGGCGGCGAGGGGCTTTTTCATGTCCAGGTCGTGGGCATACGTAGTGCATAGCCAAGGAGACGAGACGACATCATGACTGAGCAGATGGAGCGGGTCGATACTCCCGAGCGGGCCGACACCGTCAGGGGGGAGCGGACCGGCTACGACGCCCGTGCCGCCCAAGAGAAATGGCAGGCGTTCTGGAAGGCCAACAAGACCTTTGTGCCAGCCGATGACGGTTCTGCCGAGCGCCGCTACGTGCTGGACATGTTTCCCTATCCATCCGGGGATCTGCACATGGGCCACGCCGAGGCGTTTGTCATGGGCGACGTCGTCGCGCGCTACCTCAAGCTGAAGGGCTACGACGTACTTCATCCCATCGGCTGGGACTCCTTCGGATTGCCCGCTGAGAATGCAGCGATCGAGCGGAACGCGCATCCTGCCGAGTGGACGTACGCGAACATCGAGACCCAGGCCACCTCATTCCGACGGTACGGGCTGAGTTTCGACTGGTCGCGTCGGCTGCACACTTCCGATCCGGAGTACTACCGGTGGACCCAATGGCTGTTCCTGCGGTTCCGGGAGCGCGGCCTGGCCTACCGCAAGGCCAGCTATGTCAACTGGTGCCCCAAGGACCAGACAGTTCTGGCCAACGAGCAAGTCGTCGCCGGGTTGTGCGAGCGGTGCGGCTCCGTGGTGACCAAGCGACTGTTGACCCAGTGGTACTTCAAGATCACTGACTACGCCGAGCGGCTGCTAGACGACATGGATGATCTTGTCGACGGCTGGCCCGAGCGGGTCCTGACCATGCAGCGAAACTGGATCGGCCGCTCAGAGGGTGCCTACGTCGATTTCATGATCGAAAATCGAGCTGAGCCGGTGAGGGTGTTCACCACCCGTCCGGACACGCTCTACGGGGCCATGTTTTTCGTGATCGCGCCTGATGCGCCGCTGGCCGCGGAGATCGTTGCTGAGGAGCAGCGTGCGGCGTTCGAGGAGTATCTGGAGCAGACCAAGCACGAGACCGAGATCGAGCGGCAGTCCACCGAACGGCCCAAGACCGGGGTCTTCCTGGGCGTGCACGCCATCAACCCGGTGAACGGCGAAAGGATCCCCGTTTATGCCGCCGACTACGTGCTGGCTGAGTACGGTACTGGGGCGATCATGGCGGTGCCGGCTCATGATCAACGTGACCTGGACTTCGCACTCGCCTTCGGTCTGCCGGTCCGTCAGGTGATCGACACCGGAACGCCCGATCCAGCAGTCACGGGCATCGCGACGCCGGGTGATGGCACCTACATCAGCTCGGGTCCGCTGAACCGGCTGAAGGGCACGGCGGCGGGAGTGCGCGCGATCACCGAAAAGCTGGAAGCCGAGGGCGTTGGTGAGGGCGCGGTGACGTACCGGCTACGCGATTGGCTGCTGAGTCGCCAGCGCTATTGGGGTTGCCCGATCCCGATCATCCACTGCGATCGATGTGGGGAGGTGCCGGTGCCCGATGATCAGCTTCCTGTCGAGCTGCCCTACCTGACAGGCACCGATCTCGTTCCTAAGGGAACCTCGCCGCTAGCCGCTGCAACCGACTGGGTCAACGTCGTCTGCCCGCAGTGTGGCGGACCCGCGAAGCGTGACACCGACACGATGGACACCTTCGTCGATTCGTCCTGGTACTTCTTCCGCTACTGCTCGCCCGGCTACGAGGACGGCCCGTTCAACCCAGAAGACCTGCGTCGCTGGATGCCGGTAACCCAATATGTCGGCGGTGTGGAGCATGCCATTCTGCACCTGCTGTACATGAGGTTCTTCACAAAGGTGCTACATGACATGGGCATGGTCGACTTCGTGGAGCCGATGCGCCGGTTGCTGAACCAGGGCCAAGTGATCAACCAGGGCAAGTCCATGAGCAAGTCGTTGGGCAACGGGGTCGACCTGGGTGTGCAGATCGATGCGTTCGGCGTTGATGCAGTGCGACTGACCGTCGTCTTTGCGGGACCGCCGGAGGAGGACATCGACTGGGCCGACCTGTCGCCCTCCGGTTCGCTGAGGTTCCTGCAACGCGCGTACCGGCTGGCCGACCAGGTGACCAGCGAGCCAGGCATTTCACCCAGCCGTGGTGACCTGGGCCTACGCCGGGAAACCCATCGACTGTTGGCCGACATTGACCAGTCCATCGCGCGGCAGCGCTTCAATGTGGCGGTCGCGCGGATCATGGAGTTGGTCAATGCGACCCGTAAAACGATGGACGGCTCGGCTGGTCCCGCCGACCCCGCGGTCCGCGAGGCCGCCGAGGTGGTCACCATAGCCCTGAGTCTGGTGGCGCCATACGTTGCCGAGGAGATGTGGGCACGGCTGGGCCATGCCCCATCGGTGGCCAACGCCACCTGGCCGGTTGTTGATCAAAGCTTGCTGGTAACCGAGTCGGTGACCTGCGTCGTTCAGGTTCAAGGCAAGGTACGTGCCCGATTGCAGGTACCTCCGGGCATCAGCGAGGATGAGCTGCGCTCCGTAGCTCTGGCCGATGAATCGGTAGTACGCGCCACAGCCGACCGCGAGATTGCCAAGGTGATCATCCGAGCACCCAAGTTGGTCAGCATCGCGGTGCGGTAAACGCGATCGCGATGCACTTTGCTGCTTAGGAACTCTGCTCATCGGTGCCCGCAAGCGTGGCCAGCAATCCGCGGTGGTCGCTGCCGGAAACCGTGAAGCTGGTCACCGATGTGGCTGTCAGATCTTTGTTGATCATGACGTGGTCGATCGGAAGCAACGGTGGGAACGGGCGGTTGGCCGGATAGGTCGGAAGCCAGCCGGCACCGGCAACGTCGGTGGCACTCTTCAGTCCGGCACGCTGCAATGCCTGCATCGGTCCATGATCGTCTACGGCATTGAAATCTCCGGCCACGACCAGCGGGTGGTCGACGTTGTCGATCACCGCTTTCCGAAGTATGCGGTGCTCGGCGGTCCAGCGGTCACCACCACAATATGGATTGCATGGATGCACGGCCATCAGCCGGATGCGGCCCACGCGCGGAATGCGCAATGAAGTCACCCATTGCTGGAAGGAGGTGTCGCCGATCGCCCTGCTGCTGCTCAGCGGAAAGCGGGAGTAGACCGCGGTGCTGGAGACGGAGCCGTCCCGCGGATCTCCCCACGAGTACGGAAAGCGCCGGTCCCAGCCGTGTGGTTTCAGGGCGTTCAGGGCGGCAGGCGTCGTCTCGACCAAGATCACGATATCGGCACGCGCCGCCCGTTCGGAGACGTCGCGGGAGTCCGCTTCCCCGTCGTCCATGTTCAGGGTCATCAGTCGGAATTGGGCCGTCCCGGGGGCTCGCTGATCAGCGACGAAGACCGGCGCCAGCCACGCCAGATGGCAGGCAGTCAGCGCCATGACTGCAACAGCGACGACCGCGGGCAGCAGGCGACGTCTGGCACGTACCAGGGCGACGAGAAGGCAGGCGAGCGCCAGCAGATAGCCAACCAGGCCGTAGGGGATAAAAGCCGCCAGGCGGGCGGTCGCGTCATCCTCCGGTGGCAGCACGCGCATGACCGTCGCCGCCGTCGCCGGGATCAGCGCGAGTCCTGCGATAGCGAATAGCAGCTGCTGGAAGCGACGACGCGATGGCTGGCTGTCCCAGCTGACAGCCGTCGGACGGAGCCCGGGCTGCCGAGGGGGGCTTATCGTCACCGTGCCATGATTCCTGGCCGCCCCAAGCTGGCAGTGCCGTGACTCCACATCAGCGGCTGCGCCGGGGTGCGTGCGGATTCTTGTGCATCATCTGCAGTGATCCAGGATGCGGCGGGTGCTCCGACCTTCGCCGCTCGCCGGTCTCACTCCAACCGCGGGCGCGAAAGAACGCGCGTGCGGCGTGATTCTCGACCAGCACCCAACAGAACGCCTCCCGGGCACCGCCGGCGTAGATCTCCATGCACGCGAACTCCAGCAGCGCGGAGCCGTATCCACGCCGTTGGTGATCAGGCACGACGCCGAGGTGGTGCACCGTATCCCCGTCGAAAGCGACGTAGCCCACGGGGCTATCCCGCACCTCCAGAAGGTAGGCATGCATCAGCCGATCACCCAGCACGCGCCGCCAGCGCCGGGCGACCCCGGTGGCCGGATAAGGATGCTGCGACGGCGGAAAGATATGGGTTAGCGCCTCCTCGCTCGCTGCGCGTTCCAGCCGGGCAAGCAGGCGGCTCTCGTCAGGGCGGGCGCGGCGGATACGCAGCCCGGTCTCCTCATCCTCCACCGGGGGATCGTGCAGCTCCACAATGTCGAGCAGTTGGTTTGCAATCCGGTCGGCTCGTGTCAGGCGACCGCGCCGACTGGCGGAGTTGGATTTTTGGACGCACCAGGCCTCAGCCGCATTGTCCTCGGAGCCGATGAGCAGGCCGTTCTCGCCGGGAGCAATGACAGTAATGTCGTCCCACTCGAAGCTGTGCCGGCGGAATGGGTTGATGATCTCGACACTGTGGTCAGTGGCCCGCAGCCTCGGGTGGAAGCCGAACCGCCACACGTACAGCAACGCCAACGCCGTCAACACAAGAAGCAGTGCCGGGAGCCAAAGCGCGCTGCCGTTCCGGTAGATCAGATATGCCAGGACGGGGATGACCACGCCAGCGACAACAGCGAATGCCGACACCAGCGCCAGGGTCGCCGGCCCGACGCGCCACACGCGTCGGGTCTGATCACTCACCAGTCTTCACTTTCCTACCGACACGAGGCTGCGCCCCCGAGGTCTGCTATTGGCAGTTGGCCACGTCCTACGCTGAGCAGATGCCTGGCGTCGCAGTGGTGACTGACTCTACGTCCTCCCTGGACCCAGCTGACGCTGCCCGCGCCGACATCTCGATCATCCCATTGCAGGTCGTGATCGACGACCTCAGCCGCCCGGAGTCCGAAGTCCGGCCGCAGGAGGTGGCTGAGGCGTTACGGGCAGGCCGCCAGGTCAGTACCTCGCGACCCACGCCCGAGGTGATCGGGAATACCTACACCCAGCTGGCCGCAGCCGGCTACGACGCCATCGTGTCGGTCCACCTCAGCAGCAAGATCTCTGGCACCTGTCAGGCGGCACAGGTAGCGGCCGCCTTGGTCGACATCCCGATCATCGTGGTCGACAGCATGACTTTGGCGATGGCAGTCGGTTTTGCGGTGTTGACCGGAGCTGAGGTGGCGCGCTCCGGAGCTGCTTCCGACGCGGTGGCTTCGACCGTGCGCCAGCGGGCAGCGGCTTCAACGACCTACTTCTACGTTGACAGCTTGGAATACCTGCGGCGTGGCGGCCGGATTGGTACCGCAGCGGCGATGCTCGGTTCCGCATTGGCGGTCAAGCCATTACTCACGGTGGCGGACGGTGAGATTCGACCCTACGAGCGTGTCCGGACCGAGGCGAAGGCGCTCACCCGGCTTGAGGAACTGAGCCTGGCTGCCCTCGAGCGGGCCGCGGTGGCGAACGACCTGGTCGACGTCGCAGTACATCACCTTGACAACCCCGACGGTGCACGGCGGCTGGTCGATCGGCTGAGCGGCCGGGTACATGTCGGGGACATCGTGATTTCCGAAGTGAGCGCCGTGCTCGGCGTCCACGTCGGTCCGGGCACCTTAGGGATTGTTGTGTCACCCCGGGCTCGAATCCCTTGAGGGCTGCCCAACGCTCGCAGCCCAGCCCGCTGCCCTAGCCGTGCTGTCCGTTGTCCCCAGCCGGTGGCCTTCCCGGAGCGCTGTCCACAGTTTGCCGGCTGCGTGGACCACATCACCGTTGCCGTCCTTAGCTTCTCGGCATGGGACGGCGACCGAAGGTGGATCTGGAGCTGGCTCGGCTGATCAGCGACCGATTGGCGCTGGTGTTGGCCGACCAACCGCCACGCCGAGCGCGCGGGCTTGGGCAGGCATACTCCGTGGACTCGGATCCTCCTGCAGTGTCTGCTCTGGAGAGTGCCGATCTCGGCAGCGGTCGAGCGCACCTCGCAGCAGAGACCCTCGACGAGCTGCCCCAACGACGGTTCAGCCGGATGCACGTCGGCGTGATCGGCGTATTGCTGATACTCGGGCTGATCACGGCTGGATGGCTGCTACTGCGTGCCCGGCCGGTCGCAGTAGCCAGTCCGGGCGAGGTGGTGACGATGAGTACGCCATTGCCGAGTGCACCAACGGCATCAGCTACGACCAGTCAACGGGCGACCAGGCTCGTCGTCCATGTGCTCGGTGCCGTCCGTCACCCGGGGCTGGTCAAGCTCCCCGAGAACTCTCGCGTCCAGGATGCGATCGATGCAGCAGGTGGGTTCACAGGGCGAGCCGACCCGGGTGAGCTGAACCTGGCACAGCCGCTTGCCGACGGCCAACAGGTGGTGATCGGTACCACCGGCGATCCGACGGGGGAAGTGCGAGATGGACGCGCGTCCGGCGCGGGCAGCGGCCCCTCAGCGACGGCGACACTCGATCTGAACCGCGCCAACCAGGCGCAGCTCGAGGAGCTGCCGGGGATCGGGCCGGTCACCGCCGGGGCCATTCTCACGTGGCGACAGCAGCATGGGCGGTTTAGTCGGATCGAAGAGCTGCAGGAGGTGGACGGTATCGGGCCTAAGACGTACGCTCAGATCGCGCCGCACGTCCGGGTGTGAGCGCCCGGACACGGCAGCATGTGGCAGCCGCGCGGAGCGGAGTCCACAGGTTCCTCCTTCAAGGCTGGCGGAATCGGGAGCTTGCCGATACACGCGTCATTCGGGCTCGCCTCGCCGATTTGCGGATGGTGCCGCTCGCGGCAGCGGGCTGGGGAGCCGCCTGGGTCGGCACCTGGGGCGCTCCAGCGGGCATCGCAGGGGCAGCGGCCAGCGTGACCCTCGCTCTGATAGTCGCCACCCTGCGACGTTCGGCCATGGTGCTGACCATCGCACTGGTCATGGCGATGGTCGTTGGTGCGGGGGTCATTGATGTGCACCGGCTCCGGCGCGGACCAGTCGCACTGCTGGCCAACAATGAGGCGATGGTCTCGGCGGAGCTGGAGATTCGCGGGGACCCACATCGGGTGGCGAGCGGGGGAGTGACGGCTGCTGCCGCCGCAGTCATGAAGGCGGCCACAGTAGGTATCGAGGGCCGGGGCCACGCTTGGCTGGTGCGGGCTCCGGTACTGGTTGTTATCAGTGGCCCTCAGGTTGAGCAGTGGTTCCAGATCCCAGTCGGCACGCGTGTCGCGGTGGACGGGCGTCTCGAAGAACCGTACCGAGGCTCGGATGTGGCGGCAGTGCTACGGGTCCGTGGCGCGCCGCTCGTGGTCAAGCCACCTCCTCCCGGGCTTCGCCTCGTCGAGCGGGTACGCGCCGGGTTGCGGCGAGCAGTCGCTGATCGCCAGCCGGAGCCGCGAGCGCTGGTGCCTGCCCTTGTCCTGGGCGACACATCAAGCCTCGACGGGAACCTGGCCCAGGACTTTCAATCGACCGGCCTTACGCACCTGACCGCGGTCTCCGGGGCAAATCTCACGTTGCTGCTGGCGTTCCTGCTGACGGTGGCGCGCTGGGTAGGCGTGCGAGCGTGGTGGCTACGCGTCCTCGGCCTGGCTGGAGTGATCATCTTCGTCGCCTTGTGCCGCACGGAGCCGAGTGTGCTTCGTGCGGCTGCGATGGGCCTGGTTGCTTTGGCCGCGCTGGGCTCGGGTAGCCGGGCAGCCGGGGTGCGCAACCTGGCCGTCGCCAGCATGATCTTGCTGCTGGTGGATCCGTTTCTCAGCAGGTCGATCGGGTTCGCGCTGTCGGTTTTGGCTTGCGCCGGCATCGTGTGGTGGGCCCGAAGCTGGGCAGTGATCATGAACCGTTGGCTTCCTTTGATCATTGCCGAATCGATCGCGGTACCGCTGGCTGCTCAGCTGGCGACCATTCCGGTGGTAGCTGCCGTCTCAGAGCACGTGAGCGTTGCAGGTTTGGCTGCCAACGCACTGGCTGGTCCGTTCGTGGGCCCTGCGACAGTGCTGGGCTTTGCCGCTGCTGGTACCTCGTTGATGAGCGGTACCTTGGCAGCCGTCTTCGGCTGCGGTGCAGCCTGGAGTGCCCAGGTGATCATTTGGATCGCCACGATCGGCGCGCAATTTCCCGGCTCGGAATGGCGCCTGCCAGTGACTCCCGTCACTCTTGCCTGGTTGGCGATCAGTTCACTTCTGGTGGGGCTTTCGTTGGCACATGTGCTGGCGCGGCCATGGCTGACCTTGCTGCTCGCGGGGGTCATGATCATCTGCCTGGGCGCAGTGCCACGGCAGCCGGGTTGGCCGCCTCGTGATTGGGTTCTGGTCGCATGCGATGTCGGTCAAGGCGATGGACTCGCGGTGCGAACCGGCCCCGGTAGCGCGATTGTGGTCGACAGCGGTCCCGCTGCCGACGTCATGGAAGGCTGCCTGGACAGACTGCGTATCAAAAGGGTGCCGCTGCTGATCATCACCCACTTTCACGCCGACCACGTTGCTGGTCTGGCCGGTGTTTTGCGGCATCGCAACATCGGGCAGCTGTGGCTGAGCCCGCTGGCACCGCCCGGGCCACTGGCGGCGATCATCAGAAGCCAGGCTGTGCATCAAGGGATTCCACTGAGTGCGCCGTTACGGGGTACTCGTGCGAGCGTTGGTGCGGCCATTCTGCACGTGCTCGGACCAGTGGACAGTGTGGCTCCCGATCAGGATGAGTCGTCCAAGCAAAATGACAGCAGCCTGGTGATCATGGTTGAGGTGGCAGGCCTGCGGTTGCTGCTCACCGGCGATATCGAACCTCCTGGCCAGCAGGCGATTCTGGGCTCGGGGGCGGACCTTCGCGCCGATATCCTCAAGATTCCGCACCACGGTTCGGCACAACAGGATCCGGCGTTTTTCGCCGCCACGCACGCCCGCATCGCAATTGCGAGCGCCGGAGCCCACAACGACTATGGGCATCCCGCACCGCGTACGGTGCAACTTGTGCGGTCGCTTGGCATGACCTTGCTCAGGACTGATCAGAACGGCTCGGTCGCGGTGCAGCTGGCCGACGATCGACTGGCTGCCGTGACGCAGCGATGACCGCAGGGCGCTATGACGCTGCCACCGGGAACCGGAGTGGTCCGCGCAGTGTGGTACCGGGGCGCATGGTGATCGGGCCGGTCTGCCGGATGCGGGGAAACCGCTCGGCCAGGGCGCGGAACGCCTGGGTTAGCTCCAAGCGAGCAAGCGGCGAGCCGAGGCAGTAGTGGATGCCGCCGGAGAAGGCGAGGTGCTCGACCGGGGCATGACGGCTGATGTCAAAGCGGTTGGGTGCGGGATAGACGTTTGGGTCACGGTTGGCCGCTGCGAGAAGTGTGATCACCCATTGGTTCTTCGCGACCAACACATCGCCCACCTCGGTCGGCTGATTGGCTACGCGCGCAGTCTGCTGGACTGGCGGATCAAAGCGAAGCACCTCCTCTACAACAGCCGGTGACCGCTCAGGGTCTTTGACGAGCAACTCCCATTGCTCGGGCTCGGCCATCAGCCACCGCATGCCGTTACCAATCGCATTGACCGTAGTTTCGAAGCCGGCAATGAGCAGGAGCCGCACGAGTGCCGATAGCTCCGCTGCGGTGATTTCGCGGCCTTGCTCAGACATGAGCACGGAGACCAGGTCATTGCCCGGGTCAGATGCGCGGCGGTCGAGCAGCTCCGCGAAGGTGCCCCGGAGCTCAGCGTCAGCAGCCGCGAGCGTGCGGGCCTGGCCGAGCGACCAGATGCCATCAAGAGCTCGCGCGATGGTCGACCCTAGGCGCCGGAACCTATCGGGCTCATTGGGCAGACCAAGTAGGTGGGTCACCACCGCAATGGGCAGCGGCGAGGCGAAGGAGGTCATGAGGTCGAACTCGCGCTCGCGTTCGCATTGGTCGAGGAGCCGATGGATCGCTTGATCGACCAATTCCGCGTAGCCAGCCATCCGCCGTGGGGTGAAGGCCGGTGCGGTGAGCCGGCGGATCCGGGTGTGGTCGGGCGGGTTGAGTTCGAGCAACGACAGGTCGAGCCCCGCCTGTTTTGCGAGGTCATCGCTGCCGTCGTCCGTGGCTACGCCAAATCTCCGACTCCGCAGCACCTCATTGCACAATCGATGGCTGGTGGTGCTGTAGTTGCCGAGCCGGGTCGGCAGCATCGGACCTCTCGCGCGCATCTCTTCATAGATCAGATACGGGTCGGTGTCGTGATTCGGCAGAATGAGGCGGCTGAACAGGTCGCCGCGCACGTGTGCCCAGTAGAGCACCCGCGCTCGTTCCCGATACATCCCGCCGAGGAACTTTGCGGTCTGGACCGCCTTCGTCGCGGTACTCATGAGGCCACTACTCCATGATCAACGAGCCCCGGTCGCCGGGTTGATGCGCACGATCTGGCCCTCGCAGCTTGCCACGACCTCAGGGGCAACCTCGCCTTGGGTGATGTGCCCGGCGGCCGGATTGTCGCCCCCTGGCACGTTGGCGAAGCGCGCACCCATTGGCGGTCCATGCTCACAGCTATAGCGCCAGAGCTCTGCGCTGTCGGTTAGCCCGATGCCCAGAAGCTCGTTTGCGTACGCATCGAATCTGTCACTGCCCGCGACGACGATGACGTCCCCGTACTGGGCCGCGACGATGCGCCCTGAGATGCTGGCGCCGTCAGGTGTGTGTGCGATGACGGGAGCTAGCGAGACCGGGAGCGTGTGGGTCGAGAGCTGCTGGTACCCAGAGAAGGCCGTCACCGTCTGGCATGTGAAGCCATTGATCACCAGCGTCTTTGTCGGTTCCCTTTGCCGGGAGACAGCTGTCGGCTGATCGAGGATCCATGAACCGCACGTGAAGTGCACCTCATCGGCGGGGGTGGCGTAGGTCAGCTGGTCCACCCTTTTTTCGGCGAGAGCCGTCGCTGGCCAGCCGATCGCGCCAGTAACGATCAGGATTCCAATCACGATCAGGCAGCGGCCGAGGAACGCGGCGTCGCGGCGCGGCGGCCACGCCTGGTACGCAACCCAAACAGCGACGCCGATCAGCAGTCCGCAGAGGTAAAGCAATGCAGTGCTGCTCGTCCAAAAAGCTGCCAGCCGCAGTGCCACCGTGTTGTTTTGAAGTGCTGCGGCGGCGTCGCGCAGCTCGGGCGCGAACAGCCAACGACCCACCGCTGTCGGAGCCGGGCCGATAATCGCGTATGCGGCCAGGAGCGGCAGACCGCTGTGCCAGGTCTTGGGAGGCGTCGGGGCGAGGTTGTCGAGGAATCCGTGAAGCGCGGCATAGCCAGCACTCCAGACCCACGTGATCAACAGCGCTACCCCGACCGTCGTCGATCGCAACTCACCCTTCACAGCCAGCGCAATGACGCTTGCGAGGGCGGCTACCAGGCCGAGTGCTGCTGGGGCGAGCATCGCGGTGCGGCCGAGCCAGTGCCGGGTACGGGATAGCCAGAACAGTGCAAACGCACACACCAGCAGTACCAGCGCCGGAAGTCCCCACTGACCATTCTGCGCCTGGACCTGCGGCTGCCCTTCGCTGGTCAGCGCGGCGGAGGCGAGCGGAGAGAGCTGCGTGAGCCACAGTTCGTGCGCCGGGAAGGCACTCGTCTCCGGGATCCAGTAATGGATGAAGAAGACCCACTGGGCGCCGAGGGAGATGACCAGCGGGATGGTGGCGGCGATCCGGATCTTGCGGGAGTCCTCCGCTCGTTCGGCGGTCGATGGTCCGAGCGACCCCACGTCCGGGCGCGCAGCGCGCGGATTGGTGTACGTGATCTTGGTCACGACGGGGTGCCGCTCACGCTCATGGGATCAGCCCGTCGTGTCCGCCGCCACGAACTCGACCCGCTCGTGGGGTACCAGCCGTCGTAGGGCCTCGCGGTCTGCTTGGGTGCCAACCGATAATCCTCGCGCCCGCTCCTCCGCGGATCGCAGAGCATGATCGACGCCGATCCGCAGGATGGTGTCGTCACCCACCGATCGGACGGACACCAATCGCCCGGGACTGCCGTCGACCTGCTTGAACCACGCGAGCACCAGGTCCTCGTAGGAATCCGCCACGGCGGCTACAAAGTGCACGTTGCGATCTTCGAGATGGATACCAAAGGCTTCGCGGAGCCGGCTTCCTTCATAGGCACCGGGTTCCCGATCGACGACGGCGACAACGGTTGCCGAATTGCCGACCTTGGCGCCGGCGATGGCGCGAAGCTCCGGCTCTGCGTAGCGGCGCCAGATCCGGCGCAGTCGGGCATCCATGGTCAATTCGGTAACGAATAGTGATGGCGAGGTCGGCGCCGAAGGCGCGACCGGCGGTGGCTTGAAGACTGACGGTGTCTGGTCCACCTTCGGCGCGCTGGTCTGTGCGGTCGGGACCGAGACGGCGACGTCCTTCGGCCAGCTGACCTCGATGACCGCGAACTCGCGACGCACCAACGCGCCTCCGGCGAAGGATCTAGGCAGCCAGCGCTCGGCCAGCACTTGTTGCACCGTTTGGCGACGCAGGTCCGCGAGCCGGTTCATTTTGACGGCGGCATGCATTTCCATGGCCACCTCGGTCTCCACCCGCTGGAGCAGGTACGCCTCAAGCTCGGTCCCGTACTCGGCGGCCAGACCTGCTATGGAGGCGTAGTTGTCGCGATCAGTCAGCTGAACGGTCACCCGGACTAGGCAGCGCTCAATCTCATGGCCGTCCAGCGTGATGAGATGGTCAACTGTCACGTCAAGCTCGACGGGAGCGGTGTTGACAGCCAGCACCTGGACGGGGCGCAGCGAGGGAAGCAAGCCGGGCGTCAGGTAGTCGCCAGGAAACTTGAGTCGCGGGACGCTGTCCTGCTCGAAAACGACCACAACGGTGTTCGGCTGGACGCTCACCAGGCGGTCGAGTGGATGCGGATCGCCGGTGAGTTTCATGCCCAGCGCCGGCTCCTCAACAGCACTCTTCTCCGGGTCGCTCGGGGCAGTCGGAGCCTGCCGATCACTAACCACCCGACCAAACAGTGAGGACCACAACTTCCCGACCACAAACGTCCCTTTCATCTCATATCCAGTTTCCCGGCTCATGTATATCAACACCAGTCATGCCGGGCGCGAATCTGATTTGTGTTGCGGGGCGGAACATGAGGATGCCTGGGGAAGACGACGCTCGATACCAGCCAAATCCTCTGCGAGCGTCGGTCGGCACCAGCTTCCCGGGGCGCCGCGCGAGCAGAGAACGGCCCCTGCGAGGGTCGGTAGGCGCCCGCTGGTGATCGGGGGAGTGATGAGCGAAACACGCCCCGTGAGCGGAGCGAGCATTCCATTACCTTGTGTCGCGAGGAGCGACGACGGCACCAGCTTCCCGGGGGCGCCGCGCGAGCAGAGAACGGCCTCTGCGAGCGTCGGTAGGCGCCCGCTGGTGATCGGGGGAGTGATGAGCGAAACACGCCCCGTGAGCGGAGTGAGGAATCCATTACCTTGTGTCGCGAGGAGCGACGACGGCACCAGCTTCCGGGGGCGCCGCGCGAGCAGAGAACAAATTGTCGCTGGAGGCTGGCATGCTGTGCTGCGTGGCGGCACGCAGATCTCCGTTCGGTCGGCTGGCGCTGATCAGCGGGCCAGAGGCACTCTTTGCCGACCGTGCGGTCGAGGCGTTGCTGCAGCAGATGCGATCAGAGGCGCCCGATGTCGAGGTCTCCGAGATCGAAGCAGCTCGGCTGGACTCCGGCAAGCTTGCGGAGATCACTGGTCCGTCGCTGTTCTCCAGCCAGCGTGCTGCCGTGATCACAGAGCTGGAGAATCTGGCTCAGGAGCTCGACGTCGATCTGGTGAACCTGGCAGCCGCCCAGGTGCCTGATCTCGCCGTGATTGCCGTGCACCGCGGAGTGCCTAAAGGCAGAGCACTACTCGAAAAGCTGAAATCCGCGGGTGCTGAGGTCATCGAATGTGCAGCGCTGAAGCCATGGGAGCTGCCGCAGTTCGTGTCAGCGGAAGTCAAGCGAGCTGGCAGCTCGATTGACGCAGGTGCGGCGACGGCGCTGGTCGACGCTGTCGGCCACGACCTTCGCGCTCTGGCGGCGGCGGTCGGACAGCTCCTCGCGGATGGCGAGGGTGGTGCGATCACGGTCGATCACGTCCGCCGCTACTTCGGTGGCCGGTCTGAGGTGACCAGCTTTGCCGTAGCCGACGCCGCATTGGCGGGGCGTACCGGCGTTGCGATGGAACAGCTCCGCTGGGCGCTTGCGACAGGTGTGGCCCCAGTGCTGATCACCAGCGCCCTGGCATCCGGGATTCGTGGTCTTGGCAAGTTGATCACTGCGGTCAGCGGGCAGCGAGAAGCAGACCTTGCTCGTGAAGTCGGCGTACCGCCGTGGAAGCTCAAGTCGATGCGCTCCCAAGCGCGCGGCTGGGATCAGGGGAGTCTAGCCTCGGCGCTCAAGGCGATCGCGATTGCGGACGCCGACGTGAAGGGCGCTGCTGACGACGCCTCGTACGCCCTGGAGCGAGCAGTGCTGAGCGTTTCCCGCTTGAGGCACTAGTGCCCTGGCGCCAGGAAACCAGTTATTGCTCAAGGCTGGCGAGGACGTCACCCCTGCCGCCGGTCGCAGAGGACTATTTCTTGGTCCGCTTCGTGCTGGGTCGATCAGCCAGTCCAGCTGCCTGGGACGCAATCGCGGATTTGCGGTTCGCCGCCTGATTCTTGTGGATGACACCCTTGGATGCAGCCTTGTCCAGCGCGCGCGAGGCGGCGTACGCGAGTTCCTTGGCCTTGTCGGTCTCACCAGCCGCCGCGGCCTCACGGAACCGACGAATCGAAGTCTTCAGCGCTGACTTGGTCGCCTTGTTACGCTCATGGGACTTCTCGTTGGTCTTGATTCGTTTGAGCTGGGACTTGATGTTCGCCACGACAGGCCTCTGAAACTCTTCTGTGATGTTGGGTGGGGCGCTGCTGTGCAGGCGCGACGGACCACGCTACCAGCGGCGCCATCGGCGGGCCAAATTCGCCATATCAGGTGAGGATGTTGTTGTGAGTCCCGTGTCCGTGCCTGCGCCGGGCCGCACCGACCCGTCAATCATCCGCAACTTCTGCATCATCGCGCACATCGACCATGGCAAGTCCACTTTGGCCGACCGGATGCTGCAGCTCACCGGTGTCGTGGACGAGCGCTCGATGCGAGCCCAGTACCTGGATCGGATGGACATCGAGCGCGAGCGCGGTATCACCATCAAGTCCCAGGCCGTTCGGATGCCCTGGAGGACTCGTGGCAACATTGCTGAGCCCGGTGGAGGTGAGACGTATGTCCTGAACATGATCGACACGCCGGGACATGTCGACTTCACCTATGAGGTATCCCGCTCCCTGGCCGCCTGCGAAGGTGCTGTGCTTCTGGTCGATGCGGCACAGGGCATTGAGGCACAAACTCTTGCCAATCTCTATCTGGCTCTGGATGCCGACCTGCACGTCATCCCGGTCTTGAACAAAATCGACCTGCCCAGCGCGCAGCCGGATAAGTACGCCGCCGAGCTGGCCAAGATCATCGGCTGTAATCAAGGTGAGGTGCTTCGTGTCTCCGCAAAAACCGGCGAGGGCGTGGCGCAGTTGTTGGAAGAGATCGTCGCCCAGATTCCGGCGCCAATCGGTGATCCCACGGCGCCGGCCAGAGCATTGATCTTTGACTCTGTCTACGACACATACCGAGGAGTCGTCACCTATGTACGCGTGGTGGACGGCGCGCTATCCCATCGTGAGCGCATCTTGATGATGTCGACCAAGGCCGCGCACGAAACGTTGGAGGTCGGCGTGATCTCCCCAGAGCCGATCAAGGCTGCCTCTCTGGGAGTTGGTGAGGTCGGCTATCTGATCACCGGCGTAAAGGACGTTCGGCAGTCTCGGGTAGGCGACACCATTACCTCGCTGAACCGGCCGGCCTCTCACGATCTCGGTGGCTATCGGCCTCCGAAGCCGATGGTGTTCGCCGGCCTCTACCCGATTGACGGAGCCGATTATCCCGAGCTGCGCGACGCCTTGGACAAGCTCCAGCTAAACGACGCCGCGCTGAGGTACGAGCCGGAAACCTCAAGCGCGCTGGGCTTTGGATTCCGGATCGGCTTCCTCGGCCTGCTGCATATGGAGATCGTGCGCGAGCGCCTGCAGCGCGAATTTGATCTTGATCTGATCTCCACTGCGCCCAATGTGGTCTACCGCGTGATCATGGAGAATGGCACCGAACGCGAAGTGACGAACCCCTCCGAGTATCCGACAGGCGGCAAGATCGCCGAGGTGTACGAGCCGGTCGTGAAGGCCACGATCTTGGCTCCGGCGACCTACATCGGCACCATCCTGGAGCTGTGCCAGAACCGTCGCGGCATCCAGCATGGAATGGACTATCTGTCAGAAGATCGGGTCGAAATCCGCTACACGCTGCCGCTGGCCGAGATCGTCTTCGATTTCTTCGATGCCCTCAAGTCCCGTACCAGGGGCTATGCCAGCCTGGACTACGAGCCGTCCGGCGAACAACCTGCCGACCTGGTCAAGGTCAACATCTTGTTGCAGGGAGAGCCGGTCGATGCGTTCTCCGCGATCGTGCACAAGGACAAGGCCTATTCGTACGGCGTGACGATGACGGCTAAGTTGAAGGAGCTGATCCCGCGGCAGCAATTCGAGGTTCCGGTGCAGGCCGCCATTGGCTCGCGCGTGATCGCCCGCGAGACCGTTCGGGCCATGCGCAAGGATGTGCTGGCCAAGTGCTATGGCGGCGACATCACCCGGAAGCGCAAACTGCTCGAGAAGCAGAAAGAGGGCAAGAGACGAATGAAGATGGTCGGCCGGGTTGAGGTGCCGCCGGAGGCGTTCGTGGCCGCTCTCTCTGGCGGCATAGAGGCTGCTAAGGGCGACAGGAAATAGTCGGGCTGCTACTAATGGAGCACCAAAAAAGGGGGATATGTGTTTGCGCTTCAGTACACCGAGTACGGCGGGCCGGAGGTTCTCAGGTTGGGCGAGGCGCCCGAGCCGCATGCGGGACCGGAACAGATTCGCATCGTGGTGCGGGCGGCGAGCATTAATCCGATCGACTGGAAGCTCCTGTCGGGGATCTACGCGGAGGGCAAGCCGCTGGAGGGGATCGGCTACCCAGGGTTCGACGCCTCCGGCATGGTTGACGAGGTGGGAGAGGGCGTGACGGGAGTGGCGGTCGGCGATGACGTGTTTGGTTTGGGCCGCAACACTCAAGCCGAGTACGCGGTCCTCAATTCGTGGGCCCGCAAGCCGGCATCGGTGGACTGGGCCGTTGCGGCAGGAGTTGGAACTGTCGCCGAGGCTGCCGAGCGGGTGCTGCGCCTACTGGGCGTGACCGAAGGAACTACGCTCTTCATCGACGGAGGCTCCGGCGGGGTAGGCGCTACCGCCAGCCAGATCGCCAAGGCGCGGGGCGCCACTGTGATCGCATCAGCGAGTGAGGCCAACCAGGACTACCTCCGCGAGATCGGCGCCATCCCGATCGTATATGGCAAAGGCATGGTGGAGCGGGCCAGGGCGTTAGTGGTCGACAAGATCGACGCTGTCCTCGACACGGCTGGCAAAACTCCGATTGAGGATTTGATCAGCCTCGCACCAGAGCCGGCTCAGGTCGTCTCGATCGCCAACTTCGGAGCCGCCGCATCCGGAGCGCGGGTGAGCGGTAGCGGACCCGACAGCCAGCCCATGAAGGCTCTCTCGGAAGCGGCCGAACTGCTGGAACAGAGCAAGTTGGTGGTCAAATTCCAGACGTTCCCGTTCGAGCGAGCAGCGGAGGCGTACCAGATCATCCAGGACGGACACGCTCGCGGAAAGCTGATCCTCATCCCTTAACCGACTTGTCAGCGCCAGTGGCTGGTCCGGCGACCAACGCTGACAAGTCGGCGAGGCCGGTTGCGAGGTCGATCTGGGCTCGCCTGCCGAGCACTTGCTCGGCAGCCGAACGGTTGGTGGTGATATGCCGTACGTCGCCAAGCCGATACTCGCCGGTCACGACCGGCGGCGGGCCGCTCAGCTCACGGCTGAGCTCCGTCGCCATCTCGCCGATCGTCATCACCCATGGCGTCCCGATGTTCAGCGGCGTCAGCCCTGCCGGTAGCTGGGTGCGAAGAGCGGCGAGCACTGCGGCTGCCACGTCGGGACACATGGATGAAGGTGCGCCGCTGGCAGCCGTCCTCGAAGACGTGCGGAGGATCGCCTCGCAACAGGCTGTCGGTGAAGATCCACGCCTCCGTCCCACGACCGACGCTGCGTGGCGGTGATCATGGATGCAGCGCTGGCCCGCGGTGGAGCACTGGCGGGCGCCAGAGGCATCGCCGAGGCGTCGCGGTGCCTCAGCAAAACCCTGGAAACCTCACTCCAGCGAGAGCCGCGTCGCACAGATCACGCCTGAGTCGAGTGCAGCAGGGTCGGCTGGAGTGAAGTTTCGAGGGAATCTGTCTGGCACGGCACTAGCCTCAAGGCATGCCGTCGGTCTTACCTGAGGGACAGCCTGCACCAAGCGACGG
>DASUYM010000010.1:0-7657 GCA_036377435.1 Propionibacteriaceae bacterium
GTGGTCAGAGACAACAGTGTTTCGGCCGAGATTCGTGTGGTTTTCGACCGGTTTCCGGAAGTAGGAGGGGCAGGCACGAGCCCGCAGACACGTTGGGTGATTCAGCTGGTAATCAGGCCCATAGCCTCGGCGCGAGTCGCAGCGTTGCGCAACTGACCGCGTACTGCGCTGGTGATCGTTTTGGAGCCCGGCTTGCGGACACCGCGCATAGTCATGCAGAGGTGCTCGCATTCAATCACCACAATCACCCCGCGCGGCTCCAGGATGCGGTTGATGGCGTCGGCGATCTGAGTCGTCAGTCGCTCCTGGATCTGGGGCCGCTTGGCGTAGATGTCAACGAGGCGAGCGAGCTTGCTGAGGCCGGTGATCCTGCCGTCTCGGTTGGGGATGTAGCCGACATGGGCGACGCCGGTGAATGGCACCAGGTGGTGTTCGCAGCAGCTCCATACTTCAATGTCCTTGACCAGGACCAACTCGTCGTGGCCGAGGTCGAAGACGGTGGCCAGGACCTTCTCCGGATCCTGTCTCAGGCCGCCGAACATCTCCGCGTACGCCCGCGCGACCCGCTCCGGGGTTTCACGCAAGCCCTCCCGATCCGGATCCTCGCCGATCCCGATCAGGATCTCGCGTACCGCAGCCACGATGCGTGGATGGTCGAACTCTCCGACCCGCTCCGGGAAGTGAATCGGGTCGATGCCCCGCATGCTGCTGGCGCCGTCACGACTAATGTCGGCGGCCTCCTCAAGGTCGGTCACCGAAAGTCCGGGCCTCTTTGCGGCTGCGAGTCGGAATCACCTGTGGCTGGCAGCTGCGAGGGAACCGGCGAATGCCCCGGAGGTTGCGCTGCGCCGCCGGCCGGAATCTGATGGCCTGAGCCCGGTGCCTGACCACTGCCGGCGTGGCCGTTTCCGCCCTTCTGACCGTTGATCGAAGGCGGCGGAGGCGTCACCGGCGGGATGGCCGAGGGAACACGCTCGTCCGAACCGGTCCACGGGGGTCGTTTCGGCCACAGCCGTAGCGGCTGGAAGACCGCAGCCACTTCCTCCCGATCCAGGGTCTCCTGCTCAAACAGCGCGCGCACCAGGTCGTCGAGGACATCGCGGTTCTCGTTGAGGATGTCGAACGCCTCCTGGTGGGCGTTGCTGATCAGTCTGGAGACCTCCTCGTCGACGATTGCGGCGACCTCCTCGGAGTAGTCCCGGCCGTGACCGATGTCGCGGCCCAGGAACGGTTCCGCGTCGCCGGATCCGAGCTTGATCGCTCCCAGCCGCTCGGTCATCCCGTACTGGGTGACCATGGCGCGTGCCAGGTTTGTCGCCTTGTCGATGTCGTTGCTGGCCCCGGTGGTCGGGTCGTGGAAAACCAGCTCCTCCGCCGCCCGGCCGCCCATCATGTACGCCAGCTGGTCGAGCAGCTCCGCCCGGGTATTGGCGTACTTGTCCTGTTCCGGCAGCACCATGGTGTAGCCGAGAGCCCGGCCGCGCGGCAGGATGGTGACTTTCTGCACCGGGTCAGTGCCAGGCAGCGCCGCAGCGACCAGCGCGTGTCCGCCCTCGTGATAGGCGGTCACCAACTTGTCCTTGTCGTTCATCAGTCGGCTGCGCTTCTGCGGGCCAGCGACGACCCTGTCGATCGCCTCGTCGAGGAACTCGTTGGTGATCATGCGGGCGTTCTGTCGCGCGGTGAGCAATGCTGCCTCGTTCAACACATTGGCCAGATCCGCGCCGGTGAACCCTGGCGTACGCCGCGCGACGGCTTCCAGATCGACGTCCGGTGCCATCGGCTTGCCCTCGGCGTGCACCTTCAAGATGTAGTAGCGGCCCCTCAGGTCAGGCGCCTCAACCGAGATCTGCCGGTCGAACCGGCCAGGGCGCAACAGCGCCGGATCGAGGACATCCGGCCGGTTGGTGGCAGCGATCAAGATCACGCCACCGCGTACGTCGAAGCCGTCCATCTCGACGAGCAGCTGGTTGAGCGTCTGCTCACGCTCGTCGTGGCCGCCGCCCATACCGGCACCACGGTGCCGACCCACCGCATCGATCTCGTCAATGAAGACGATTGCAGGTGCGTTCTCCTTCGCCTGTTCGAACAGATCGCGGACCCTGGAGGCCCCGACGCCGACGAACATCTCAACGAAATCAGAGCCGGAGATGGAATAGAACGGCACTCCAGCCTCGCCGGCGACCGCTCGGGCGAGCAGCGTCTTGCCGGTGCCAGGCGGGCCGTACAGCAACACACCCTTGGGGATCTTGGCGCCGACGGCCTGGAACTTCGCCGGCTCGGCAAGGAACTCCTTGATCTCCTCCAGCTCTTCGATGGCCTCTTCGCACCCGGCGACGTCACGGAACGTGGTCTTCGGGGTGTCCTTGTTGGCGATCTTTGCCTTCGACTTGCCGAACTGCATGACCCGGCTTCCGCCACCCTGAACGGAGTTCAGCAGGAAGAAAAACAGCACCCCGATGATGATGAACGGGATCAGCGTGCCAAGCAGGGAACTGAAGAAGCCTGGGGTTGCGTTCTCACCCTTCCACTGATCCAGCGTCTTCTCCGCCACTCGTTGGTTGAGACGGATGATCAGTTGGTCACTCTGGTTGCCAACCCAGGTTGCCTTGTAGCCGGTCTTGTTGGCGTC
The DNA here is from genome assembly GCA_036377435.1 of Propionibacteriaceae bacterium. Lineage (GTDB taxonomy): Bacteria > Actinomycetota > Actinomycetes > Propionibacteriales > Propionibacteriaceae > Microlunatus. The sequence goes on from DASUYM010000010.1 coordinate 2,633, forward strand.
TTTCACGGTGACGCGAATTTCTTGTTCTTTATCGATCAAGATGACTTCGCTCAACGGCTCGTTGCCGTCGATGATCGAGACCACCTGAGAGGTCGGCGCTTCCTTATATCCGCTGGTCACCCGCTGGCTGAAGTCGATCAGCAGACCGATCGCGATGACCGCAAGGACGATCCACGCGAGGGGTGAGCGGAATATCCGTCGTAGGTTCATGACCTGCCTAGTGAGGTATGGAGATCTGGGAGATCCTCCTGTCAAGGCTATCGTTCACGTCCAACCTTGGCTGGCGCGTGTCTCGACCACGTCGTCATGCGCGCTGAGCCTGTCGAAACACAGCATCGGTGCCCTTCGGAAGGCTCAGTGCGCGTAGAAAAAAGGCTCAGGGCGCATATCGCTTAGCTGTAAATGTGGGGCGAGAGCGCCCCGACCGAGGTCAGATTGCGGTAGAGCCCGTCGTAATCCAGGCCGTAGCCGACCACGAACTCATTGGGGATGTCGAATCCGACGTAGGCGATATCGACAGGATTCCGCGCCGCCTCGGGCTTTCTGAATACCGTCAGGACGTTCAGGCTTGCGGGTCCGCGGGAGCGCAGGTTGCTGACCAGGTACGACAAGGTCAGCCCGGTATCGATGATGTCCTCGACGAGCAACACGTCCAGTCCCGTCACGTCGGTGCTCAGATCCTTGAGGATCCGTACCACGCCCGAGGACTGGCTACCTGAGCCATAGGACGACACAGCCATCCAGTCCATCCGGCAGTGCATCGTGAGCGCGCGGGAGAGATCAGCCATCACCATGACGGCTCCATTGAGCACGCCGACGAGGAGCAGGTCCTTACCTGCGTAGTCCCGATCAATTTCGGCCGCGAGCTCGGTGATCCGGTCTGCTAGTTCCTCCTTAGTTACGAGGACGTGCATCAAATCACCGTCGAGATGGGTGTCGTCCACGGGCCTCAGCCTGCCACAGGATCAACGCCCCCGCGGACCGGGCAGCAGCGTTGCTACGGGCGGATCAGCCGACCCGAAGCCGTCCCGCGTTGCGCGTGACAGTTGCCCCGGGTATCTGAATGGACTTCTGGCCATGCCAGCCGATCACCAGAGATTCCACGGCGCTGATATGCCGCAGCGTGAGGTCACCGATGCCGTGGGCCAACAACCACAGCCGGAGGATCCGGCGGCGCAGCGCGGGTGGTTGGGATTCCAGGGCGGCGCAGTCCAAAGTGTCCGTGCCGCCGAGCCCCTCCGCTGTGCGGTATGCCTCCGCGGCAAGCCGATCGAGCAGTGCAGTGTCGTCGCGCAACAGCTCAGCAGTCCGGGCCAGGGCCTCGGCAACGCCGGGACCAAGCTCGGTCTCCAGCGTAGGCAACACGCTTTCGCGTACCCGCACTCGGGTAAACCGGCGATCTGTGTTGTGTGGGTCCTGCCACGGGTCGAGTCCTTGCTCTGCACAGGCCCGTTCGGTCGTTTCACGGCGGAGGTGAAGGAATGGCCGCAGCAGGTGCCCGGCCCGGGGTGGCATCCCGGCCAGTGACCTGCTGCCTGACCCACGGGCCAGGCCCAGCAATACGGTCTCGGCTTGATCGTCGAGGGTGTGACCGATCAACACCGTGGCAGAACGCGCTCGGGCCTCGGCGTCGAGGGCGCGGTAGCGAGCCTCTCGGGCTGCCGCTTCGGGCCCGGCCGCCGATTGGCCGACCTCAACCGTGATGACAGCCACATCGTCGTAGCCAAGGCGGGCGAGTTGCTGTTCGACGCTAGCGGCAACATCGCCAGATCCGTCCTGGAGTCCATGATCAATCACAACCGCCGCGTACTCGAGATACCGCCGAATCGCCACATAACGCGCAGCGAACGCAAGTGCCAACGAGTCAGCGCCGCCCGAGCAGGCGATGAGGAGATGCTTGTCCTCGTTGTTCAGCGCTGCGTCGACCGCTTGAACGACCACCAGGCTGGCTGTGCCAAGCTCCCGATAAGCCACCGGTGCTGCGGCTCAGCTGGTAGTCAGCTCAGGGTGCATGCGCGCCAACCAGAGCCGCGGGTTGGAGATCTCTGAGGATGTTGGCAGCGTCTCCGGTGAGGTCCAGACCTTGTTCAGCCCCGACATTCCCGCTTCGGCCATCACCGCGCGACAGAATTTGGCCCCGTCGCGATATTGACGCATCTTGGCGTCCAGCCCGAGCAGCTTGCGGATGATCTTGTCGAAGCCCTGACCCTGCCGGCGTACCGTGAATTTGGCCCGGATGGTTTCCACAGTGGGAATGACTTCGGGACCGACCCCATCCATGACGACATCTGCGTGACCCTCCAGCAGTGACATCACTGCCGTCACCCGCTCGACCGTTTCCCGCTGCGCTGGTGTCTGGACGAGGTCGATGATCGAAACCTCTTGATTCTGCATGACCCCCTCGATGACACGCCTGAGCGCGTCCCGCAACATCTGGGCCACGATCGTCGGATCCAGCTCGGCCGAGTCGACGATCGTGGCGATCTGAGCGTTGAGATAACTACGCAGCCACGGAACTGCACCGAACTGCACCCGATGAGTCTCCTCGTGCAGGCAGACCCAGAGCCGGAAGTCGGCGGGTTCGACATCGAGCTCGCGTTCGATGGAGACGATATTGGGTGCAACGAGTAACAGGCGACCCCCGGGGGCGTCGGCGTTGGGTCCCGGAAAGAACGGGTCGAACTGACCGAGGACCTTCGACGACAGATAGCTGAGCAGCGCGCCCACTTCGACGCCTGTGATTCGAGGACCCAGGCTTGCGATGGTGGGATTTGACTGTTTCATCCGCTCAATCATCTTGGCGTTGAGCGGCACCAGGATCTGACGGAAGCCGTCCAAGTTGGCCTGAATCCAACGTGGCCGATCGACAACCAGTACGGGGGCTGTACTGCTGGCAGCTTCCATTCCGGTGACCTCGCGGACGTATGCCTCCGCGCGGGCTGCAAAGCTGCGTAGCTCGGCGACGACTGCCGCGGCACCTTCGCGGGAGATCTCCGGGCCGGGCTTGACCAGCTTGGTAGCCGTGTTCAGCGCCACGGTCCAGTCGACCATCGAAGTTGTCATGACACTGCTCGCCGCTGGGGCTGGTGGTCGCTGCGCTCCCGCAAGTTTTTCATGCGGGCGAGTCTATGTGCGGGCTCCGCGCGAGTACGTCGGCGACGCGAAGACCGCCTCCCCGGAGGACGTTTGCCGCCTCAGGACGGCTCGCGAGTACCGAATCGCAGCCAAACAGCACTCGTAGACGTCTCGAGATAGCTGATGTCCGAATCAGGTCAGTGGCAGGCTCGGCTGCCAGAGTCTTTGAAGGGGGTTGAGGGGTCCGCTCGGAACGTCCATTTGTAGCTGCCATCCCGAAGGGTCAACTCGAGGACGCCGAAGACCTGCGACTTGGCGACGACACTGTTGGGCGCGGGTGAATGCAACTCGGTGAAATGTGCACCGCCAGTTCCGACGACGATCTGAGTGATGCCGCGGGTGTTGTCGACCTGGCTGGCCGGGTCTTGGGGGGCGAAGCGTTCGTAGCTATGTGAGTCTCCGCTGATCAGCAGGTCAGCGCCGTTTTGATGCATGGTTCTGACCAGCGCGTTCAGCTCAGGGGATCGCCAATGGCTGTTGCTCCACCGGGGCTCGTGCATGAGTACGACCGTGCATGCTGTGGTCCTGTTGGCAGCCTTGAGGTCCTTCTGCAGCCATCGATTCTGTGCCGACCGGCGGTCACACCCGTCATCGCCCGGGAGCTCGCTGCAGTTGACGTTCAAACTGACCACGTGCCACGCACCCAGGTCGAAGCTGTAGTAGCCACGGCAATTCGCCACACAGTCAGGATCCAGCGGGGTGGCCCGGGATCCGAAGTAGGCAAAGTAGCCTTCGGCCCCCGGGCTTCCGTATTCATGATTGCCCGGTACGGGGTAGGTGATGTCCTTAAAACGTCCCCAGGTCGGGTTATAGGACTCTTCAAAATTGGCCAGCGAGCCAGCTTGGTACTGCAAGTCTCCCAGTGCGAAGACCGCGTCCGGGTCGATCTTCTTGACCAGATCGGATGTGGTTTTGTGATGGCAGCGGTTGGCCATCCCGCGTCCTTTGTTATAGGACGGGTTGTTGGGGTCGCAGGCGATATCTCCGGCGGCGGCGGCCGTGATCGCTCCGCCGGTTCGTCGGGCAGGGATTGGACAGTCACTCCGTCCAGTCGAGAAGCCGACAGCCAGGGTGACAGCCAAAGAGGTTGCCCGGCCATCGGAGGTGAGGTGCAGGCGCTCGCCGTCGGGGCGCAGCAGGGGATGCTTACTGGTTCGAAGCGGACCGGCGTACACACCCGGTGACGTTGGTTGCCACGCCATACGTCCCGGGCTCCCCTTCGCCGGGTGGCTAGCAGCCAGGTGTCCATCGGCGGCCACGTATACACCCCGGCTGCTCTTGTTCCGAACAGAAATGACCGCCCAGACGTCACGACCGGTACGAGTGGCAACGCTTCGCAGCGCATAGGTTGCACTCACTTTCGGGCTGATCTCGGCGCATGTCATCGGCAAGTCGAGAAGTCGCTCGTCAAATTCAAGTGGCGACACCTGCAATTTTTTCCGAAGCTCGCTCAGGAGCCCACCGAGGCTGCGGGCCTGATCCACGGTTATCTGGCCCGCGTTCTCCTCGCGGTCTGCGGTAAATGATGTGAGTGGCTCCAGTTCCCGCGGAGGGTCCGGGCAGCCCGCCTTTGCCATGCTGGCGCGCGCCTTAGCGAGCGCGCTCGTCCAAGGCTCCAGGGCGTTCGGGGGAGCGCCGTTGTCGGCGGCTGTTATTGCGATTGCCAGCTTGCGCCACCCGTCAACTAGCCCCGGAAAAGCTGCTCGCTGAGCATCAAGGCAGACTGCGTTAGACGGGGGCTGACTGGCGCCTCTTTGGCTGTCCGAGTTCTTACCGACATCACAGCTTGACAAGAGAAGGAGCAGCGCAGTGCATAGGCTGGCAACGATGCGCCGGTATGCGACCGGCCGCGCCACCTTTGCCGATTCAGCTGTCAGGCGGTCATCGCGG
>DASUYM010000011.1:0-6959 GCA_036377435.1 Propionibacteriaceae bacterium
GCGTGGGGGCTGGGTCGCGGGCACGCACTTGGCTGGGGAGGCCAGGACTCCACTGCCGACCCGAAGGGGAGCCTCGAGGCTGTGCCGCGTGTTGATGATGCAAGCCGCGATGATGCTATCGGCACACTGCTGCGCCGTACGGGAGAATCGCCGCAACTTTTGTTGATTCGACGCATCCCGCGATGAGTCATGCCGCTGCCTCGTCCTTCGCCGCCGGAGCAAAAGGGTCACTGACCGGATACTTCCGGGGACGACCTCTCGGCCGCTTATGAGCCACAACTACGCCGGCAACGAACAACTCCCCGCCCCAGACGCCCCACGGCTCACGTCGCTTCAGCGCACCAGCCAGGCACGCCTCCCGAATTGGACAGTCCAAACACAGTGCCTTTGCCTCCTCGACATCGGCAGGTGCCTCTGCGAAGAACAGATCCGGATCCACCAGTCGACAGGGCAGTTCGGCGATGCCCCGGGGAACGACCATCGGGCCACCTCCTGCGTCATACATGTCGGCCTACTTTTCTGATCATGAGATGCCCTTAATGTGAGGGCTCCTCGAATCTGGCCGGGAAACACGAAGGCCGTGAGTCCCGGATGTCTGGGAGTCACGGCCTGGAGGCGGCGGTGTGGATTACACCGGCGGACTACAGGAGGGTGGTCCCAAACGGGTCGAGAACTTGGTGTCGGTGACGTCGTAATCGCCGAATCCGGCGACACGTGCGCCCTGTACGTCGGCTGTCGCAGTGCTGGTCTGGAGGCAGAGCTCTCCCCTTCGGCGCCAGCTGATGTGGCTTGTGACCGGCTGGATGCGATGAGCATCTCGCGTGCCATTGGGCGAGATCTGTGAAGCGGCTGGCATGGCGGGCATGAACGCGCGCGAAAACAGATGGAGTTCGGGCATGTTCAGCCGAGCGGTGACTGTGCCGCTGATCCGCAAGATATGCACCAAACCCTCCTCTCGCACGTCCAGGCTGGCGATGGGCGGCCTTGTGCCCAGGTTGAGCAAAAGGTCCTCGTCAACCCTAGGGGAGTATCGCAAAACGATGCAAACACTTTTTTGCCAGCATGGGACGGTTCGATTGCTCGCTACCGCTGGCTCCGGATCGCGCCAGTAAGCCATCTACCTCGTCCTCGCTCGCCGACAAGTGCGCGTCGACTCGCTCCGTATTGGATTGCTTACTACGCTCGCGGAGACTGGCGCTTGTTGGCCTGCCTGGCTCGGGCACGGCGGCGGGCATCTAGCGTCACGAAGATGATCTCGTACGGTCGGCCTCGGCAGCGATGATCGCCAGCAGGTGCTCGCCGTACTTGTCTGCCTTCGTCGGACCAAGGCCCTGCACCTTGACCAGGTCCCTCACGCTGCTGGGTCGCGCCTCGGCAATGGCTATCAGCGTGGCATCGGTGAAGACACAGTAGGCGGGCAGTTTCTGGTCGGCCGCTTCCTGGCGTCGCCACTCGCGGAGTAGCGCCATCGTCTTTTCGTCGAACGTCGCTGGGCAGTCAAGATGCCGACCGATCTTGCGTTCGGCGGCCCCCGATAGCGATCGGCCGCAGGACCGGCAGTGCAGCGAGAGCGCCGATTTCCGGGTGGACCGCCGAGGGCGCGGTGTGTTGGCTGGTGCCCGCAGAGAATCGGGCAGCACCGGCTCGAGAAAATGCGAGGGCGCACGCGGGTGCCCATTGCCGTTTCGTGTTCTGGACCAGGAAATCCGCAGCAGTCGCCGGGCACGGGTCACACCGACGTAGAGCAGCCGCCGTTCCTCGGTGATCTGCTCTGGGGAGGTGGCCAAGATGAATGGGAGTGACCCCTCATGGATGCCAAGCAACGCCACGGCGTTCCATTCCAGGCCCTTTGCCGAATGCAGCGTAGAGACGGTGACACCTTGCGCCGCTGGAACGTGTTGCGCCTCGGCACGACGGTCTAGCTCGGCCGAGACAGCCTGCAGGGTGAGTGTTGGCTGAGCCCTCTCGAGTCGCGGAGCCAGCTCAGCGGTGGCGTTTGCCTCCGTTTGTAGGTCATCTGCCACGCTCAGCAACGCGGCCAGTGACTCCCAACGTTCACGCAGTGCCCCGCCACCTTCGGGAGGCTGCTGGGTCCACCCTAGGGTGAGGAGTAGCTCCTTCATTTGCTCCACCGCACTCCCCTGCTCAGCGCCGGTCATCGCCCGCGCCCTCATCCGGAGGGTCAGCAAGGTCTGGCGTACCTCGGGCCGTTCATAGAAGCGTTCGCCACCGCGCACCAGGTAAGGAATATTGCGGTCGGCGAGCGCCTGCTCGATCGCGGGTGACTGCGCGTTGATGCGGAACAGCACGGCCATGTCGCGAAAGTCAACTCCGGCCTGGGCCTGTTGGGCCAGCCAGTCGCCGACCCCGGCGGCCTCAGCCGACTCGTCCTGCGACTCGACGAATTCAACGTCTGGTCCCGAGGGCTGCTGTGCCTGGAGAGTCACGGGCTTGAAGCTGTCTCCCTTTGGCTCCTCGCTGGCGGTGGCTGCCATGATCGAGTTGGCGCATCGCACAACCTGGGGCGTCGAGCGGTAGTCACGCACGAGGCGAATCACTGTGGCATCTGGAAAACGTTGGCCGAACCCCGTGAGGTAGCTGGCCTGGGCTCCAGCGAAAGAGTGGATGGTTTGCGCCGGATCACCAACCACGCACAACTCAGCTCGGTCACCACGCCACAGGTTCAGCAGCGCCTCCTGCAGTGGGCTTACGTCCTGGTACTCATCGACCACCAAATGTCGGTAGGTCCGGCGGATCGTGTCGGCGATTTCGAGGTGCTCTGACATCAGCGCGGCAGCGCACAGCAGGATGTCTTCGAAGTCGATCCGGGTGCGATCGCGTTTGGCATCTTCGTACGCCGCGAAGATGCGGGAGACGGTCTCCGGGTCGTAGGAGGCGATCCGACGGTTGTGCTGCCCGGCCAAGCGGGGATAGTCCTCCGCGCTGACGTTGCTCACCTTGGCCCATGAGATTTCAGCGACCAGGTCACGCAGGCCGGGCGTGTCGATCTTGACCCGCAGCCGGCTCGCAGCCTCGGCAACCAGCGGCATCCTATTGGCCAGCACTTGGGGTAGGTCGCCGCCATAGACCTGCGGCCAGAAGTACTGAGCCTGCCGTAAGGCGGCTGAGTGGAATGTCCGGGCCTGAACGCCCTGCGCGCCGAGTCGTTGTAACCGGCCGCGCAGTTCGCCCGCCGCGCGAGTGGTGAAAGTCACAGCAAGGACCGATGTGGGGTTGTACGCCCCGCTGGCGACCCCGTACGCGATCCGGTAGGTGATCGCCCGGGTCTTGCCTGTGCCGGCTCCTGCGATGACGGCAACCGGTCCGCTGAGCGCGGTCGCCACCTGTCGCTGCTCCGGGTCGAGATCATCCAGCAACGCGTCGGGCGACAACGTTCGCGTCAGGGCTTCAAGCACAGGGACACCTTAAGGGCCCTCACCGACGATCTCTGATTGCTTGTTCAGCGGGCAGCGGATACTCCAACTCGATTTCAGTGATGCTGGGGTCCCGATCCATCTGGCGCCGGCGACCGGTCTCGAGAAAGCCATACGAGTGGTAGCAACGGCTGGCACGCACGTTGGACTCGGCCACCTCGAGCACCAGCCGTTTGCCTCGGCGCCGGATGGCAAGATCAGCGATCACGTCGAGTAGCTGGTGAGCGCAGCCCAGCCCGCGTGCCACGGGTGCGACATACATCCCGACGATGTGCATGTCGCCGTCCCTCGTCCACAGGCCGGTCGCAGTGCCCACCAGATCATGATCATCATCGAATGCCAGATAGCTGAATGCGGTTGCTAACCGCTGCCTCCACAGGTGCGGCTGGTAGCGGGCTTCGGTCTGGCAGTCCGCGGCGTACGCATGGGCCTCCTCACGAAGCGAGCGCAGCCGAATGGCGCGATGGGCCTCCCAGTCCTCCGGCTCGGCACGGATGATCATGAAGGTCATGGCCCAATAGTGGCCGCCAGACTGGTCCCTTTCTTGGCGAAAGTGGTCACGAGCGACACGAGTTCGGCCGATGTCGCTCGTGACCCCTTCTGTCTCACGGCTGGGGCGATTCTGCGAATTCCGATCCGTCCTCATAGGAGGTCGATTGGTGAGCGTCTGAGGAAAAGGCGCCGCAGGTGTCAGCGTTCCGCCTTAATGTTGTTCGCGGCCATGACGCTCTACTTGCATCGCGCCGAGCGTGCCGACCGGTTGGTCACTGCTCTCGGGGATCTGCTCAATACTCCGCTGCCTGATCCGTTTGCCACGGAGATCATCAGCGTGCCAACGCGGGGCGTCGAACGATGGCTGTCTCAGGGACTTGCGCAACGCCTGGGGGCTGCACCAGGTCGCGGCGATGGCGTCTGCACAGGCGTGGACTTTCCTTCGCCTCGACGACTGGTGGCTCGTGCCCTTGCCGGCAGTGCGGATGAGGGGGACATCGATCCGTGGCAGCCACACCGCGCCGTGTGGCCGCTACTTCGCGTGATCGATGGCTGCCGTGGCGAACCGTGGGCTACGTTGCTCTGGCACTATCTCGGCGCCAGGCACTCCGGCGGGCTGGACCAACTCCGCGTCGGACGGCGCTGGTCGACCGCGCGACATCTGGCCGGACTCTTCGCCCGTTACGCCGCGACCCGACCGACCATGATCGACAGCTGGTCGAAGGGCGACGACATCGACGCCTCGGGATCGCCGCTTCCGGCCGACCGCGCCTGGCAGGCCGAACTCTGGCGGCGGCTGCGCAATGAGCTCGGTGTACCGAGCCCGGCCGAGCGGGTGCACGCAGCGGTAGCCAGGCTCCGGCTCGAGCCGGACAGCAGTGACCTCCCGGAACGGCTATCGGTCTTCGGCGCCACCCGGCTGGATCCTGACCACCTGCTCGTACTCTCCGCACTCGCCGACCAGCGCGACGTCCATCTCTGGCTAGCACACCCCTCACCCGCACTCTGGGCGAGCGTGCAGGCTGTCACCCATTGCAACGGACTCGGCCCACCGCCCGTATCGCGACGCGCGGATGACTCCACACAATCCTTAGTTCGCCATCGGCTGCTCGCCTATCTCGGCCGTGACGTACGCGAGCTGCAACTCGCGCTCACCAGGACCAGCCTGGATGCCGTGGATGTCCATCACGAGGCCCTCCATTCCACTGAACAGGCGTCCTTGCTCGGCTGGCTCCAGTCCGACCTAGCGGCGAACTGCGCAGCCCGACCGGTGGCGGAGCGACCACTTCTCGAAGACGATGACCGCAGTGTGCAGTTCCACGCCTGCCACGGCCCCGATCGCCAGGTTGAAGTGCTGCGGGAAGTGCTCGTTGGCCTCCTCGCTGACGATGCCACACTCGAGCCCCGGGACATCGTCGTGATGTGCCCCGACATCGAGACCTTCGCGCCGCTGATCGCCGCCTCCTTCGGACTCGATACACCAGATGCCCAAGCTGAGCATCCTGGGCATCGGCTCCGGGTACGGCTGGCCGACCGATCACTGCGCCAGCTGAACCCGCTGCTGGCCCTTGTCAGCCGGCTAGTCGCGCTCGCCGACTCGCGCTTCGAGGCCAGCGCCTTGTTGGACTTGTGCGCCGCCCCGCCGGTGGCCCGGAAGTTCGGGTTCAGCCAGGACGACCTGGACCGGCTGCACGACCTTGTGCCACGTGCTGGGGTTCGGTGGGGTTTCGACGCCGCCCATCGCCGCAGGTTCCAGATGGGGCAGTTTCGGCAGAACACGTGGTCCGCCGGGATTGAGCGGCTCTTGCTCGGCGTGACGATGGATGAGACAGGCCAGCATTTCATCGGGACCACGCTGCCACTGGACGATGTCGACGCCGCTGATGTTGATCTTGTTGGACGTCTCGCCGAGTTGGTGGCACGGGTCAGCCTGCTGACCGAAGCGTGCCACGCAACCCAACCCCTCACTGCATGGGTCGAGCTCTTCAAGCAAGCGATCGAGCTGCTGGCAGCTGTCCCAGCAACAGATAGCTGGCAAGTGAGCCACGCCTACCAACAGCTGGGTGAGCTGGCCTTGGCCGCCGACCAAGGAGGCGATGTGGCACTGAGCCTGGCTGAGGTGTCGGCACTGCTCAGCGACGCATTCCGGGGACGAGCGAGCAGAGCGAACTTCCGCACCGGCACCTTAACGGTCTGCACCATGCTTCCGATGCGATCAGTGCCGCATCGCGTCGTCTGCCTGCTTGGAGTCGACGATGGCGTCTTCCCTCGGAAGCAGCCGCCGGACGGCGACAACGTCCTCGCCGACGATGAGTGGATCGGCGATCATGACGTGCGGAGCGAGGACCGCCAGCTGCTGCTGGACGCCATCATGTCGGCTCGCGAGCGTCTGGTGGTGATCTTCGCCGGCTCCGATCCCCGCTCCGGGGCCACGATTCCTCCTGCGGTACCAATCGGTGAGCTGCTTGACTCGCTGGACACCACCGCACGCACCGAGGACGGTGAACCGGTCCGAAGCAAAATCACCACCCGGCACCCGTTACAGCCGTTCGACGCGTCCAACTTCACTCCCGGCGGGCTCGGCGCCCGTGCCGGTTTCAGTTTCGATCTCGCCGGTCTGCGGGCGGTACGCGCCGCCTCCCGCGAGCGTCGACCGGCCGTCCCTGTCTTTGGCCGCGAGCCCTTGCCAGCACGCGACGACGACGGTCTAGTGAGCCTGAACGACCTCGTACGCTTCTTCAACCATCCGATCCGAGCGCTGATGTATGACCGGGCGGGATTGTGGATCGCCAGGCCCGATGAGGCGCCGGACGAGCAGATCCCGGTCAACCTCAACGGGCTTGACGCTTGGAGCATCGGCGAGCGGCTGCTTCGGCTGCGCATGGCCGGCAACGAACCCGAGTCGCTGATCGCCGCAGAGTGGCGGCGCGGCTATCTCCCACCGCGTGCCCTGGGCCAGAAGGCAATCCAACACATTACCGAACAAGTCGAGGATCTCGTTCAAACCGCGCAGCCATTCCTGACCGATCGGCC
>DASUYM010000012.1:0-36522 GCA_036377435.1 Propionibacteriaceae bacterium
CATCCCGCAGGTCAGGGGACAGGTTGTCCGCCGACTCGGTGGTGACGAGGCCCAGCCGCACACCTGGTACGCGAGCTGCCGAGAGGGCGAACCGTGCGGTGGCTTCGAGCAGATACGGAGCGACGAAGGCGGCGACCACCACAGCCGGAGGCTACCGTTTGCACCCCAGCCCGGCTCACAGCTCCCGCCTTGATCGTCGCGCAGTCCATGGTGCCGCAGTCACTCGCGGTTGCACCCTTCCCAACGCCTCGCTAGCCGAAGACGCGAGCCACGCACAGCCCGCGAGATAGGCGGCATTGGTGCGCTCTCACCACCTTTGGGCGGCTACTTTGCCGGCCCGGCTCGCGACGAGTGACTGGACAGGCAGGCCACAGCGAAAGCGAAGATGTGGGCGACGCCTCACCGACAGCGCGAGGGGGGACGATCGGCCCTTGTGGACCTGGTGTCCGTCCGCAACGCTCGAGGAGAACATTAGTGAGAGTCGCCGATCAGGCCATGTGGCTCGGTGCGTGCCAGGCGACCACGACAGGAACGGAGAGACCGTGGGCAAGCTCGACGACAGGACGGTGCTGGTGAGCGGCGGGGCGCGCGGTATCGGCGCGGCCATCGCGCGGGCAGTGGTCGGGGAGGGTGGCCGCGTCGTCATCGGCGACGTCCTCGATGACGAGGGCGCCCAAATCGTCACCGAGCTCGGCGAGGAGCGGGCACGCTTCGTGCACCTGGACGTCACCGACGGTGCTCAGTGGCGCGAGGCGGTCGCCACCGCGGAGTCCACCTTCGGCCCGGTGAACGTACTGGTGAACAATGCCGGGATCGTCCGCTGGGGAACCGTCGCCGACCTGGACCCGGCGGCATGGGACGAGGTGCTGGGCGTCAACCTCACCGGCGTCTTCCTCGGCATGCAGGCGGCGATTCCGTCGCTGCGACGCGCCGGCGGTGGCTCGATCGTCAACGTCTCCTCCACAGCCGGTCTGGTGGGGTACGCTCTCGAGCCCGCCTACGTGGCCAGCAAGTGGGGCGTCCGCGGTCTGACCAAGAGCGCCGCGCTCGAGCTCGCCCGGGACGGCATCCGCGTCAACTCGGTGCACCCTGGGCTTACCCGCACCCCGATGACCGAGCTGACCGATCCTGCCCTGATCGCTCTGCGCGACCAGGTGCTCGCCCTTCAGCCGATCCCTCGCATGGGCGAGGCCGATGAGGTGGCTCGGCTCGTGATGTTCCTCGCCAGCGACGACGGCAGCTTCTCCACCGGTTCGGAGTTCGTCGTCGACGGTGGCTCGGTCACCGGGCAGGTTCCTCCCACGGCGCCGGCCTGACCGAAAGCTCGCTGTCCCCGGCTGTCGCTGGCAACGGACGAACCCTTTCGGATCAGCTTGAGCCGGAGGTCGCCGATCAGCTAATACGGCTGCGCGGTCCACAAGGAGCGAAGACGTCCATCGTCCTGTAAAAGTGGGAATGACCCGAGGCCTGAGCCCGAGGTTTGCGGTTGAGGCCATCGAGGCGGAGCCCGGACGGCGTTTTGCCACGATTCCAGCCAGAGTCCGACCACAACCGACTGTGACTGGCCAAGTCCGGCCAGCCGTGCCAAATGCATGCGCATTCGCGATGGACCGGATTAATTGCCTCTGGTTGTGTGCCCCGCCGACCGAGTTCAGTTCGCCAACGGCCGGATCCTTAGAAGTGGCGCGCCTCCCACTCCACTGGGGGCCGGTACTCGACCAAGTGCTTGGCGGCCGCATCGACTTCTTCAGGCGTCAAGAGCACCACTGTCCGCACGCTCGCGCCCCCCGCCTCGCTAACGGCAAGTGCGAACGCGGCGGCACTCTCGTTGTCAGGAAGGTCGGCGACGGCGAAGGCGTCATGGTCGCCGAAGGCGAAGTAGAAGTGCTCCAGCCGTCCCCCAACACTCTGGGCGGCTCTGGCCACGGCTTCGCGTCTACCGCTTCCGCCTTGGCGTCGGAGACCCTTGATGCCCTCCACCGTGTACGACGCCTCAAACAAGAACCTTGGCATCAAGCTCCCCTTTCTGCGGTCGTCGCCCAACCGTCTCACTGCGGAGCCAATTTGCTCAAGGTGTCACGGGGCCGATGTCATCTTCACAGCGGCTCGTCGACGAACTGGACAGCCCACGTACTAAGCAGCAGCGTCAGTCGCCGCTTCGTCAGAATCGCGTTCATGAGGACGACCACAAGATCATCTCTCGCCTCAAACGAGCCCAGGCCGGAGAATCGGAAAGATGCCCTGCGGACCGGGCTGGCGCGAGTGGCCGACTTGCGGGGAGGCCAACTTAAGGGACGTTCTCAGGCCTCAGGTCTGCGCAGGCCGGACTGATCAGCCGTCGAGTCGGGCGGCCACGTCGGCCGGGAATCCGCCAGTAGCGATCGGACCCCAGCGGGTCGGGGTGATTCGGATCAGCGACTTGTCCTGGATGCGCATGGCCTTCCGATACTCCTCCCAGTCGGGATGTTCGCCGGAGATGCAGCGGAAATAGTCGACGAGGCCGTCGGCTGCGTCCGGCATGTGCAGCACCTCGGCGTCTCCGTCGACCTGCACCCACGGGCCGTTCCAGTCGTCGGAGAGGACGAGCACTGAGACGCGTGGGTCCCTTTCGGCGTTGCGGGTCTTCGCTCGGGCCGGAAGCAGACCTTATGACCGTGCCTGGACCTGGGTGGGCTGTTGGGTGGCGGCCCAGGAGGCGAGCAGGGCGAGTGCGTGGGCGGTGGGTGAGTCGGGTTCGGCGGCGTAGATGGTCATGCTGAGCCCGGGTTCGGCTCTGAGGTCGAAGCTCTCGTAGGCAAGGGTGAGGTCGCCGACGACGTGGTGGCGGTAGTGCTTGGTGCCGGTGCCGTGGGTGCGGACATTGTGGGAGCCCCAGCGGCGGCAGAACTCGTCGCTACGGGTGGAGAGCTGGCCGACCAGGTCGTGGAGGCTCTTGTTGTGCGGGTCCTGCCCGGCCGCGGTACGCAGGTTGGCCACGGTCATGTCGGCGGCCAGGTCCCAGTCACGGTAGAACCGGTGGGCGGCGCTGTCGAGGAAGGTGAACCGGGCGAAGTTCGGTGCGCCGTCGGGGTCGTTGTAGAGGTCGGCGTATAGCGCCCGGCCCAGGTGGTTGGTGGCCAGCAAGTCAGACCTGTTGTTGCCGACGATCGCGGGCGCGGTGGTGATGGAGTCGAGGGTCCATTGCAGGCTCGGCCGCACGGTCCACTGGTTGCTGCGGCGGCGGGGCCGCATGGCGGCGCTGGTGCCGTCGGCGGCCTGGGCGAGGTGGAACAGGTGGGCGCGTTCGGCTTCGTCAAGCTGGAGAGCGCGGGCGATCGCGTCCAGGACGGAGGCGGAGACGCCGCCGAGTGCACCGCGTTCAAGCTTGGCGTAATACTCCACGCTCATCCCGGCCAGGTCGGCGACCTCGCTGCGACGCAGCCCCGGGACCCGGCGACGCCCCGCCTGAGGTACCCGCGCCTGCTCGGGAGTAATCTTGGCACGCCGCGAGGTCAGGAACTCGCGGACTTCGGCGCGATTGTCCACGTCAACGAGGCTACGACCGCAGCCGGGTGGTTGGGATGCCCTATCAGTACACCCATCAACAGTGACTTTCTCGCAAGGCGTGGCGCGGCTTCCCTAGAGGACATGAACGTGACTGCCCGACTTCACCCCCGCCTGCGGGCGGGTGCCCTATTGGTCGCTGCGACGCTTGCCGTCATGCTGGCCGGATGCTCGCTCAGCGGCCCCGGAATTGGCTCCGACCAGACCCTCCCCGCCGCTTCAACCGCCCCCACCGTCCTGACCTCGCCCAGGGCCCCCACAGGTTCCGTGCGGATTGTGCTGCGCCTCAGCAACGGTCTGGCGACAGCGACGCTGGATGACACGCCAGCGGCACGCGAGTTCGCCGCGATGCTGCCACTGCAGCTGAAACTGCACGACCCGATGGGCCAGGCAAAGTCCGGCCCGCTGCCCCGGCCGATCGATGCCACCGGTCTCGAGCGAGTGTTCCACCCCGCCGTCGGTGAGATCTACTACTCGGCCCCCAGCAGCACGTTCGCGATCTTCTACGACGACCTTGGTCAATCCATCCCTGATCCGGGCCTAGTCCGGCTTGGAGTCCTAGACAGCGGTCTCGACGCGATCGACTCCGCCGGCAACCGCTTCACAGTCCAGATCGACCTCGCTAGCCACACCAGGTTCTGATCAGCCACCGATCAGAACCCTGACCTCGCACGTACCAACTCAACGGAGGATTTCCGATGCGTACCGCTGACATGTACGTCACCTGCGACGTCCGGGTCGAAGACCGGCCGGAGCCGACGATTCTCGCGCCGATGGATGCGATCATCCGTCTCACAGCGACCCGTAGCCGGCAGATCGACCTGGGCAAGGTCTTTGGCCCGGAGCTCCCCTCGATCAAGCCAACGCCAGCCACCAAGCCATGGACACCCGGCAAGCGATCAAAGTCCTCCTCCGCACTCGACCGCTGCTCGCAAAAAGGACAGGAGAGGCTTAAGCCGATGTCAACTGCCGATTTCCCGGGTGTGCGGTGGCGCGGTCACTGGGTTGCCCCGGATGTTCCTGAGTTCGTGATCGATCCGACGAGTGTTGGTTCTGATCTTCCGCCGGCTGAGTTCTCGCGGCACAGTTTCGTCGCGTATTCGACGTCGAGGCTGTTCCACCGCGGGTACCGCTTCGCCTGTCGGCGGATTCGCGGTATGTGTTGTGGGTCAACTGTGCCGAGGTTGGCCGGGGTCCGATCCGATCGCAGCCGCGACGGCTGCGGTACGACGAGTACGACATCGCGGCGCCTCTGCGGCCAGGGCGCAACGTCGTGGCGGTGCTGGTGATCTACTACGGGCACGCGAACTCGTTCTGGCAGCCCGCTGCCTCGAGCGGGGTGACGGGTCGAGATGCCCAGCTCGTGGTGGAGGCCCGGGTTGGTGATGAGTGGTTGGTCACTGACGAGCGGTGGCGGATGCTGCGGTCGCGGGCATGGCGTGCGCTGGGCCCTGGTCAGTCGCTCGATGCGGTTCCCGTCGAGCTGCTCGATGCTCGTGAGTTGGATCCGGCCTGGGTGGCATCAGCATCGGACAGGTTCCGCAGATCGTGACCAGTGCCCTGAGCCTGTGCCTCTACCGTCCCCATCCTGTATCTGATGGCGCGCGAACTGCAGCGCCACCTCCTGCCGGTGCTGTTACCAGGGCTGCTGGCCGCAGGAGTTCTGATCGCGGTCGACCAGCTCCTGGGGTCCGCCGCCTTCGGCACGGCGGCGATCATCGCGGCCGTCGTCGCCAACGCCGGTCAGAGTATCGAACTGGTCCGCTCCAAGCGCATCGTCGGCGTCTCGGTGCTGTTCCTGATCCTCGCCGTGGTGAACCAAGGGTTCTGGCTGTCATGGGCGATCTTGGTGCCCGACGCCGGCACCATGATCTCGCCACCGTCACCGGGCTCATCACAGTGTTCAAACTGATCTGGTGGTCGCTGCGCATCCTTGGACTGCGGCCCCTTCTTGCTGCAGGCGTCCGCCGGCTACCAAGCCATGGACAACCGGCAAGCGATCAAGGTCCTCCTCCGTCCCTAACCACGACCCACTACAGCGATCCCTGACAAGCCAGGGAAGTAAGGAGCACACATGCCCAACACGAATGGAAACTTCGACGGCAAGGTCGCGTTCGTGACCGGCGCCGCCAGCGGCATCGGCCGCGCCACGGTAGTGGCGTTCGCCCGCGAAGGCGCCAACGTCGTGGTTGCCGACATCGATGAACGAGGTAATCAGGACACGGTCCGGATGATCGAGGACCTCGGCCGTCGGGCCTTCGCCGTCAAATGCGACGTGACCCGCAGCGAGGACGTGCAGAGCGCGCTCACGAAGACAGTGGAGAGGTTCGGGCGCCTGGACTATGCCTTCAACAATGCCGGCGCAGAACAGCAGCCGAAGCCGACTGCCGACGTCACCGAAGAGGAATGGGACCGGATCATCACCATCAATCTCCGGAGCGTGTTCTTGTGCTTGAAATACGAGATCCCGCTGATGCTCCAACATGGTGGCGGCGCGATCGTCAACACCTCCTCCGGGGCCGGGATCAAGGTCTTTGGACGCGGCGCCGCTTATGCCGCTGCGAAACACGGCGTGGTCGGCCTGACCAAAGACGCCGCACTCGACTACGCCTCATTGAACATCCGGATCAACGCCATCTGCCCCGGCATCATCGACACCGAGATGATGGACCGCTTCACCGGTGGCACTCCGGAAGAACGGGACAGGGTCATCGCACAAGAACCGATCGGACGCATGGGCCGACCCGACGAGATCGCCGCGACCGTCGTCTGGCTGTGCTCCGACGCAGCCTCCTTCGTCACCGGACACGCCATGGTCGCTGACGGCGGCCAGACGCTCTAGACCTCGCTGCTGACATGATGATCAAGTTGCATAATTCCACCCGGTGACCGGCAGCTCGAGGTCAGAGCTAATCCATGTCGGGTGACCTTCGTACTGCTGACAACGGCCTGAATCACCAGACCATGCCACCGGACAAGCTACTCGGGATGCTGAGACTTGTATGTCTCACAGGTGTCGGCATTGGCGGCGGCTGGAAGCGTCGGGCAGTTGGCCGGTGGCCATTCTGATCAACTGCTCGGGCCCCCACGGGCCCCGAGCCTCCGGAAAAGCCACCAACCAGGGCCCCCAAACGGCCACCTCTGAGTCTGAAACACCACCTGACTGGTGGGTTCACCGGCTTCCCAAGCTGACATTGCGGTTCGATTCCCGTCATCCGCTCCACGTGATAGCTGGCGCGGTGCCACGGAAGAGCATCAGGACGCCAGTAGCCAGGTGATGGCCAGAATCACCGGCACCGAGAGCAGCGTGGCTGCGAAGATCGTGTCACGCGCCAAGATCACGCCTCGGTCGTAACGCATGGCGAAGGTGAAGACATTCTGCGCCGTCGGCAGCGCAGCGATCACTGTGACCGCAAGCAGATCGGGACCGATAAGCCCCGCCGCGTAGGCACCGATGAGATAGGCGGCGATCGGCTGCACGATCAGCTTGAGCGACACCAGCGTGGCGACTTGGATCGGTGGCTCGCCGACGCCCGGCCGCGGTCCGAGCCGGAGCGAGATGCCGTAGGCGAGCAGCATGCACGGCACGGCCATGCCGCCGATCAGCGTCAGCGGCGCGTTGATAGCGACCGGCAGGCTGATCCCGGTGAGTGCCAGCGCCAATCCGACCAGCGACCCCACCGCCAGCGGATTGCGGAACGGAAAGGAGATGCGGATGAGCAGGAGCCGTCCCCAGGACATTCCGGGACTCGGTACGTGGGTGATCGCGTCGAGCACGGCCAGGCCGGTCGGTTGCAGAACGAGCAACTGGACCAACAGCATCGGCGCGATCAGCGCCGCATCTCCCAGTGCGTACGCGGCGATCGGCAGGCCGAGGTTGCCCGCGTTGACGTACGCCGAACAAAAGGCCGCGATGACGGTGTCGCCGGCCTCTCGCCGCCAGAGCAGCCGGGCCAGAAGGACCGCGACGGTCGCGGATACCGCAACACTCCCAAGCGAGGCGATCAGATTTGCGGATAGCAGCCGGTCGACGTCCGTTCCGCCCAGCACCGTAACCATGAGCGCCGGTGAGGCCACGTAGAACGCCGTCCGGGTCAGCACCCCTTGTGCGGTGGCGTCGAGGATCCTCAGCTGGGCGAGCAGGAAACCGACTCCGATAATGATGCCGATGGTGGCGAATCCGGCCAGGACCCCCTGCACGTCATCGCTCCTTCAGGCGCCGGTTGACATCGAACTTCAGCGGGGTGACGGTCAGGGTAGACCGGTCACAGGGCACGAAACTGGGCTACATTTACCGGCTCCGCACAGAATGGCATTGTGACGCTCCGGCTGGGTAAGTCGCGAACCAGGCTCTGGATAGCTGTGGTCCTGGCGATCCTGTGCGTTGGTGCGGCGATGAGCGTCGTCGTAGTCCGCGGGTACGCCGCCGGCGCCCAGCGCACGCTGACCGTCATGACCCGGAACATCTACCTCGGCGGCGATATCAACCGTCCGATACGTGCCGCGATCGACCGTGATGGTCGCAAGGGGGTGCTTGCCTTGG
Source organism: Propionibacteriaceae bacterium (assembly GCA_036377435.1). GTDB lineage: Bacteria > Actinomycetota > Actinomycetes > Propionibacteriales > Propionibacteriaceae > Microlunatus. The sequence continues at coordinate 8,087 of DASUYM010000012.1, forward strand.
GGCACGCAAACCACGAACTGAGGGAGGTCGTCGACCGAACAGACTTCGTCACGCGCAGCAAGTTGCTCGCCGATGAGATCGCCGCGGCTCGCCCCGACCTGGTCGGATTACAGGAGGTTGCGCTGTGGCGGCATGGACCTATGCAGCTCGACCAGATCGGCCGACCCGACGCAACGGTGGTCGACTTTGACTTCCTGGCCATCTTGCTGGCCGACCTAGCCGCCCGCGGGGTCCGCTATGAGATCGTCCACGTACAGCAAGAGTCCGATGTCGAGGCGCCCGCGTTCACCGGCAATCCGTTCACAGGAACCGCGGGCTCTGCCGAGGATGTGCGCCTGACGGACCGCGATGTGATCTTGGTTCGAGGCGACGCCGGAATCCGGATCGAGGGCAGCGGCGGCGCCAATTTCAGCCAGCAGGTGGAGGTCAGACTCGGCGACGCCACATTCCCGTTCATACGCGGGTACGCGTGGGCTGATGTCGCCGCTGGCTCGGCAAAAATCCGGTTCGTCACGACACATCTGGAGTCGCAGGGCGCCCATGTGGCCCGGGCCCAGGCCGAAGAACTGCTCAACGGACCTGGGAGCACGAGCCTGTCGACGGTGATCGTCTGCGACTGCAACTCCAACCCGGCCAGCCCCGCGGCACGATCTGGACTGCCGTTAGGATCCGGCGCCGCGTATCGGCTGATCACGCACGGTCACGGATTCACTGATCTGTGGCTACAGCAGCCGGATCGCGCTGACCCGGGCAACACAGCGTGGCTGAGCGAGCTCGTGAACAACGACAGTGCCAGGTTCAACCGTCGGATTGACTTGGTGCTGGCCAAGTCCGCACCCCCAATGCAGATTGTCGCCCGCCGAGCGGAGGTCACGGGGGATGAGCTGAGCGATCGAGACCCAGCCAGCAAGCTCTGGCCGTCAGACCATGCCGGCGTCGTCGTAGAGATCCGGATTGGCTGATCATGAGCACGGACCCACAACCCGCCTTGGACAGGCCCAGGCCCCTTGATGTTTGACGCGCTCTCGCCCCAGCGCCGACGCCTGGTGCTCGGTGCCGCCAGCGCGACGTTGCTGGTGATCATGGCGGCCGCCGTGATCGCCGTTATCCGGGTAATCGGTGATTCCGCTCAATCGGTCGCGCAGACAGCTCCCGGCCCGGTCCTCTTGGTGCCGGGATATGGGGGAAACGTCCAGTCGCTTGAGCCGCTGGCCGCGAGGTTGCGTTCCGCTGGCAGGACGGCTGTAGTTGTGGAGCCTCTGGGCGATGGCACCGGTGATCTTCGGGGCCAAGCCGAACATCTGGGAGAGGTTGCCAGTCGCGTCCAGCAGGATTCCGGCGCTGCGTCGGTGGACGTCGTCGGCTATTCGGCTGGAGGTGTCGTGGCTCGCTTGTGGGTACGAGACGGCGGCGGCGCCGACATGGCTCGCCGGGTGCTGACACTCGGCTCGCCACAGCACGGGACGAGTCAGGCCGCGCTCGGCGCTGAATTTGCTGGTAGTTGTCCCCCCGCATGCGAGCAGCTGGTCCCGGGGAGCGACCTGCTGCGCCGGCTGAACGCCGGCGATGAGACGCCGGCCGGTCCACTGTGGGCAACGATCCGGTCAAAGACGGACCGGGTGGTGACGCCCGTCGACTCCGCTGCTCTGTCCGGGGCGCTGAACATCGTCGTTCAGGACGTGTGTCCAGGCTCGTTGGTCGCTCACGGCGACCTGCCGCGTCATCCTGTCGTGCTGGCCGCGCTCGACACGGTGCTGGGCGCTGAAGCTCAGCAGGTACCCAGCGACGTCGCCTGCTGATGTCTTCAGTCGTCGATGTCCTTGGTGCCGAAGTTGGCCCAGGCCGCCAGAGTGAAGACGGTCAGGTAACCGAACTGGACGACGAGCCCGCGTACTACATCCCGCCACAGGATGGGGTCGCGGAACAAGTCGACAAAGGCAAGCCAATGTCGGGTCGGCAGGAACGGATGTAACGCATTGGCCGCGTCCAGGCCAAGTAGCACGGTCGAGGCGATGAGAAGGCCGATCGTTCCTAGCGCCGCACCGATCGAGGATCTTGTCAGGGTTGAGAAGAACAAGGCGACCGCGGCGACCCCGAGCATGGAGATGATCACGTAGCCGAGAGCGAGAGCGGTACGCCAGGCCAGCTCCTGCTCCGTGAGCGTCGAGCCGCTCAGGCTCACGGTGCCGGTCGTCGGAGCCTTTCCCAACAAGAGGCGGCCTTCGGCGTAGCTAACCGCGGCGACGACGAGGACCGCGAGCAGCACGAACGCCACGACAGTCACCAGCTTGGCGAGCAGCAGGTGAGTACGCCCGACGGGCCGTACCAGAAGGTAGCGAAGGGTGCCGGTTTGGCTTTCGCCGGCGATGGCGTCGCCGCCGAGAACCGCCACCGCAATCGGCAGCAGGAGCGGTAGCACGACACCGAGTGCGGCGAGCGGGAAGAGCGTACCATCGGTGAGGACTGCTGAGAGGAACGGCGGACCCGTGCCGGGTCGCGGACCGAGATCGGTGATGGCAAGCAGCACCGCAACCAGTGTGGGCAGCGCGATGAGCATGCCCATGATCAGCCAGGTCCGCGGGCGCCCCAGCATCTTGATCAACTCGACAGCGATCATGCTCGCGCCTCCGCGTCGAGAATGACCTGCTCAAGGGTGCGGCGGTAGGGACCAATCTCGTCGACTCGCACGCCCTCACCGACCAGGTAGGCATTCAGCCGAGCCGGATCCTCCGCGCGTACTAGCAGCCGGTCATCGTCGACCGACACCACAGAACTTCCGAGCAGCGTGGAGCATCGGTGGATCTCGAAAGTCCGCACCGCGACCAGACCGGTCGGCCGCAGCAGCGTGTCAAGCTGCTCCTGGAGTATCAGTCGCCCGCTCTGCAAGACCCCGACGCGCGTGCACATCTGCTCGATTTCGGCGAGCAGATGGCTTGAAAGGAAGATTGTCGTTCCCTCCGAGTTCAGTTGCAGGAGCAATCGCCGGATCTCCTGGATGCCCTGAGGGTCGAGGCCGTTGCTGGGCTCATCCAAGATCAATAGCGGCGGTCGGCGCATGAGTGCAGCCGCCAGCCCCAGCCGCTGCCGCATGCCCTGCGAGTAGGCGCGGACCGGACGCCGGTCGGTGGCGTCCAGTCCGACCTGGTCGAGCGCTGTCCCGATCCGGGTCCGGCGCACCTGCCGCCGGCTGCGGTCAGACCCGGTGGCGTCGAGTAGCGCAAGGTTGGCTGCGCCGGACAGATGTGGGTAGGCACCAGGACTCTCCACCAACGATCCGATGCGTGGTAGCACACTCCTGCGTGCGGCGGGCATCGGCATTCCGAGCAATTCCGCCTCGCCAGAGGTCGGAAGCACCAGCCCTAGCAGCATTCGCACGGTGGTCGTCTTCCCCGAACCGTTGGCGCCGAGGAACCCGTACACGTCGCCTGCGCGCACGTCGAGGTCCACCGCATCAACGGCTCGCAATTCGCCGTAGCGCTTGGTCAGGCTGTGGGTACGGATGACGTGCCCGTTTGTCCTGGCCGCATCAGTCATGATCGCGCCAGGAGCTCAGCCGCTGCCTGTTCCAGCGTCTCGGAGGTCACAGTGCCGGCCAGCAGGAAAGCGCCGCCCCGCTCCCGAAACGGCGTGATCAACAATCCGACGGGACCTACGGGTGCCAGGATCCCAACATCGGTGAACTGGGCGCTGCCACGGTCGCTGAGCTGTCGCCGCAGCGGCTCGGCGACTCGGCCGCGTAATGGCAGAGCGATCAAGGTGGTCGGGCCGCGCCCGTAGATTCCAACTGCGCCGGGGTCCTCACCGTTGCGTGAGCTCAGCCCTGCAAGTGAAGCCGGGAGGTCGTAAGGAGCGAACGCGTTCGCGGCGGCAGCGACGTCGACGGACTGCTCGTAGTTGACCCGTACGCTCGCGCCAGGGGTGAAGTCCGTGATCTCGGCCGGGGGCCCGCTCAGGCTGAGCTCGCGGAGCGTCGTAGTGAGTACTGGGCGTTCCTCGCCGATGCCATAGAGCTCCACGTGTAAGGGCAGCCCGGTGCCGGGCTCGGCCCAGATATCGACATGGGCGATGGTTGTGGCCTTCTCATCCGGCGTGAGCCGCAGGCCGGCCGCGTCGATGCCCGCCGCTCGGCGCGTCGGCAGCCGGCTCAGCTCATCGTCACGTACGCCCTGCATCAGCCCACGCGCAAGAGTCGGTGGCAGCAGGTCGGAGGCATCTGGCAGCCGAATCGTCGAGACCGGCGAGAAGGTTGCGGTCTCCGATTCGAAGACCCAGCGAATGGTGTACCCCTGCTGCCGGAACAAGTCGGTCTCGCCGGTGCTCCGGATCCGGTCCACCCGCCAGTCGTCTGCATTGCGCCACCACACCCGCAGCTGGGTGTTCTCACCAAGCAGCTGGCCCAAGGTGGCGAATGACTCGTTATCAGGCACCTGAAGTGTTCCGGAGGTCTCCACGAACCCAGACCACGCGACATCCGCCGACTGCCGTACGCGCCCCGCCAGCTCGACCGCTGCCACGTCTGAAGGTGCGGGCGGTCGTGCACTGATCAGGATAGGCGTCGCGACGAAGGCGGCTGCGGTCAAGAGCACCGCCAGCCAGCGCGCCGACATGGCGCCACTGTAGGTCGGCTGCACTAATGCGAGCGAAGACGAATCGGCCGCCCGGCCGCCCGCAGTACTCCGTTCAACGTCAAGCACCCCGCGTTAGTGCAACTAATGCGGAGTGCTTCTCTGTACCGCGGATGATCTCGGAGTGCGAGGTCGCTCCGGGCTTACTTCTCTGAGACCTCCTCGAGAACCTGTCCAACGACATCGTTGGGGAGTGCTCGAGCCACATCTGCCTGGGCCACGATGCCGACAAGTTTGTGTCCGTCGATGACCGGCAATCGGCGGACCTGGTACTTCGCCATGGTCCTGAGTGTCTCTTCGGCCGAGTCATCGGCTCCGATGGTTACTGGCTTGCCTTGGCCCAGGTCGCCTGCCCTGACGGAGCTGGGATCCTTGCCTTCCGCAATACATTTCACGACGATGTCGCGGTCAGTGAGCATCCCCTTGAGTCGCTGATCTTCACCACAGATTGGGAGGGCGCCAACGTCGAGGTCGCGCATCTTGCGGGCCGCATCGACCAGGCTCTCGGTCGAGTTGACACACTCTGCGCCCTTCGTCATCAGGTCTCGGGCTGTCGTCATGATAGGACTCCTCCTTGAGTTGGGTTCGTCGTTTCCCTACCCGATGCGAAGTGCAGCAAACGAGTCCCCTTGCCCTGGGGGGCCTGCATCTCCTGACCAGGAACAGCGCCGCCTCCACCCTCGACTGAAAAGATCTTCGGCAGGCCGCAAAGAATCGACCGTCTACCGGTGATTCACATCACAAACTGTCCAATCCGCGAAAGCTGCATTTTGGCCCTCCCCGACGGCTTCGGTAAGGTACGACGAAACTCGCGAGCTTGCATTTGGGCCCCGAGATGCGGCCGCACCAGTGTCGTGGACCCCCCAGCCGACGCCGACGCATGTTGTTTCAGGAAACGTTATGCCGCAAGCCGCACCGCCCAGATCACAGCAAAGTTATAGGCACGAAGCGTTCATGTGGCGCGATGCTGACGACTACGCCTCCGTCCTTGGGTCATTCGTGGAGGACGGCCTGGCCGCAGGCGAGGCCGTCATGGTGGCCGTCGTGCGGCGCCACGCCAACTGGTTGCGCGAGGGTCTCGGCAATCAGGCACGCAAGGTGAAGTTCGTCGACATGGCCAAGCTCGGTCGGAATCCGGCACGAATCATTCCCGCATGGCAAAAGTTCGTAGATCAGCACTCAGGTTACGGTCGACCGGTACGCGGCGTGGGCGAGCCGATTTGGGCTGGGCGGCGTCCCGAGGAGATTCTTGAGTGCCAGCTGGATGAGGCCCTGCTCAATCTGGCGGTCGATCCCAAGATTCCGTTGTGGCTGATCTGTCCGTACGACGTACGAGGGCTTGACCCCTCGGTGATCAAGGAAGCCCATCGCAGCCACCCTGCCGTCATGGATGGCGACCGCTACCACGGAAACTCCCAATATGGCGGGCGGGCGCATGTGGAGGCCATGTTCAGCGCGGAGCTACCCGAGCTGCAGGGGAATCCAGCGGAGTACACCTTCAATCCGGAGGCCGTCGACCGGGTCTTCAATATCGTGACGCTGGAGGCGTACGGAGCTGGTCTCTGGTCAGACAAGGTGACCGACCTCGCTGCGACATCCCGCAGGCTCGCCTCCTGCAGTCTCCGTCGCGGCGCCAATGAAGGGACAATTCGGATCTGGGACTTGCCGCAGGCGCTGATCTGCGAGGTGTCCGATAACACCATGATCGACGACGTGCTGGCTGGGCGGCGCGCGCTGGTCTCGACCGACCGCGATGGACTGTCCTCCGCCAATCGCAAATGCGACCTGGTTCAGCTGCGTTCCACGGGTTCCGGGACGACGGTGCGTCTCCACATGTGGAAGTAGTCACGTCCACCCAGTCGGCTCGCCCTCGTGAGCATCGGGTCAGTTCCGGCTCGCGCGTGCCTCAGTAAGCAAGATCAACAGGAATTGCATTGCCGATAGTCAAGCCGACGTCGGCCGTTGCCGTGAGCGCTGACCACTGGAAACGCCAAGATCAACACCGCACCTTACCCGTTGCGACGCTCGTCATTGGTTGATCAAATCGATACACGATAGATCAAATGTATACAGATAAGTGCATCGACTTTTCTCAATGCCGTCGCGTACCCTAAAACCCCAGGGAAGGGACTCTAGGTCATCTCGGCCACCGGGTTGGTACATAGCTAGCTGCGCTGAGAAAGGGGGCTCGATGCCCACCGACCGGGTCCGACCTGCCGTACTGAGTATTCTCGTTGCTCTGCTGCTGGTTTTTGCCAATTCCGCTGCAGCATCGGGTGATGAGCCAAAGCAGCCGCCCTGCGATACCGCCGCTCAGTTTGATCCTGCCAACTTTCCAAATCCGCCCAAGGTCGACAACCAGTGGAATCCCCTGGTTCCGGGGGCGCAGTTCACCTTCAATGGTGAAGCGGACCGAGGCGGAGGGTTGCTGCCTCATCAGGTCGTGACTACAGTCACCGACCTGACCAAGATGATCAACGGCGTACGCGCTGTGGTCATTCTGGAGAAGGACATCAACGAAGGCATCCTCCAGGAAGCCGAGTTAAGGTTTGAAGCACAGGACAACACAGGAAACATCTGGAACCTCGGTGAGTATCCTGAGGAGTACGAGGACGGCAAGTTCAGCGCCGCCCCGGACGTCTGGATTTCCGGGATAGACGGTGCAGAGCCGGGCAACTCGATGGTGGGGAATCCGCAACTGGGAGCACCCGAGTACCTCCAAGGCTGGTCACCTGAGATCGACTTCTTGGATTGCGCCAAGGTCTTCAAAATGCAACAGAGCACCTGTGTTCCCGTCGGCTGCTACGAGAACGTGCTGATAACGGACGAGCGGAGCCCCCTCGAGCCGGAAAGCGGGCACCAGCGCAAGTACTACGCCCCCGGAGTGGGCACTGTTCGGGTCGGCGCTGTCGGCGATCCAGAAGGCGAAACCCTCGTCCTGGCTGAGGCCTCTCGACTGAGTCCACAGGACTTGGTAAAGGTTCGTCAGGAAGCGCTGAAGCTGGAGAAGAACGCGTACAAAGTCAGTAAGTTGTATCGCCAAACTCAACCCGTGGAAACGTTGCCTGGCGTCACTGGGTAGGGCTTCTGCAGCCTTGCTCCCAGCCAACGGGATTGGCCTTCCGAAGACACGACATCAGGCACGCCGCGCAGCCAGTCGCTGCGCGAGGATGGTGATCAACTCGTGCGGGATGGGCTCGGCCAATGGGAACTTGGCGGTGCTCTGGCCGGACAGATAGGGCGCAACCTGCGGCGCCAGGGTCTCGTCGAGCTCAGGCATCGGGTAAAGGCTGATGTGCTTCCTCCAGCCGGCTAGGTAGACGACTGGCCGCCCATTGATGCTGAACGTAGGGATCTGATAGCTGATCGACTCTTTCGCATATGGAGCCGCGACATGGATCGTGCTACGCACCGCTTGGAGCACGGTTTGTACGTCGGATGGGAACGTGCTGATGTAGTCATCGACTGACTCGAAATGCTGCGCCACGGTGCCCTCTCGCTTATCCGTTTCGCCGGCTCCGACGACCTGCGGTGGCCTCGGTCATCGCGGTGTAGATCTCGGTAAGGGCGCGGCGCTGCCGGGCTGTGAGACCAGGGTCTGTGGAAATGGCGGCAACGAATGTGGTGTGCTCGGTCGACCGCTTCTGATCGTGATCATGGTCGTCCTCCGAGCCATGATCATCATCCGCTCCTGGACGCAGCGTTTCAGTGGAGACGCCCAGTGTGGCGGCAATCGTTTCCAGCACAGCTTCTGATGGAGCCCGCAGTCCGTGCTCGATCTGGGAGAGGTACGGGTTGGAGATGCCAGCCATCGCCGCGACCTGACGCATCGACAGCTCGGCCAACTCTCGTTGCCGGCGGATGAGCTCGCCGACCAGATTCTCCGAAGACTCCGACCCTGGATTCATGGCCACCATCCTAGGTAGTAACAGTGTGATGCATCTCGCACGCGCCCCGCTAGCTAAGCTAGCAGTTCTTGGCTAACATAGAGTGCGTAGCATCCAATAATCGAAGGAGAACCATCATGGCCACGAACACAACGTCTAAGAAGATCGATGACGTCACCGAGGGCTTCGGCGAGGCCGCCGAACGCTATCGTGCCACCAGCGAAAAGCTGGTCGAAACCGGCAAGAAGACTGCCAACGCCGCACTCGACGGCTACGAGAAGACGGTCGCCAGCTATGTCGAATATAGGCAGCAGCTCGCGGAAGCGACGCAGCTCGACTGGGTCACCACCGTTGTCAAGGCGCAGAACGACTTCGTGAGCGAGGTCAGCGCGGCGTACATCTCTGCCGCTCGTGACGTCCTGAAGTAAGCCGTATGATCAAGCTGTGATAACGCAGCAGTCGGCGGATGATCAGCTAAGACTCGGCGAGATCATCCGCCGGCAACGAGAGTTGGCCGAGCTGTCGATGCGTCAGGTCGCGGCGATGGCTGGCATCTCCAACCCGTACCTCTCCCAGATCGAACGCGGGCTTCGCGTCCCTTCGAAAGAGGTGCTTCGGGCAATCGCTGAGTCACTCAATGTTTCTGCCGACCTGCTCCGCGGTGACGAGCCGCCGGACGGGTCGGCAGACGTCATTGAGGCAATTCAGTCCGATTCAGATTTGACTGCCTCTCAGCGGCGCTCGCTGATTGAAGCGTACGAAGCGCTCCGCCAGGTCACTGTCAAGCGGCGCAGGGGCTGGGGGCCTCGATGAGCGAGGCGAGAGTCCCACAGCCCGGCGCGGACGATGACTGGGACACGATCGACGAGGCGGTCCGTGATCAATATGGCCAGCTCCTGACAGCTGGCACCAACCTGTTCGACGGCAGCGACCTGATGGGCCGGCTAGACCCACTCTCGGTGTTCACACCCCTGCTGAGGACAGGCCTCTCTGTGGCATCCCGGCCCGACAAGGTGGCCAGTGCGCTGACCCGCGCCGGAGGTGAGATGTTTCGCGCCACCGTAGCAGCGACCGTGCGGGCGGCAGGCGGCACCTCTTCGTACGCCCCGAAGCACGGTAAGGACAGGCGGTTCGCAGATCCGGCCTGGAGCGAGAATGCCGGGTACTGGTGGCTGAGAGAGATCTATCACGACTACGAACAGGCTCTACTCGAGATCGTCCGCGACACCGACACGCCGCCTGCCGTCAAGCAGAAGGCGGAGTTCGCCGTGCAGCTGATGATCGACGCTTTGGCTCCTACCAACTTCGTCCTGGGAAATCCGACCGTGATCAAGAAGGCCTTGGATACCGGCGGGCTGTCTCTGGCTAAAGGGACGCGCAACCTCGTCCATGATCTGCTGACGAATCAGGGTACGCCTCGGCAAGTAGTTGCAGGCGAGCACGCCGTCGGCGAGGACATGGCCATCACTCCGGGCAAGGTCGTGTTCCGCAACGAGCTGATGGAGCTGATCCAGTACGCGCCCAGCACATCCCAGGTGCATGAGATCCCATTGCTGTTCAGCCCGCCGTGGATCAACAAGTACTACATCATGGATCTGGCACCTGGCCGCAGCCTTGTGCAATGGGCCGTCGATCACGGGCACACCGCCTTCATGATCAGCTATCGCAATCCTGATGAGCAGATGCGCCACGTGAAGATGGACGACTATTTGATCTCAGGCCCAATCGCGGCTCTTGAGGTCGTCCGAAACATCACCGGTGCTGAGAAGGCGAACCTTCTCGGGCTCTGTCTCGGCGGCACACTCACCATGGCGACTCTGGCCTACCTCGACGCAGTGGGCCTGGACTTGATCAACTCCGCGACCTTCCTGAACACCTTGATCGACTTCAGCGAGCCGGGCCTGCTTGGGGTCTTCACTGACGAGGCATCCATCCGCCGGCTGGAGAGGACGATGAAGCGCACAGGCTTCCTGCCGAAGGAGGAAATGCAGCGCTCCTTCAACCTGCTCCGGACCAACGACCTGATCTGGAACTACGCCGTGAGTAGCTGGCTGATGGGAGAGGAGCCGCCCGCGTTCGACCTGCTTAGCTGGAACAACGACTCCACCCGGATGCCGGCTGAGATGCACAGCTTCTACCTGCGCAGTTGCTATGTGAGGAACGAGCTCGCTCGCGGCGTCATGGAACTGGCAGGACAGCGGCTTGATCTTGAAAAAGTTGATCAAGATCTGTACTTCCTCTCGGCCGAGCAAGATCACATTGCGCCTTGGCGCAGCTCGTACGCCGGTGCGCTGCTGCCAGGCGGAAAGGTACGGTTCGTACTGTCCAACTCAGGCCACATCGCAGGCATTGTGAACCCGCCGAGTCCGAAGTCCATTCACCGAGTGCTCGAGGATGACCAGTCGCTCCCGGCTGATCCGGATGAGTGGCTGAAGGCAGCGACAACCTATTCCATGACATGGTGGGAGGACTGGGCTAAGTGGATCCGGGCCCGCGCCGGGGCGATGCGGAAGCCTCCGCGGATGGGCAGTCGGAAGTACCGGCCGATCAGCGACGCGCCGGGCACGTACGTGCTGGAACGCTGAGGTATCCCGCCTGCAGGTCGCGGCCGAAAACCATCCTCGACGTCGGAATCCCCGGCGAGGCTACCCCAGGTGGCGCGCACATCTTGATGACGATTCGCTGGAAGGCTAACGGATCCACTGCGGTTGCGGCACACTCGTCAGGTGACGAGCACAATCGATCAAGGTCATCGTTCCGGTACGGGGGTCACAACAGACCTGTGGCGCACAGCGGTGGTCTACCAGATCTATCCGCGCAGCTTCGCCGACGGCACCGGTGACGGGATTGGCGACCTACCAGGTATCACCTCCCGAGTGCCGTACCTGCGATCGCTCGGTGTGGATGCGGTGTGGCTGAGCCCGTTCTATCCCTCCGCGCTTGCCGATGGCGGTTATGACATTGATGATCACCGCGACGTCGACCCGCGACTGGGCAGTTTGGATGACTTCGATGCGATGGTTTGCGCGCTGCATGCCGCGGACATCAAGGTGATCATCGACATCGTGCCCAATCACACGTCCAATCGGCATCGGTGGTTTCGGCAGGCTCTTGCGGCGGGCCGCGGCGCCCCGGAACGTGAGCGCTACATCTTCCGGGACGGTCATGGAGGTGGCGAGCAACCGCCGAACGACTGGGAATCACTGTTTGGCGGATCGGCATGGGCACCAGCCGGCGATGGCCAGTGGTACTTCCACTGTTTTGCGGCCGAGCAGCCGGATCTCAACTGGGAGAACGAAGAGGTGCGGGCAGACTTCCGGCACACCATGCGCTTCTGGGCCGACCGGGGGGTCGACGGATTCCGGATCGACGTCGCCCACGGCCTTCGCAAGGACATGTCGGAGCCGTATCCGCCGTGGGGGGAGATCGCCGACATTATGCGACCGGACGGCTCGCATCCGCTTTGGGATCGCGATGACGTCCATGAGATCTATGCCGAGTGGCGGCGGATCTTCGATTCCTACGACCCGCCCCGTTACGCAGTAGGAGAGGCCTCGGTACATCCGACACGACGAGCGAGGTACACGTCATCGGACAGTCTTGGGAATGCCTTCAACTTCGCGATGCAGGACGCGGATTGGCGCCCGGATGACTATCGTCATGCAATTGATTCGGGGATAGCCGACATGATCAATAGCGGCTCGACGACCAGCTGGCTTCTTGGTTGCCATGACACGCCACGTGTGGCGACCCGGTACGGGCTGCCACTTGAGGATGAGCGGCGGGCGCTGCAGGTCGCCCAATCGTGGCTACTGACCGACGGCGCGACGCCACGGCTGGATCGGGCGCTCGGTGAGCGGCGGGCGCGGGCGGCGATCATGATCTTGCTGGCGTTGCCGGGCTCGACCTACATCTACCAAGGCGATGAGCTGGGGCTGCAGGAGGTGGGTGACCTCCCTCTGGCGGTTCTGGAGGACCCGATGGCGACCCGCTCGACGACGGACAAGGGCCGCGACGGGTGTCGGGTGCCGCTGCCGTGGACGCCGGAGGGGCCATCGTACGGATTTGGCTCCCACGTCGGGCACCTGCCGCAGCCGGATTGGTTCGGCAGTTATGCGGTGAGGGTTCAGGAACGCGCACCAGACTCCACGCTCAACCTCTACCGGCGCGCGCTCGCGCTCCGCGGTCAGCTGTTCGCTGGCACCGACCTGGCATGGGTCGCCTCCGAGCCCTCGGTGCTGCACTTCGAACGACCCGGCCGCGTCCGGTGTGTCACCAACTTCGGTGCCGAGCCGATAGCGCTTCCGGACGGTGAGGTGCTGCTGAGCAGCATGCAGCTTGCGGACGGCCGGCTGCCCAGTGACGCGACTGCTTGGCTGCGAGTTCCGTAACCGCCGTTCCTGACGTCCTTGGGACCGGCCCGGCTTGACCCATTACGCTGCGTCGTCATAGACCTTGAGCATGATCACATTGCACGGGGGAGGCGGGAATGAGTGAAGCGGTCGTGCTGGTCGGCACCAGAAAAGGGCTGTGGGTCGGTCGCTCGGACGAAGAACGTCAGGACTGGGAATGGTCGGAACCCCAGTTCCTCATGGAGGCCGTTTACGGGACCTGTATCGATACCAGAGGAACAGAACCACGGTTTCTGGTCGGTGGTACGAGCGAGCATTGGGGTCCAGGCGTTTTCTACTCCGACGACCGCGGAGCTAAGTGGACCGAGGCTCAAGCGGCTCCTGTCCGGTTTCCCAAGGAGCTCGGCAGCAGTGTCGAGCGGGTCTGGCAAATCCAGCCGGGCGGTCCCAATGATCCCGATGTGATCTACGCCGGCACGGAGCCTTCGGCGCTTTTCCGATCCACTGATCGTGGAGAATCGTTCACCCTCGTTCGGTCGCTGTGGGCCCACCCGCATCGCGAGAAGTGGGAACCGGGGGGCGGCGGGCAGGCCATCCATTCGGTACTGCCCGATCCAACCGATCCAGCCCACGTCACGGTGGCAATGTCGACTGGCGGGGTGTATCGGACGTATGACCGAGGCGAGACGTGGCACCCGGCCAACGTTGGCATCAAGGCTCCCTACGCGCCCGACCCGTGGCCTGAGTTTGGGCAATGCGTGCACAAGATCGCCGCGCACCCTGATGCGCCGAACCGGATCTTCGCGCAGAACCACGGTGGGGTCTACCGCTCCGAAAACGGTGGTGGCCAGTGGACATCGATCGCCGACGGCCTACCGAGTGACTTCGGATTCCCGATCGTGGTTCATCCACGTAAACGCGACATCATATTCGTGTTCCCTCTGGCTGCCGACATCCACCGCTTCCCACCGGAGGGCAAGGCGCGTGTCTGGCGCTCAGAGGACGCCGGTGCGACCTGGGCGCCGTCCGAGTCTGGCCTGCCGGATCATTTCTACGCCGCCGTACTGCGCGACGCCATGACCGCCGACAACGCCGAGGACATGGGCCTCTACATGGGGGCCCGCGACGGCTCGGTGTTCTTGAGCACCGACGACGGCGTCAAGTGGCGCCAGATCGCTGCGCATTTGCCGGACGTGTTGTCCGTACGCGCCGCCGTGGTGTGAGCCTCGTCTAGCTGGGGCCAGTTGTGTCACGCACCATAAGTTCGACCTTGAGGTCGGCCGGCGGGTCCTTGTCCGAACCGTTCCCATCTCCTGACACCGCCATGATCATCGCGTGGGCGGCCCTTACACCTTGCTCGTGGGCATGCTGGCTCACCGTCGTCAAGCCCCACCAGCGTGACATCGGATGATCATCGAAGGCTGCAATGGATACATCCTCGGGACAGCGCAGTCCGGCGGCCCGGAGCGCCGCTATGGCACCAAACGCCATTTCGTCGGTGTGGCAGAAGATCGCCGTGGGAACTGACCGCCCGCTTGCGAGAAGCTGCTTCATCGCGCGCTCACCGTCTTCAGCGTGGCAGTCGCCTGGCAACACGACGTTACGACTGTCGAGGTCGAACCCGGCTTCCCGTACGGTGTCCCGCAGCCCGTCGGTTCGCTGGTCCCAGACGTGATAGTCGGGCTTGCCTGGCATCCGTCCGTCAAAAATCCCAATATCGCGATGACCGAGCGAGAGCAGGTGCTCGGCGATCAGACGGCCGCCTGCTCGGTTATCGACGAAGATCCCCGGCACGCTGGTCAGCGGGGAGCCCGAGGCGCTGACCGGTACTCGAGCCGAGTCGGCGCTCTCCTGAGTCCGTTCGACCGAGATGGTGCCGGCGAACAGCAGCGCGTCCCTGCCTCGTCCAGCACCGAGTTCGCGGAACAGCTTGCGGAACTGCGGAGAATCCGCCTCCAAGAAGTCGGAGTCGACATCCAGATTGATGAGCTCGACCCGGAACCCCGAGGGACTGAGGATCTCGCTCGCCCCGGACGCGAACTCGCTGAAGTACCACGAGCGCAGCGTGGGAAGGACAATGCCGACCGTCCTGGACTGGCCACTGGCGAGTGCCGTGGCCAGGTGGGACGCCGAGAAATCGAGCCGATCGGCCGTCTCGATGATCCGTTCCCGGGTCGATGGGCCGACTCCGGGGATTCCGCGTAGCGCGCGGGACACCGTCCCCTTGTTCACGCCGGCTTCCCGCGCGACGTCAGCGATCGTCGTACGAGAAGTCGTCGCGTGAGGCCGCGTCGCTATAACCCAGCTGTGAGTTTCGGCGACCACGGCATTCACTATACGTCCCGCAGATGACCGAGGGCAGTCCGTTCTTCCTGCCGCTGACCAGGGGGATTGTTCAAAAGAGGCCCTGACTTTCCCGCAATCGCAGGCCAAGGGAGAATGTCCCGGGAGCGCAGACCATGGATAGGGGAGGAGGACGAGAATCTATGGCCGCGGTGCTGGGACGGTGGCGCGCGACGTACACCCCTGGGGACTGGGTGGTGCTTTCCGGGCCGACCTCCTTGGTGCTGCTCGAGCCACCAACTCATGAGTGGGCGCCTTTGATCAACACACTGTGGGATGAGGTGGTGGCATCCAGCTCCATCGTCGACCTCGCTGCCAGGCTGGCGAGTTTTCCGATTGATGCACTGCCCAGCTTCGGTGCATTCTTTTGGACCGCAGACGGCATGCGCTCGCTGGTCCGCGGGAACGTTTCCGTCATCGATCTGGCGACGGGGAAGGTGGTGGCAGACGGGGAAGGCATCCAGACCTGGAGTGAGGTGGGGCTTGCCGGGGTGTCTCAGATCCGGATCGACACTCCATATGAGGGAGACGCCACTCTGCTGGAGCTGCCGTTGGTCGTCGGAGCGGTACGCGCCTCATCGGTGGTCCTCGATGCGTCAGAGCGCGCACAGGTCAGCTCACCTCAGAGCGAGCCCGTGTCAGCTGGTGCCGGCCCTGGGTTGCCCACCGAGCCGCTACCCGAGGTGGCCGCCGAGCCGTCTCCTGAGCCAGCGCAGCAGCCTGCGCCCGAAGCGGTTGCGAGCAATGTCGTAGCCGCGGCCACACCGACCGACCACACAGCTGAACTATCGGTCGAGGAGATCGCAGCTCTGCAGAACGCCGACACCCAGCTGATGCCCTCGCCGTTTGATGAGCCCGAGTCAGAGGCTCAGGCTCAGGTCACCGCGCCGCAGCAGCCGGAGGTTCCTGCTGCGCCGCTGGTGTCGGAATCTGCTGAAGACGCCGACGCTGTCGGACCTACGTCCGGACCCTCGCCGGCTGAGACTGCTCAAGATTCGGCGATCCTGGCTGTGATGTGCGAACACGGACACGCCAATCCGCCGAGTTCCACCAGCTGTCGGGTATGCGGGAGCTCGCTGGGGAGCCGGGCACGGCAGTTTGTCCCAGGCCCGGTCCTCGCTGTGCTTCGCGTCTCCGACGGCTCCAGCGCCGAACTGGATCGACCGGTCCTGATCGGCCGAGCGCCGTCCCGCGATCGGCAAAGCAGCCGGGCACACCGGCTCCTGACGGTTCCGAGCCCCAACCATGACATCAGCCGGACACACCTCGAAGTGGCTCCGGAAGACTGGCAGATTGTTGTCACCGACCTGAACTCCACGAACGGAACGATCCTGGTACGTCCCGGAGCCGGGGATCGTCAGCAGCTCGCCCCTGGCGACCCGGTCCACGTGCAATTAGGCAGTGTTATGGAGCTCGGTGATGGAGTGTCTGTATTGATTGACTTTCCGCAGTAGCGTCTCACCTGCGACACAGTCACTAACGACGAGGAGCTGCTTCATGGAATCGCCCGAACAGGGTCGCCCGAATCGCGAGACTGGCCTACCCCCCGGGGTGGAGGTAGGTCCGCTCGGCAAGCGTTTCGTCGCGTTTCTCATCAACCTTTCGGTCCCCGTCATTGTCAGCATCGCGCTGATCTTCCTGCTACCGAATACGACGGGTGCGCTCCGCGTGATTCTTGGCGTGCTTGGTGCGGCAATCACCCTCGGCTGGCTTGTCGTGATCTGGTACACCCTCGCCGTTCGAGCGGCGAGCCCGGGTCTGCGGGCGATGAAGTTGCAGCTGGTCGGTTTCCTCGACGGTCGGCCGATCGGCCCTAGTCGGGTCTTTGTGCGGGCCTTGGTGTTCTGGGCGCTGTACCTTACCGGGATCGGCCTGTTGATCATGTTGATCATGATGCTGCGACACCCGCGTCGGCAGGGCTGGCATGATCTCGCCGTCACGTCAGTGATGATCAAGGAGCGCCTCCTGGCACCACCCGTACAACCCGCCCGAGCCGCCGCCGACGCGCAGCTGGGCCCTCCGGCTCAAGTCGGTACTCGATCGCAGCCCCAGCCAAGCGGCGTCCGCGCGGAGATGCCGCCGAGCTATGCACTCGGGGAGGGTTACGCGTCTGCTGGCAGTCCTGTGCCACCAGGAGCGCTGACCCCGCCGCCTGGCATGGCGCCGACCAGCTCTGGGTCCCCGTACGCCGCCGCTGTACCGCCGGGCGGGTCGGCGTCGTCGTATGGAGGCAACGCCTACGCGACGCCATACTCGGGCGCGCCGTACGCACCGCCGTACGGGTCATCTCCCACATCGCAACCCTCAGGCGACGAACTCTCTTCAGCCGGGCAGCAGGCCGGCGCATCGCCCACGTACGAGGACCGTCCGGAGTACACAGGGTCAGCGAGTGGGTTCTCGGATCAGACCGCCGCTGGCCCTGGGTCTTCCTTTGTGCAGGATTGGTCGATCTTGCTGGACGACGGGAGGCGGATCACTCTCGAGGGACTCGTGCTGCTGGGACGCAACCCGCAACCGAAAGCCGGTGAGGAGGACGCGCAACTGATCAAGATCGCTGACGAGACGCGGACTGTCTCCAAGTCTCACCTGGCGGTCGGCGTCGACGCAGGTGGTGTCTACGTCGTCGACCGCGGATCCACCAACGGATCGACGGTTTCCACGACCAACGGGATGTCGTCGCGATGCCGGGCCGGCGAGATGGTCCGAGTGGGCGACGGCGCGATCGTTTCCTTTGGTGACCACTGGTTAGAGATCACGCGCGGCTAACGGCTCGTCGCGATAACGTCCCGCCATGTTGCTCTCCGACCGCGACATCAAGGCCGAGGTCGATGCCGGCCGCATCGGGCTCGAACCGTACGCCGTCGAGCTGGTGCAGCCGTCGAGCATTGATGTCCGCCTCGATCGATACTTCCGCGTCTTCGAGAACCATCGGTATCCGCACATCGATCCGTCGGCGGATCAGTCGGAGCTGACGCGGGCGGTCGAACCTGTGGGTGATGAGCCGTTCATTTTGCACCCCGGTGAGTTTGCGCTGGGTTCCATCTATGAGGTGGTGACGCTTCCGGATGACATCGCGGCGCGTGTCGAGGGCAAGTCATCATTGGGCCGGCTGGGTCTGCTCACCCACGCCACAGCAGGCTTCATTGATCCCGGCTTCTCAGGTCACGTCACGCTCGAGCTGTCCAACGTCGCGACGCTGCCGATCAAGCTGTGGCCGGGTATGAAAATCGGCCAGCTATGTTTCTTCCGCCTGAGCACCGCGGCCGAACATCCGTACGGGTCAGCTCAGTACGGCTCGCACTATCAAGGCCAACGCGGCCCGACGCCGAGCCGCTCCCACCTCAACTTCCACCGCACCCAGATCTAGCGTCGGCCAACTGTCAATGCAGGCGATCGCAATCGCCCAAGGTGCGACCGCAGCGAGTGACTGACCGCCTTGGAGAGCATCGAGGGGTGCTTGCGGCCTTGTTGTCCGCTGAGCAGTATCAGCGCAATCCCGCCACCTCCAATGATCTGCAGCCGCGTTGACACGACGAACTCACCGCGCCCCCGCTGCTCATGGGATTCGCAGTGCCCGCAGGATCAGCCGAGGCAATGCCCGGAGGCGGACCTTGGTCCTTTCCTCTGCCTGGATGTCGTAGATCGTCACTGGGCCGGTGTCTTCATCCCCGGCTTCGGGACCACCGACGAATTGGCATGCGGCAAGTCTGCCGAAAGAGCACCTAGCCAGCGCGTCAGGCGCGGTGGATGGAGATGTCGCCGGAGGCCGTACGTGCTCGCAGCGTGATGTATGGCTCACCGGGCTCGGGCGGGGTCGTCGAATCAAGGGCGATTCGGATGTCGCCGGAGACGGAGCTGAGGTCGAGCCAGGCGTGCAGGTTGTCGGCTACGCCGACCGTCAAGGAGCCGGAGGCCGAGCGCAGATCGACCGAGCCGCTCGTCGCGGAGACGGCGATATCACCCGAGCCCGAGTTGGCCTGGAGATTGGCACCTCTCAGGGCCTTCACGACCACTTCACCGGAACCGGACTTTGCCGTGATGGGGCAATTCACTTCGCCGACTGATACATCACCCGAGCCGGAGCGGAGCCGGGCGCCATTGCCGTCAACCCGAGTAATAGAAATGTTGCCTGATCCAGTGCCGCAATCAAGATCAGCAGCGTTGCCGACAACGATGTCACCGGAACCGCTGATGATCTTGGAGTGACCGATGTCGGCACTGATCGAGATGTCAGCCGATCCTGTCTTGATCACGTAGGTCAGCCCGTCGGGTACCCCGAGATGCAGGCGGCCCTTCGCATGGCGGAGAAACTGGTGCGGAAAGCTGATCCGCAGCCAGTCGTGATCATGGCGGACCTGAACCTGCTCGAGGGCCCGAGCGTCGGCTACGTCGATCGATGCCTCAACAACATCGTGCCGTGAGCCCGGCTCCACGATGATCGATCCGCTACCGAGGTTGTCCACGACAACGTGCCGTACGCCCTCGTAGGAGTGGGTGATACTCACTGCACCCACCCCTGAACGTTCCCGCGGGAACGCCGGTCCTCGCGCCCAGGGCGCTTGGGGCGGTCACCAAACACGCCGCCAGGCCCAAACGGACCCTCGGTGCCAAAGTCGCCAGGTGGTCCGAACGGGCCACTCGCGCCGAAGATCACATTGGGCGACGGCGGCATCGGTGGACGCGGCGGTTGGGGCCACTCCGGCCGGGAGCCGCTACGTTCGGCCAGGGCATCCATCACTGCGCGGATGAGCCACGCATTGGTGGAGATTCCCTCAGTGGAGGCCATCTCATCGACGCGGGCCTTGACCGACTGCGGGAGCCGCAGTGTGATGCGGGCTAGCGGCTCGTCGTCAGGTTCGGTGGTCGGCGACTCGCCCGTGCCCTCGGGGCTTGGTTCGGCATCGGGCAGCAGCAAGGTCGGCTCGGCCTCCGCAGTCTGGATCGAGACGACGAATTCTGGATCGCTGCCGATCATCCGCAACTCGACAGAAGACGGAGCCATCTCGGCGCTAATGCTTCCGGCGGCGTCGGACAGCGCCTGGATCAGAGCAAGGCGAGTCGACGACTCGATTGCCGTGCCAAGACGCTCTGCGACGTGCTGGGTGTGTTCGTCAGCCAGCGAGGACGCGTTCACGACGCCTACGCGGACCGACTCGATGTAAGGGGAAAGTTCCATGACACCACTGTGACGTCATTATGACGTCAAAATCAAGACTCAGCGACGTCAATGTGCTAGCACGCCCATCCAGCCTTTTTGCGTAAGCTCCACTCCGCGTTAGCTACCTGCACCTCGCGTTAGTTGGAGCTACCGCGGAGTGATGTCAACTAACGCGGAGTGAGCCAGCAAGGCTGACTCATCGATCGCGCTTGACCGCTTCCAGCAGCAGCTGCGCGACATCGAGCACCTCAGTGCTCTCAGGTGCGGATCCATCGGCCTGCTTCGCGGTCAGCCCGTCGGTGAGCATGATCCGGCAGAAGGGGCAGCCGGTCGCGATCGCATCATGGCCATTGCTTCGCGCAGTGGCGAGCGTTCCCAACGCTTCCTCGGTGCGGTTCTCGTTGATGCGAGTGCCGAGCCGCTCCTCCATCCACATCCGGGCTCCGCCAGCGCCACAGCAGAACGATCGCTCCCGGTTCCGCGGCATCTCGGCGACCGTGGCGCCAGGCAGTGCAGCAAGCAAGTCGCGTGGCGGATCGTAGATCTGGTTATGCCGGCCCAGATAGCACGCGTCGTGGTAGGTGATGGTCCGCCCGGCAACTGAACCCTCGGGCGGTGCAACCGGGGTCAGCCGGCCGTCGCGTACCAGACGGTTGAGCAGTTGAGTGTGGTGCACCACTTCGCAGGTGAGGCCAAGCTGCGGATATTCGTTCTTCAGCGCGTTCAAGCAGTGCGCGCAGGTTGCGATGATCTTGGTCGCCTGCGCCTGCTGCAGGGTTTCCGCGTTCTCCATGGCTAGCTGCTGGAAGACGAACTCATTCCCGGCGCGCCTGGCCGGATCACCAGTACACGTCTCGGCGTTCCCGAGTACGGCATAGCTGACACCGGCAATGTGCAGCAACTCGGCGACTGCGCGGGTGGTCTTCTTGGCCCGATCCTCGAACGCTCCGGCGCAACCGACCCAGAACAGGTACTCCACCTGGCTGAGGTCATCGACGTCCTCACCCACCACTGGCACGGGGAAGGGAAGATCCTTGGCCCAGTCCATCCGCACTCGCGGGCTCATGCTCCATGGATTTCCCTTGCTTTCCAGGCCCTTGAAGAGCCCGTTGAGCTCAGTTGGAAACTCCGCAGACATCATGACCTCGAAGCGCCGCATGTCGAGGATGTGATCAACATGCTCGATGTCCACCGGGCATTGCTGGACGCAGGCCCCGCACGACGTACACGACCACAAAACGTCGGGATCAATGACGCCGGCTACGCCGTCGCGGACTTCGATCGGCCCAACCAGCGGTCGGGTTGCCTCGATCCGGGTCGCCTCGGGCAGCGAGGCACGTGCCGCTTCCGCGGCCTGCAGGTAGGGGGCCTTCGCGTACCCGTGCTCCCTCAGATCCATGATCAACAGCTTCGGCGAGAGCGGCTTTCCAGTGTTCCAGGCCGGGCACTGGGACTGGCAGCGACCGCATTCGGTGCACGAGGTGAAGTCCAGCAATCCCTTCCAGGTGAAGTCCTCCACCTTGCCGACACCGAGTGAAGTGTCCTCATCAAGGTCCTCGATTGCGGCAAAGTCGAGCGGCTTGCCGTCGATCATGATCGGTTGCAGGGCGCCGAGGGCCGGCTTGCCCGACGACTCGCGCTTGAACCAGACGTTCGGCCAGACGGTGAATCGGTGCCAGGCAACGCCCATCGTGGTGTTGAGTCCGATCACGATGAACCAGGCCATCGAGATGATGATTTTGATCGCGGCGACGATCACGATTCCCATTCCCAGCGCCGTGGGGGAGAGCCCTGGCGGGAGCAGGAACCAGGTCAGTGGGAAATGCAGCCGCGAGGTTTCTGAGCCCAGCAGCCGATACTCCATTGCGTGCAGCGCGAGGATGCACACAACGATCCCGAGGACAGTCAGCTCGACGTAATATCCCTGCCAAGATCGTGAGCCAAAGAATCGGGACTCGCGACCACGGCCACGAAGCAGCAGCCTGACCATGATCAAGAAGCTGATCGAGATCAATCCGGCCCAGGCGATAATCTCGCTGGCCCACTCGTACGGCACCCAGTGCCCGATGATTGGCAGTGCGAAACCCGGATCAAAGAGCTGACCGTACGCAGTCAGCAGGGTGAAGATCAGGGCACCGAACGCGATGAACACAAACCAGTGAGCAGCACCCACCTTGGTCCACTGCAGCATTCGGGTATGCCCGAGGGTCTCGGCGAGCATATGCCGCCACCGCTGGCCAGGATGATCACCGCGACCGGGCGCAGGTTTGCCG
This sequence comes from Propionibacteriaceae bacterium, assembly GCA_036377435.1. Taxonomy (GTDB): domain Bacteria; phylum Actinomycetota; class Actinomycetes; order Propionibacteriales; family Propionibacteriaceae; genus Microlunatus. The sequence goes on from DASUYM010000012.1 coordinate 30,725, forward strand.
AGCTTGGCAACGCCGACGATCGACGCCACGGCGCGGACAAAGAGCACGACGCCGACGACCGATACGGCCAACGCCACGACGATCGCGACGACCTTCACCTGCGACTCCTCCTCGGGCGGCGATGCGCCCCTCAGCCTATGCCGCACGGTGAGGCGCTGGACGTCATGCCGGGGCCAGCCGGTCGAAGCCGCCAGTCGGCCCTTCGGCAGGCTCGCGGAGCGCATGGTGTGGGAGTGCGTTGCGGAGGGTAAACAGGCCACGCCGCGCCGCGTACTCGAATTGTCAGCCTCGGCGACTAGGGTCTTTTTTGTCCTCCGTACGCGGCGGTCACCGATTGGTCGTCAAGGGCGCCGGCCGTCGAGAGCTGTTGGACGAGACCTGTGGAGTTGGCGTGATCGAGTTCGAATCAGTCGGCAAAACGTTCCGGGATGGCACGGTGGCGGTTGTCGACCTCAATCTCACCGTGCCTTCCGGCAAGATCACCGTGATCGTTGGGCCGTCCGGATGTGGCAAGACCACGACGCTACGCATGGTCAATCGAATGCTGGAGCCGACGACTGGACGGATCACATGGGACGGCACTCCACTTCGGTCCAAGCGCAAGACGACCCTGCGTCGCCAGATGGGCTATGTCATTCAGAGCGGTGGGCTGTTCCCCCACCGTACGGTGCTCGAGAACATCGAGACCGTGCCTTCACTTCTCCATTGGCCAAAGGCAAAGCGACAGAGGCGATCGCTGGAGTTACTGAGCAGCGTCGGTTTGGAGCGCAAGCTGGCACACCGCTATCCAGCGCAGTTGTCGGGTGGGCAGCAGCAACGGGTTGGCGTCGCCCGAGCGCTCGCGGCAGATCCGCTGGTTCTCCTGATGGATGAGCCATTTTCAGCGGTGGATCCAGTGGTTCGCGGCGAGCTGCATGAGTTCTTCCTCGGGCTGCAGCGTCAACTGAGTAAGACGATCATCTTGATCACCCACGACATCGACGAGGCGATCAAGCTGGGCGACCAGGTGGCAATTCTGCGGATCGGCGGGCATCTTGCGCAGGTCGGAACGCCCCAGCAGCTGTTGGACGAGCCCGCTGACGCATTCGTGGAGGGCTTTGTCGGCCGTGACCGCGGATTTCGTTCTCTCTCCTTCCAGCCAGCGAGTGAACTCAGCTTGGAGAGAGTCAAGGTGGTTCGAGAGGTGGAGACCGCCATTGGCACAGGACCGACTCTGGTGGTCGACGGCGACGCGCGGCCAGTCGGCTGGGCAGATCCGGAGCGACCGGGTCGCGTCTTCGCCCTCGGATCGACGTTCAGTCCTGAGACTGACACGCTGCGGACAGCGCTGGACTCCGCGCTGACCTCGCCCTACGGGCTCGCTGTCGCGGTGACGGCTGATGCCCGGCGCTATGCAGGTGTCGTCAGTGCGGACGACATCCTCGCCAAGGTGCAGGATGTACGCGTCTCGATCGCTGAGTCGATCTCGATTCGCGAGGCGGAGGCGGCGCAGGCATATGTACCAATCCCGGATGCGGAGGAGGGACAAGAGCCGCCGGGCGAACCGGAGCAGGCAGACGACACGGACCAGTTGTATGACCAGCTGACCGAATCGCAGCCGGTGGACGACACGGACCAGTTGTATGACCAGCTGACCGAATCGCAGGAGGCAGAAGACGCAGACCAGTCGTACGAACGGCTGGGCGAATCGGAACAGAGGGACGACCAGCTGGCCGAGCAGGATTCAGCGAGCCAAACCATTGCCAATGAGAGCGGCCCTGAGAACTCGCAAGGAGACGGTTCGGCGTCTCCCCAAGTCGATAGTCGGGGCGGCGAGGGCGGCGCCAGCTTGGACTATCCAGAGGGTGAAATCGAGTCGGCGGGCGACGGGGAAGCCCCAATCGAGGATCCCCGCATACTTGACCAAAAGAACGACGGCCGTGAATCCAATGGCGAGGCCTGGCGCCGCCTCGGCTCGAGCGTACTGCGGTGAATCTCGACTGGGCTTGGATCGAACGCAACCTGCCGATGATCGGCAGTCTGCTCGTCGAGCACATCATTCTCGCGGTGCTACCCGTTGTCCTTGCGTTCGTCATCGCGCTGCCACTCGGCTATCTGGTCTCGAAGACGAAGCGGGCAGCAAACGTCATCCTGGCCTTTCTCGGCGTCATCTACTCGATTCCATCGCTGGCGCTCTTCGTCATGATGCCGTTGATCCTTGGTACGAAGATCCTCAGTCCTGTCAACATCGTCGTCGCGCTTGCCGTCTATTCGACCGCGCTGCTGGTCCGCTGTGTCGTGGACGGGTTGCGCTCAGTGTCGCCGTCGGTGCGGCAGTCCGCTACGGCCGTGGGCTACGGGTGGCTGAGGCGGCTCTTCCGGGTTGAGCTGCCCCTAGCTATGCCAGTGATCTTCGCCGGTCTCCGCATGGTCACCGTCTCGAACATCGCCCTCGTGAGCGTTGCGGTGCTGGTTGGAAGCGGAGCACTTGGCAAGCTCTTCGATCTCGGCTTCAGCAGCTCCTTCTACACGCCGATCATCGTCGCGTTGGTTTTGATGCTGATCTTGTCCTTGATCTTTGACGCCCTGATCTTGCTCATTCAGCGTGGAACACTGCCCTGGTTCAGGGGGCGGGCGGCATGAACCTCTTTGACTATCTGTCCGATCCCGCTAACTGGACGGGCCAGGGCGGCATTTGGCACCTGCTGCTCGAGCACCTGGGTTACACCGTGGCGGCGGCCGGGATCGCCGCACTGATCGCGATACCGCTTGGGATTTTCATCGGCCACACCAATCGTGGCTCGTTCCTGGTCATCGGCCTCAGTAATGCTGCTCGCGCCATTCCCACTCTAGGCCTGCTCGTCCTGGTTGTGCTTCTCCTGGGCACAGGAGTGGGGCCGATCATCGGCGTCTTGGCCCTGCTCGCGCTGCCGCCGATCTTGACCGCAACCGCGGCCGGTATCCACGGCGCGGATCACGAGGCGGTGCACGCTGCCCGGGCGCTAGGGATGTCAGAGCGGCAGATCGTGGCCAAGGTCGAGTGGCCGCTGGCCCTGCCGTTGGTGATCTCGGGTCTGCGGAGTGCCAGCCTGCAGGTCGTCGCGACGGCGACGGTTGCGGCTTATAGCGGCGGCGGTGGTCTCGGTCGGCTGCTCATTACGGGCAACGCCACACGTAACTATTCCGAAATGTTTGCAGGCGCTCTCCTCGTCGCTGCGCTGGCTATCGTCCTTGATGTGTTGCTCGGCGGACTTGGGTGGCTGGCCGGCCGCAGGGCGAGCCCAGGCGTCAAGACGATCGACAGAAGCATAGAAACCCAACTTAACCTCGTCGGATAGTCGAGTTGGGCCGCAGATATGGGGAGTTTCACATGAAGATCAAACGATCACTCATTGGCATCAGCCTGGCGCTCGCTGCCGCGGTTTTTGCGGCGTGCGGTGGCACGAGCGATCCACTGGGTGGGGCGAATTCGCCCCAACCCTCGCAGCCCTCCGCGACGGGTGCGGCAGCCGCCCCAATCGTGGTTGGTTCGGCCGACTTCACTGAATCCAAGATCTTGGCCGAGATCTATTCGCAAGCATTGAAAGCAAAAGGTCTCGAGTCATCCACGAAGCTCGGCATCGGATCGCGTGAGATCTACATCAAGGCGATCCAAGATCAGTCGATTTCTGCAGTGCCTGAGTACACCGGCAACTTGCTGCTCAACTTCGACCCGAACGCCACAGCGACCACAGCCGCGGAGGTGGAGAAGGCGCTGCCATCAGTGCTGCCAAGCGATCTGAAAGTCCTGAAAAGCTCCCCTGCAGTCGATCAGGACGTGTACGTCGTCACTAAGGAGTTCTCGGCGCAGCATGGCATTACCTCCCTCGAGGATCTGAAGAAGATCGCGAGCACGTCAACCCTGGGCGGGCCGCCGGAGCTCGAAGATCGCGCCTACGGACCTCCCGGCCTGGAGAAGATCTACGGCGCCAAATTCAAGGCCTTCGTCCCGTATCCCAAGTACCCGCCGAAGATCAGCGATCTGGACAAGAACAAGATTCAGGTGGCGACGTTCTTCACCACCGATGCGGTTATCGCCGAAAAGGGCTATGTCCAGCTCGAAGACCCGCAGTCCATGATCCTTCCGCAGAACGTCGTACCGCTGGTGCGCTCCGATGTAGCGAGCAATACGACTGCGGTGGCGGCCTTGGAAGCGGTTCAAGCTGCACTGACGACCGAGGATCTTATGCAGCTCGACAAGAAGGTCGACAGCGATCGCCAGGATCCTCAACAGGTCGCTGCGGATTGGCTCAAGGGCAAAAGCCTCGCCTAGCTTCTCAGCCCAAGGTCATTCGGGGCCGGCCGGCGCGATCTTGTTGTCGCGCTCGTCCCGGTCCGCCCACTCCAGCAGCTGATCGAGCCGATAGGGGTGGTCGTCGATATCAGCGTGAAGATCTCCGAGCTCGGCGAAGCGTGCCGGCATGGTGGCGATGCTGAAGTCCTTGGGATCCGCGTCAGCGATCTCCTCCCAACGCAGTGGCGCCGAGACGATGCCCTCCGGGGTACCGCGTACGGAGTAGGCACTGGCGATCGTGTGGTCGCGCGCGTTCTGGTTGTAGTCCACGAAGATCGAGCCGGGATCGCGATCCTTGCGCCACCAGGTCAGGTCCACCAGGTCGCCGGCCCGTCGCTCCACCTCTCGGGCAAAAGCCCAGGCGGCACGACGTACGTCGGGGTGTCCATGATCAGGAACAATCCGCACATATATGTGCAATCCCTTGCCGCCAGACGTCTTCGGATAGCCCACAGCGCCCAGCTCGTCCAGCAGCTCGTGGACGATCACCGAGACTCGCCGTACGTCGCCGTAGTCGGCCACTGGCATCGGGTCGAGATCGATCCGCCACTCGTCGGGCGACTCGACATCATCACGACGGGAGTTCCATGGATGGAACTCCACCGTCGACATCTGCACCGCCCAGATCACGTCCGCTGGATGCGTCACGCACAACTCGTCCGCATCCCGATTGAAACGCGGAAAGTGCACGCGTACTGTCTCGATCCACGGTGGCGCTCCATGCGGCAGCCGCTTCTGATGCACCTTCTCCCCGTCCACTCCATCGGGAAAGCGGTGCAGCATGCACGGCCTGTGGTAGAGCGCATTGACGATGCCGTCGCTGACCGAGAGGTAATACCGAGCAAGATCAAGTTTGGTTTCTCCGCGCGCCGAGAAGTAGATCCGGTCGGGATTGCTGATCTTGACGACTCGATCTCCGACCTCGAGCTCGATCCGCTCCGTCGCCATGCCCGCCACAGTAACGCCTCCCCACACGCCGACTTGTCAGCGTCGTGGTCGGATGGGGACCACTCGCGCTGAAAGTCGGCGTGAGTCAGCGGGCGCGCAGCCAGGCGAGCACGGCCAAGACTCGGCGGTTGTCCGAGCCCACGTCTGGCAAGTTGATCTTGGCAAAGATGTTGGAGATGTGCTTCTCCACCGCACCCCCGGTAACGACGAGACGTTCGGCGATGGCGGCATTGCTCCGCCCTTCGGCCATCAGAGCCAGCACCTCTTTCTCCCGCGCACTGAGTGCGCTGAGCGGGTCGGCCCGTCGCGCCACCAGGAGCTGGGCGACGACCTCAGGATCGAGAACGGTGCCACCGGCGGAAATCGTCCTCAGGGCATCAACCAGCGTCTCAAGGGAAGTGACTCGGTCCTTGAGCAGATATCCCACCCGGCCTCGGCCGTCGGACAGCAGGACGTCAGCGTAAGACAGCTCGACATAGGCCGACAGCATCAAGATTCCCAAGTCCGGCTGGGAGGTGCGGGCCTCAACCGCAGCCCG
>DASUYM010000013.1:0-10841 GCA_036377435.1 Propionibacteriaceae bacterium
ACCACGGAGCCGGGACTCACCTTCAAGGACTCTCCACCAGGAACCTCCTGCACCCGGCTTGGCTTCTGACTCGTCGGGCCGTCACGGACTCGGCGGGGAGAGATTAGGCAGCAACCCCCGGCCGACGAGTCGGGCATTGAACAGGTCCATGGTGTCCATCGCGGTGATCGCCTGAGACAGCAATGATTTGCTGAGGTCGTCGTCCGGGTGATTCAAGCTCGCGCTGAGCAGGGCGAGGATCAGCCCATAGTGGGACTGACCCGCCTTGTGCAGGGCCTGCTTGAGCGCACCGGATGGCGTCTGCCGGCGTACGCGGAGGTAGTCCGCGCTGTTCAGCGCGGCCAGCATCCCGGTGAACTCAGCCATGTCCTCGGCGTGATGCCCACAGCGATCCAGCACCAGCTCCAGCGTCGGGCCCGAGCCGAGGCCCGGGTCCTCCGGGTCCACCTCCGGCCGGAGCCGGGCGTACCGCGCGTCGACGGCTTTCGCTAGTGCGGTCTCCCGCTCCACCAGGGCGAGCAGGTCGTCCTCCCGCAGCGGACCAAGACGGTCATCGCGCCCGACCCAAGGCTGTGGTCGATCCCGACAGCTTGGCCGAGCTGCGCCGGACGACCGGAAGCCACCAGGAACTCGTTGACCAGCTTCAGGTGCTTCATCTCGACGAACTGCGCCATGCTCAAGATCTTCTGGGCGGTGTCGGCGATCGCAGGTCCCGCCGGCCCGGGCGCCGGATCCGGCAGACGATGACCGAGCACGTACGCGATTTGTAGGTACTCCGCGATCACCGCGTGCTCGACCGCGGCGAGCTCGGGTGAGCTCGTCCAGTACCTGATCGCTCGGCGCCATCAGGGCCTCCCTTCAGCGGGTGATGTTCAGATTCCGCTCGAACGTCGCGTAGACCTGCGACAGCCGGTAGCCCATCGCCTCGTTGACGTTGATCATGAATCGATTGTCGACATTATTCCAGGTCTCGATGATCTTCAGCTGTGGCTCGGCGGGACTCGGCTATAAGACCCCATAAGAGGTCTACAACGAGTACCTGAATCAGCAGCAAGCAGCATGAAATGACCACAATTCAGCTGTCCGGAAAACGTGGAGCAGACCAAAAGTGGCTCTTCACAGATGAGGGTGTAGGTCGGCTGGGCGAGTCGGTCGCTGGATAGGGATCGAGGTCTCTCGATGATGGGAGTTCTCACACCGCCCATCCGAAAGACCTCGACGTGTCCGACGCTACCTTCGCCTGCCCCGATCTGACCACCTTCTGCCGGCTGGACGAGCTCGGGTTGGAGGTTGTCGGGCAGCGACTCGAGCCGGATCGGGCGGTGCTAGCTTGCCGGGTCGTTGAGCCCGACGAGTGGTGCCGCCGCTGTGGCTGTCAGGGGACGCGGCGCGACACCGTCGTCCGACGGCTTGCGCATGAGCCGTTCGGTTGGCGGCCGACGACGCTGCTGGTGACGGTCCGCCGCTACCGGTGCACGGGCTGCGGGCACGTGTGGCGTCAAGACACCAGCCCGGCCGCGAAGCCGCGGGCGAAGCTGTCGCGTCGCGGGCTGCGGTGGGCGTTGGAGGGCATCGTGTGTCAGCACCTGACGATCGCCCGGGTCGCCGAGGGCCTCGGGGTGTCGTGGAACACCGCCAATGACGCGGTCCTCGCCGAGGGCAAGCGTGTGCTCATCGACGACCCCGGCCGGTTCGACGGTGTGCAGGTGATCGGAGTGGATGAGCACGTGTGGCGACACACCCGTCGCGGCGACAAGTACGTGACCGTCATCATCGATCTGACCGGCGTCCGCGCCGGCACAGGTCCGGCCCGGCTGTTGGACATGGTCGAGGGCCGCTCCAAGCAGGTGTTCAAGTCTTGGCTCGCCGAACGAGAACAGACCTGGCGCGACGGGGTCGAGGTCGTCGCGATGGACGGGTTCACCGGGTTCAAGACCGCCGCCACCGAGGAACTCCCCGACGCCGCGGCGGTGATGGACCCCTTCCACGTTGTGCGGCTGGCCGGTGACGCGTTGGATCGATGCCGACGCCGGGTCCAGCAGGACATCTTCGGGCATCGCGGCCGCAAGGGCGATCCCCTCTACCGCGCCCGGCGGACCTTGCACACCGGGGCCGACCTGCTCACCGACAAGCAGCGCGAACGGCTGACCGACCTGTTCGCGGCCGACGAGCACGTCCAAGTCGAAGCGACCTGGGGGATCTACCAGCGCATGATCGCCGCCTACCGCGAACCCGACCGGACCCGCGGCCGAGAGCTGATGAAGGCCCTGATCGAATCCGTCAGCCAAGGCGTGCCCGACGTTCTCAAAGAAGTGATCACGCTCGGCCGGACACTGGCCAAGCGCACCGTCGACGTCTTGGCCTACTTCGACCGCCCCGGCACCTCCAACGGCCCGACCGAGGCGATCAACGGCCGGATCGAGCACCTACGCGGCTCCGCCCTCGGCTTCCGAAACCTGACCAACTACATCGCCCGATCACTCCTGGAGGCCGGCGGCTTCAGACCTCAACTACACCGTCGATTGTGAAGAGCCCCAAAAGTAGAGGGAAAACGGTGGACGAGGGTGGGGCCACACCAAGCCAGCACTAGCCCTCCAAATGGGGCCAAATCAGACTGGCACACTCACCGGGTGCTGGAAATCCCCACCGACTGGGCCTGGGGGCCGGACCTGACCGCCGCCTGGACTCGGCTCCAAGCCCTCCACCCCAGCTGAGCCCGCCAGCACACCAGCACCCACGACCAAGGGAAAAACGCACCGCCGGAGTGGCGGCAGCCACCGGGCCACCGGGCGTCCCAGCACGCCTGCGGGCCCGGCCCGGCCCGACCAAGATCAACAACCGGGCCGATCATCCTACCCAGCACATCGAGGTGAACAAGTCCAGAATCGCTTACCAGCAAGGCACTTCGTCACATCTACGGCTGTCGCACCACAAGATCAACTTCCTATTGCAACACCTGGGTTAGCTTTTGTTATGAGCCCGCAACCCAATAATCACAATCACGCCAAATGTAAACAGCGTCAACACGACTGTGAGCATACCAATACTGATAAACTGTTCCACGACGGGTATACCCCGGCGTCCACCCAGCATTGGAAACATTCCACCTGCACCGAGTACGGCGGCTGAAAAATAAACAATCCACCCTGTGCAAAAGCCATAGATTGCCAAGATTGATCCCAACGCCGAGATCTTTCGCGAAAGATTCAATCGCGGCCAGAAAGAGCCTAGGCCAAGCAGCATGGCTGAACTGATAAGACCCAAGACGTGGGCTGAGAGCGCCAAGCGTGGCAACGCGGCACCATGAATGAAAAACCCGTTAATGAGACTTGCAAGAAATAGTAGTATTCCCGAACCGACTAAGACTCGTGAATGTCCCTCAGTGTAGTCCCTATTTTGTATCTCAACTTTTTCAGCGTTGTCTCTATCTCGTATCTCAATTTTTTCGTGCATTTCGATGTCCTTTCTGGGTCTTCGGGGATCCAGGCGCTCCTGCACTTTCAATGTATTCCAATCCCGCATTTGGAAAGGCGAGTTGTAATAGGCGAGCATGCTCGGGCTTGAAGATAAGATCTTCCTCCCCAAGGCCAGCAGCAGCGCAGGCGCGGTTAATCGGTGGATGTTATTGGGCCCGGTTCAACGACACCTGCGCGCCATCTGCCCGGTCCTCCAACGCCTCGACTCGCTGGGCCGGGACGAATGCGGCCAAGATAAAGGCTACTTGGGTGAGTATATTCAATATTCCCCTGTAATCATTTCTGAGCGTTTCCTTGAACCACTCCACATCAGCTGTCGAGAGCGGATGAGTTGAGATCTCGAGCCGCATCTCTGCAAAGGTGATGTAGGTCCACACGCGCATTACAAAGTACACAAGAACAGCAATCAGGATAAGTGCTCTGCGTATCGGAATATGCCAATTCAAGAACACGACAAGAGGAACGATGAGCGCCTCCATCAGCGTGTTGACAACAATGTAGTACGGAACGGTCGGCTGCATCAGAGCCGACAAGGTCGCGTAGGTCGTCGAAGGCTCGCGCAACGCCGCGTTCATGAGAATGCCGTACATCAATCCGCCGCCGATGAGTAACCCCGTGGCGATGATGGCAACCAACACTGGCGCATTGGCCAGATACGGCCTCCAGCTGTCCCGCCGGCTAAGTCTCCCCGCGATGAAGCCAAGGACCATGCTCCACACAAGTCCTATAACGGCTCCCCCGACAACGCCGAGGGCGCCGAGCTGAAGAGCTAGCGAAGCCATCGCGAAGATAACTGTCGTGATCGGCACAGCCACCAGATAGGGGCCGTACCGTTTTCGATCAACAGTTTTGTCAGGACTCGAAAAGTGAGTCCGCAATGAGTTCGTGAGTGTCATTACAGGTTCTTTCTATGTCGACCCGTTGGGCGGGTCTGGTCTGGTAATTTGGTTCGTTTTGGCCCGCGTCGTACTCGAGTTCGGGTCGGGGCTCCACGGCATCAGCGCAGAGCCCCGACACGCGCCGAGATGGGTATAGGCGGCCGTCACTCGACTTCCTTGAGGACGCGTTCCAGCGACGCCATCCGGGCCTGGATGTCGGCCATCCGATCGTTCAATTCAGCGAGCTGGCGCTGCGCGGTCTCCTGCGTCGCGATGGCCTGGTCGGCGAGCCGGCGGTATTCCCGCTCCCGCGACACCGCGGCCCTGGCACGGATGCTGACCGCCACCTGCCAGATGACCACGACGGTCACGGCCGTGACCAACAGCATGAAGCCGAGCCCGAATAGGGTTCCTACTGTTATCTCGTTCATTTCTTCCCTCCTTCCTTTTCCCTTAGGCGTTCGGCTCGACGTCGCCACCCACCGCGCCATCAAGTGCCAAGGTGCCGGCCGCTGCGGCGACCGTGTCCGGTGTGAGGTGGATGTTGAACGGGACGACTTCGTAGTACTTCATCGCCTTGCCATCGGCAGACAACTCCAGGGTCGCCGCAACGAGCCCGGCCTCTGTCAACCGACGCAGATGCACCTGCAGCAGTGGCCTGCTGATTCCCAGCTCCCGGGCTAGCCCGCTGACGTAGTTGCGACCTCGAGTGAGGGCTGCCAGCACCCGCAACCGGTGTGGATTGGCCAGCGTCGCCATCACCTGACTCAGCTGATCTCCGGTTAGCTCCGACTCGCTCATCGCATCTCCTTGCATGTGCAAAGAAATTATTGCACATGCCAGCCGCATCTATTAACCCCAACGCCATCCAGCCGGTTAGCACCAGCACATAGACCGCTATGACGCCTAATTCGAGGGCGAACGGCGACGCTGCTCGCCGCGGCCTGCGCTTGTGGTCATCCTTTCTCGGGTTCGTTGGGTGCCGGCCGGACCGGCGGTCGATCAGCGGCGTCGTAATCAAGATCCGTTGTTCAGTTCGGTGCCGTCGGGATCGCTGCCATGCGCGGGCAAGCGCCGGCCATCCCCGCGGGCGGGTGAGGATGGCCCGAAGCAGCGGCGTCGGATCGAAGTAGCTCTCCCGCTCGACCACCAACCCCTCGCGCAGAGTGGCCCGGTCGCATACCCGCCAGGCGATGGGACGCCCGCCAAGGGTGCCGCGTAGGGTCAGCTCGACGTAGGCGCATTCGGCGCCGATTGCGAAACGCTCCACCTGCCCGGCCAGGTCGGGGATGAGCGCGAACAGTGGCCCGGCGAAGCGCTCCCGGAAGGCCTGGTGGCCAACCAGGGTCGGCAGCTGGGGTTGGATGAGCCCGACGTGCGGGTCGAACCAGGACTGGAAGTGGTCGGCGAAGGCGTCGGCGCTAGCGGGCGCCCGCCAGCCCTCGGCAAAGGCCAGGACCCAGGCCTGCGCCGCCTCGGTGCCCGGTGTAGGGGGCGTGATGGGGTTCATCGCGCTGACCTCCTCTCTGGATGTCGGTTTCGGATGGCGGATCAAATGACCAGAGCCAATCAGCGCAGCAGCATGAAGACGCTTGTTGCGACCAGCCCGCCGAGGGCGGCACCGGCCAGAGCCTGGGCCGGGGTGTGGTCGCCGAGTCGAATCCGGGACCAGGCCACGAGGGCGATCGCGGGCAGGGCCAGAAGGAGCGGCGGGCCGAACGTCAGGACGAGGATGGCGACCGTGCCTGTGGCCGCGGCGGTATGGAGCGAAAGCTTCCACCACAGGGTCACCACCAGCGTCGCGGCGAGGCAGGTGAGCATCGCGACGACAAGCGCGACTACCTGCCGCGGGGCGCCCAGCGTTACGAGCAGAGCCAGGCCCGCGAGAAACGAGGCAATGGCAGCCAGGAACGGGACTGGACGCTGTTGCCGGACTCGCACGTGTCGATCGGTCCATCGCCGGCGGCGGACCCCAGCGATAACGATGCCGTAGGGGATCAGGCCGCAGAAGGTCGCCGTCAGCAGCCCCCAGCCCAGTGCGGCCAGTCCTGGGCTGCTGTGCCAGCTCACCAGCAGAAGCTGCATGACAGCGAGGTTGGGTGGCGCCAGGAGGTCGGTCACGGCGCGCGCCAGGTGGTTGCGGTCACCGGGGTTTATGGAGACAGGTCGCCCGCGACCCACCGCTTTATTCATGCTGATGTCGCCCCTGGAGGCTTGTGGTCGGTTCGGGCCACGTGACCGCGCTAGCTACAGTCCGGGCGAACCGGCCGATGAGGTCGGCAGTCCGTTCGGGTTGGTCGCGCATCACCCAGGTGCGGCTGTCTTCAATTTGCTCCAGGCGGGCGTTTGGGAAGATGCCGGCCAGCCGCCGGGCATGCTCCAGGGGGAAGAACTTGTCGTCGGCCGCCCAGGCCAGCAGCACCGGCTTGGTGAAGTCGGCCAGCTCGGCGGCGATCTGGACCATGAAGGCGTCATCGCCCAGGGCGGCTAAGAGCCGGCGGGTCTCGCGGCGTACGTCCTTGTCGGCCAGGTAGTTGCCGATCCACCCGTCGATCAGCTCATGTGGCGGCTGGTGGCGGGTCAGCCAGCCGTACGCGCTGGGCAGCGACCGCACCGGCCTGGACCTCAGCATCGTCAGCATCGGCGTGAGCGCGCCCACGCGAGTCGCGGTGATGAGCGGGCGGAACATCTTCGGAGGATGGTTGTCGAAGGCGTCGCAGCTCGTCAGGACTAGGCCACCAAGGTGTTGGGGATGGCGGGCGGCGACCACCTGGGCGATGGCGCCCCCACTGTCATTGCCGACCAGGATCACCTGGTCCAGCTCAAGGACCTGGAGGAAGTCGGCGACCAGCCGGCCAACCCCGGCGGTAGTCAGGTCGGCGTCGGGTCGCATCGGGGTGGGCTGAGCGCCGAACGGCAGCTCGGGGGTGAGGCAGCGGAACTCACCTTCCAGGAGCCGGATCACGGGATCCCAGAGGCTGGCGCCCATCAGGTAGCCGTGGAGGAAGACGATCGGGGTGCCGCTGCCGGCTTCGTGATAGTGCAGAGTGCCATGTGGGAGGTCAACCGTGACCATATGCCCATCTCCAACCTATGATACAAACAGTCTGTATGCATTTTACATACAGACAGTATGAAGGACAAGAGTTGACAATGGCCCGTACCGCCAAGAACAAGCAGGACCTACGCTCCGAGGCAACCCGCCAGCGGCTGGTCGCTGCCGCCCGCATGATGTTTGCCGAGCGTGGCTACACGGGCGTTGGAACTGAGCAGATCGTCCAGGCGGCCGGAGTGACCCGCGGCGCGCTCTACCATCAGTTCCGCGACAAAGCAGACCTGTTCGCCGCTGTGGCCGAGACCGTCCAGGCTGAGGTTGCCCACCGGATCACTAGCGGCGCGGAGACCGACGGCCCCGTCGACCCGATAACGGCCCTACACGCCGGGGTGCGGCGCTTCCTGGAGGCGTGCGCCGACCCAGCAGTCGAACGGATTCTCCTGCTGGACGGCCCGGCTGTACTCGGCTGGCAGGCCTGGCGGGACCTTTCTGACAGCTACGGCCTCGGCCTGCTTCAGCACGGGCTCCAGGCGGCGATGGATGCCGGCGCCATCAGCCCTCAACCGGTCGAGCCCCTAGCCCACGTAGTGATCGGCGCCCTTGACGAGTGCGCCCTGTATGTCGCCCGCGCCGCCGACCCCGCCGCCGCCCGCCGGCAGTGCACCGCCATCCTGCAGCAGCTACTCGACGGCTTGAGACCACATGCTGGCCAGCGATCGTAGAGATGGAGCGTCTGACACCGAGGGGATGGTGAGAGTTCGGGAATGCGGGTGTTTGTCGCCGGTGGCACTGGTGCGGTCGGCGGTCATGGGATCCCGGCGTTGGTCCGGGAAGGTCACTCGGTGACCGCGCTTGCCCGTACACCGGAGAAGGCGGCCGCGCTCACCGCGCAGGGGGCGACCCCTGTGTCGGTGTCGCTGTTTGACCGCTCAGCCCTGACGGCGGTGTTGAGCGGCCACGATGCGGCTGTGAACCTGGCCACGGCGATCCCGCCGATGAGCCGATGGATGAACGCCAAGGCTTGGCGGAGCAACGATCGGGTCCGCATCGAAGGCTCAGCGGCGATGGTTGATGCCGCGCTTGCCGCCGATGTTGGCCGGGTGGTCCAGGAGTCGGTCAGCATGCTGTACCGCGACCATGGCGCACGCTGGGTCGACGAAGACGCACCCATCGACCCCTACCCGATGGCCCGCGCGAATCTTGCCGCGGAGGCAAATGTGGAGCGGTTCTCGAAGGAGGGCGGGACGGGCATCGTGTTGCGCTTTGGCTGGTTCTACGGGCCGGGTGCCGCTCACAGTGAGCAGTTGTTCGCCCTGGCGCGCCGGCACCTCGGCCTTGTGCTGGGACCACCGGACAGCTACGTCTCCTCGATCCACGTGGCCGACGCTGGCGCTGCCGTTGCCGCGGCACTGTATGCGCCGGCCGGAAAATTCAACATTGTCGATGACGAACCAGTGACCAAGCGCGAGTACGCCGACGCGATGGCCCATGCTGCCGATACGGCAATGTGGCTGCGCGGACCCGGCAGGGCCGCCTTGATCTTCGGCGACAAGCTCACCTCGCTGACTCGGTCGCTGCGCGTCAGTAACGCCCGATTCCGGCCCGCGACTGGCTGGGCGCCGCGTTATTTCAGCGCCCGTGAAGGCTGGCTGGCCACTGCAGAGGCACTGGCGCTGCCGCGGTGTTCGGCGGCGGACGCCCTAGGAAGGCGTACGACTCCTGAATAGGACAGCCCTGGCAAGGTCCGCGATCTTGTTTCGCAGTAGCTCTTCGTCCAACTCGGGTTCGAACAGCACAAACATCAGCGCCGCCCCAATGAGCACGGCTTGGAGATCTGCAACCGCCTCCGTGTCAGCCAATTCGCCGCGGCGTACCGAGCGCTCGAGCACGTGGGCGATCTCTTTGCGTCCGTCCAGGACGATCGTGGTTCGAAGGCGCTCCATGAGGGCTGGGTCCCCGGCGGCGTCGCCAATCAGGCCAGGGAAGATGCGGCGACCCAGCGGACCGGCAACCAGCGCCACGACTCGGCCAGCCAGTGCATCCATGTCCCCAACAAGGCTGCCCCGGTCGTCCAACGGTGGCAGCTCGTCCGAGGAATGCAGCATAAGGTCAAAAGCCATCTCGGCCTTCGACGGCCAGCGGCGGTAGATCGAGGTCTTCGCCACTCCCGATCGAGCGGCCACACCCTCAATCGTCAGCGCCTGGTACCCCCGTTCCTCCAGCATCCCCCTGACTGCGCCACGCAGGGCCTCGGTCGTGGCGTTGCTACGAAGAGCCCTGCCTCGTGCGCCGTCGGCGACGTCGCTATGGTGCTCGCTTCTTGTCATCGGCGACTCCTAGTGCTACGCTACGTATCGTAGCATACGATGTCTGGATTCGGAAGGAAGAAGGAAGTAGACGATGAATGTACAAATCATCCTCAGATTACTTCATACGCTGGAACAGTTACGCAAACACGAGCGGTGGACACGTCCGGAGTTGGAGGCTTATCAGGCCAAGGAATTGCTTCGTCTGCGAGAATTTGCCTACGCCGGTTCTCCTTTTTATCAGCGCTTCCACAAGGGGCTGTTCGACCGTCCACTGTCCGAATTGCCAGTACTTACCAAAGCCAACATGATGGAACACTTCGATGACCTGGTCACCGATCGGGCCATCCGCCTGAAAGATGTGCGGGCACACATGGCAAACGATCGGAAGGGCAAACGCTTTTTGGATCGCTACTGGGTCACAGCCACCTCAGGGACCACCGGTAACCCAGGCGTTTTCCTCTTCAACCAGGACGAATGGGTGATCGTGGTGGCCACACTCGGGCGTGCTCACGAGTGGGCTGGTGTGCCCATGACTCCAAATCATCGCATGAAGATGGCATCGGTCGCTTCCATGAACATAGGCAGCCCCTGGCACATGGGTGCGCAGGTCGCAAATACCTTCCAAAGCAAGTGGATGCGCGCCTGGATGCCAACCTTGAGCTTCGATGCCGCCCAGCCCTTGGCAGAAATCGTCCAGCAACTGAATGACTGGCAGCCACACATGCTGGCTGGTTACGCTTCAATGATGCGCATCCTGGCAGATGAGCAACTCGCCGGGCGGTTGCACATTCATCCGCATATGATCATCCCGGGCTCTGAAGTTTTAACCGACGAAACGCGAAAACGTATTGAGCAGGCATGGGGCTATGCACCGTTCAATGCTTATGGAGCCACCGAAGGTGGGGCCGGACTTGCGGCAGAAACCTCAGATCATGCCGGCATGTATGTGTATGAAGACAACGTTATTTTCGAAGTGGTAGACGAACAGTACAGTCCGGTGCCGCCTGGCACGTATGGCGACAAAGTACTGATCACAACCCTCTTCAGCCGAACACAGCCATTAATCCGGTACGAGCTGAGTGACAGCGTTCGATTGGCTACTGAGCCAAGCCGTCTCAACCTC
>DASUYM010000014.1:0-2483 GCA_036377435.1 Propionibacteriaceae bacterium
GAACACGAACAGGTTGTCCACCGACAAACTCTTCTCGACGATGTAGCCGGCGAAAAATTCGGTGCCGAACTGCCCACCGTGCTGGAACGTGAACCAGACTCCGAACACGACGGCGACGAGGACGTAGAACACCGACCAGGCAGTGGCTTCGCGAAAGCCAACCCGGTGCGGCCGCGCGGTCGCGAGGATCAGGTCGATGGCGAGCAGTGCAAGGATCAGCCCGATGGTGATGGCCCAGGTGAGTGCGCTGATGTCGAGCACGGTCCTCCATTCAACGTGCGGGTCGATCGTCGTTCGTCGGGGACTGCGGTCGGGCGCCGGTGCCGGCCGGGGCGGTGAGTAGCAGCGTGGCCCCCACCACAGCGGCGACGACGGAGGCGGTGAGAATACCAACCTTGGCTTGGCTGATCAGGGCGGCGTCAGTGAACGCGAGGTCGGTAATGAACAGCGACACAGTGAACCCGATACCGCCCAAGGCCGCGACGCCAATGATCTCGCGGTGATGCATATCCCCAGGCAGAATCCCCCAGGCCAGCCGGCGCACCAGGTAGGTCACTCCACCGATTCCGATGATCTTGCCGAGAACGAGACCGGCTACCACCCCCCAGGTCAGCGGATGGCCGAACGCGTCGCCGAGCGCACCACCGCGCAAGTCGACACCGGCATTGGCCAGCGCGAAGATCGGGATCACGAGGAACGCACTGACCGGGTGCAGGGAGTGCTCGAGGTCATCGAGAATATCGCGCCCGGCCACCGGGCGGGCCGGGGTAAGCAACCCAAGCGCGACCCCGGCGAGCGTGGCGTGCACACCGGACTCCAGGGTGGCGAACCAGACCAGCACCCCGACTGGGACGTAGCTCCAGGGTGAGCTCACTCCGATCCTTCGCATGCCGACCGCGATCAGCAGCCCGGCCGCTGCCGCGGCCAGCCACCAAAGGCTGACCCGCTCGGTGTAGAAAATCGCGATCACCACGATGGCGAGGATGTCGTCGACGATGGCCACGCTGAGCAAGAACAACTTCGCCCCAGACGAGGCGTGCCGGCCCAGGAGCGCGAGGATGCCGACCGCGAAGGCAATGTCGGTGGCCATCGGGATACCCCAGCCACGCACCGCTTCCCCGCCGCCGACGATGGCCACGTAGATAACTGCCGGGAGCACGACGCCGCCGACCGCAGCCAGGGCGGGTAGGGTCGCGGCGCGCCGGTCGCGTAGCTCACCGACAACCAGCTCACGCTTGATCTCCAAGCCGATGACGAAGAAGAACAGGGTCATCAACCCGTCATTGACCCAGTGCTGCAGGTCGAGGCTGACGGTTGCGGGCCCGGTGCCGAGAGCGATCTTCTGCTGCCAAAATTGGATGTAGCCCTCCGCCGCAGGGCTGTTCGCCCACACCAGTGCGGTCGCCGCAGCGGCGACCAGCACAATACCGCCTGCGCTCTCAGCGTGCAGAAACGCCCGTAGCGGAGAGGCGGCCGCAGCTGCCGCGCGTTTAATTGGGCCAGCCACGCGCTCTGTCGCCTTCCAGTGTCCATTTGGCCGTTGCCCGGTGCCACGGCGATCCGGACTGTTGAGTACCCGCTGACCCTAGGGCATGGCTATGCCAGACACCGCCGCTGAGTTGGTCATAGGGTGCGCGGATGCGGATTACAGTCCGATGCTTTGCGATGGTATGGCGCCGCCGCCTATAGTGCAGTTCGGCGATGGTTTCCGCCGGAGGGGCATGAATCCCTCGAACCGCCCCCCACGGCTGATGACTCCTATGACGATGCACGACGTCTTGAGGAGTGTCCCGTGACTGGAGACCGGTACATCGTGGTGGGAGTAACCCCTCACCAGCCGCCGGACGTGTTACGGCAGGCCGCCCGCTTCGCCAGCCAGTTCGACGCGACACTGATGTGCGCCAATGTCGCGGCCGACCATTACGTAGTCGCAGAACACCCTGACGGCTCCATCGAATCGCGACCCGTCGATCCTGATCAGCCGGACTGGGACAACGCCGTTTTCGACGGCGATCTTGCTGATCGCATTCGAACGCTCGCTGCCCAAGCAGGAGTGCGGGTTGAGTTTCGGGAACTGGCCGGGGACATCGGCTACGCCCTTGGCCGGCTAGCCGAAATCATGGATGCGGAGATGATCGTGGTCGGCAGCCGCCGAGATGGCCTGCGGTCCAGCATGCATGAGTTCTTTGGTGGCTCGGTCGCCGTGCACCTGGCTCACCGGCAGCCTCGCCCTGTCGTTGTCATCCCGCTGGCTCCGGTACCCCACGGCACCCGGCTCCCGTGGGAAGGCCGACACCGATGATCGACGCCAATCCGAGGCTGCCTATCAACCCCGACCGCGACGCACCAAGAGCCACTGAGGTTCCCCCGCTTTCCTGGAGGCTCTCGATCTTGGTCTGATTGGGCCAAGGGAGGAGCTGTTTGTGACCAGACCGAGCAAGTTTGCGCCGGAGTTCAGGGCTCGCGCGATCGATTTGTATCGG
>DASUYM010000015.1:0-12219 GCA_036377435.1 Propionibacteriaceae bacterium
AGGACAGCTGGCCCGCATTGTGCGCGGTCACGGCCAGCGTCACCACCAGGACAGCGCGTGTCGCGTCGCCTTCGGTGAGCAGACTTGGCCATCGAACTGGCCTGATGACCGAACCGGCCACCGACTGAAACGCCGCCCACACTGACACCACCGCGAAGAGGGCGGTCAGCCAGCTGGGACCGCCGGCCACTGCCACAGCCAGTGCGATCAGCGCGATCACCGTTCCGGCGAGATCGAGGCCTACGCGCGCAGCGATTTGCGCGTACTTCGACCAGCTTCGTCCCGGTAGAGCGCCCTCACCGTCCTCCTCCTCAGCTGACTTTTCGTCCTCATCTCGGCCGGCCTGCTCCGTTGGCGAATCCTCGGTCTGGTCATCCTCCATGTCCTCCATGGGCTTGCGTGACACATTGTGAACCGCATCGACAAACGCCGAGGCATAGTTGTCGGCCGGAAAGTCACCGAGGTAATCGGCGCGGATGTCGGTCCGTTGACCAGCCAGCGGATCGAAGCCAAGCATCTTCTCCAGCTGAGCGTCCAAATTCGCGAGATCGGCCCGGATGACGTACGACGCCCGCGCAATCGGGTATTCCGCGACGAACGCCTCAGGCTCGGCAGGTACCGCGATCATGGCGAACGGCTTGCCGGAGAACAGGTAGTCCGAAACCACGCTCGAGACGTCGGACACCATGGCGTCGGAGTCATTGATGCAGTCGAGGATGCTGCGGTCCTTCTCGGCTGCTGCGCCCCACAGGTGCGGCCGTCCGGTCTTTCGACGATCGGCCTCCAGCAGCGCGATGATCCGCGCGATGGTTGTCGCGTCGTCCGGGAAGTCGTAGCTAAAAGGGTGCGGTCGGAAGATCACCGTCGCGCCCCGCGCCAGCAACGAGGACACGATCCGCTCCCCCGACGGCAGCGAGTACAGCATGGTCTCCTCGACGTGTCCCCGCCAGGTCGGCGCGTACAGCACTGTGGGCTCGGGGACATCTGCGATGCGAGTTGTGCTCTGCTTGACGTTCTCGACCTGCGGCCTGCCGACGATCGTGAACTTTTCGCTCGGGATCCGCACCCCATGGGCGGCATATCGGCGGGTGGCCGCTGGACCTGCGGCAAAGATCTGGTCGTACATCGCGTGCGTCGGGTTGTACGAAGGGGGCTTGTCGGAGTCACCGTGTCCCAGATAGATGTGGGTGAGGTGCTGAAAGCGGACCAACGCCCCGTTGCCGGAGGAGGCGTTGACATAGAAGGCGGCTTTCAGTGACGGGACTACAAGAGCATCAACATCAGCGATACCGCGGGCCTCGACGACGGGGACATCGGTTAGCTCCGCGAGCACTGCAGCCGGGACGGCGTTGCGGGCGACGATGATGAAACGCAGCCCAGCTCGTTGCAGGTAGGGCAGCCACATCATCACTTGGTACGAAGCGTCGTCGGGACGCGAGGTGTAGACCACGAAGTCCGGTGCATATGCAGCAACGGCTCGCGGAACCAGCCTTCGCAGCCGGCGTGCCAGGACGATCTTGCTGCGGCCATCGACGGCAAGCACCGCAACCGGCACAACCGCGAGCAGGCTGATCACCACCCACCACCACGACGACGCACCGACAGCGGAGAACAGCAGCCCGGCCATCGTCGCCACCGTACTTGCGGCGACCGCGAGCGGACCAAGATCACGAAGAGAGCGGCGTACCGGTAGGTTCGGCAACCGCACGGCGATGGGCACCCTAAATCGGGTCGCCTGAGCGACGAACGGTTCAACCACGATCGACCCGACCAAGATGGCGGCGCCGAGCGCTGCTCCCAGAGCCTGCCGCACATCAGGGACCGAGGTCGCCAGGCATACCGCCGTCGCCGCGACAGCCGTACTCCGCAGAACCAACGATCGACCTAGCGGGCTCCACTCCTCTACTCGCTCCAGCGCGGCTTGGACAAGTTGGCCAGCCGTCCCAAGGAGGGATCCGAGCACCCACAGCGGCGCCCATGGCGAGCCGGCGAGGGCGAAGATGACCCCGGCGAAGGCCAGCAAGACGATGAGACAGTCGAGGACGACATCAACGACCCGCTTGGCCGCCGATGAGCTAGAAAAACGCATTGATGACCCGTTCCGTCGCATGCCCGTCGTGAAGTCTGTTGAACTCCTTGTTGAACAATTCCCGGGCGGCAGCGTACTCGGAGACGACCGTTCCCAGGTCGAGTAATGCTTCCGCTACCTCGCCGGTGGTAGCCAGCAGCGGCCCAGGCGCGGTCGGTTGGAAGTCGAACAAGACCTTGCGCGAGCTCAGATAGTCCTCCAGGTCGGGCACGAAGAACACCACCGGCTTGTCGGTTATCAGCCAGTCGAAGCGAATCGAGGAATAGTCAAGCACGGCAACGTCGGCGGCCAAGAGAAGGTCGTTGATCTCCGGATAGGCCGACACATCCCAAACCTTCCCCGTGATGGGCGGGTGCCCTTCCCGAAGGTTGTAATTGTGGCCGCGCACCAGCACTGCATAGCGATTGCCAAGCTGCTCGGCGAGCGATTCGAGGTCCAGTCCGTCGAAGAGCTTCGCCGTCCAAGGGCTGGTCGCCACCCTGTCTCGCCACGTCGGGGCGTACAAGACCACGATCCGGTCCTCATCAATGCCGAGCTGCGCCAGCACCCGCGGACGGACTGCGGCCGTGTCTGCGGTCACCAAAGTGTCATTCCGCGGATAGCCAGTGACCAGTGCCTCGCCGGAGAATCTGTACTCGCGCCGATACAGGTCCACGCAGAAAGACTCAGGCACCACGATTGCGTCCCAGGCATCACTGCGTCGGGCACATTCGTTGGCTATGACCGACTCAGGCCGACCCTGGATCCGCCACAGCGAAGCCCCCATCGACTTGAAGGGGTAGCCGTGGAAGGTCTGCAGATAGCGCTGATATGGCCTCTTCCAGAAGTAACGCTCGAATTCGATGTTCCGGCACAGATATCGGCTGCTGCCGAGGGCGGCGTACCACTCCCGGCTTTCGATGAGCAGCGTGCGGCCACCCTCAGGTACGGCGACGGATCGGTCCATCACTCCCCATAGCAGCTCCAGGTCGGGTCGCCGGGTGCGCAACTCAGCATGGATTGCCAGCTGGCTATCTGTGGCGAACTCGCCCCGGTAGCTCTGCAGCAGCACGCTCTCGATCGGGCTGAAGGACGACTGTTGGTACCAGCTGGCCAGCCGTACCTGGGCGACTCGGCTGCGCTCATCATCAGTCAGCGGCGCCGCCAGGCTTATCACCAACTCGGTCCGGCTGTTGCGCGCCAGCTGGTAATGGTGGTTCAGGGTCAATCCTGTATCTGGCAGTCGGCTGGCAAGTTCGTCTGAGCAGAGCACGCGCGCGCCCGAGGCAAAGAGGACCCGGTAGTCACCGGTGGGAAGGGGAAACCCGGGCCCGCCCCAGCGGTCGGCGAGCAACGGAAATATGAGTCGCACGCCGTCGTCCCCTGCTTCCACGCGCCGCACCAGTACGTCAGCGAGCCTGCCCGACAGACGCGCGCCCGCACAGTCGGAGGAGTCGAGCCCGACGAGCCGAAGCTCAATACCCAACTCGTCCTGGCCTACTGTCACCTTCTCGGCTTCGGCCACCACCCAATCGGTCATCAGCTTGCAATAGCCGGTGATCGATCGCTGCCAGCACGCATCTCCCACGCCACCGCCCACCTGAAGGCCGTGCTCGGCCTCGATCGGCCAGGAGACCCGATGCTCACCGCCATTGACGTCGACCGCCCGGAACTCCCATCCCAGGGCTGCGCCTACGCCTACCGGCAGGTTCAGCTCGAAGCGCTGTGAGCCGTCTGCGCCTGCTTCTGTGAGGTCTCCGGCAATCTGACCAGACCGGCTGACGGCTGCGACCGACACGAGTCCGCCGAGCGCTGAATCGACGAGCCGGAGCGTACCCGCGGCCTTGCCAGCACCGTCGGTGGTGAGCTGTCGGGCCTGAACAAGCTCAGGACGGACATGGAGTGCAAAGCCGAGTCGTGGATCGAGCTTCGGTACGACGCGGATCGTGTCATCGAGCTCCCGCAGGTTGCGGCCCCACATCAGGTGACCACAACCACCTGGTGCCACGGCCTTTACGCGTCCCGTTCGCTGCAAACCGCGCGCCTGAACCGTGAGCTGGAGCTGCCAGCGGCCGGGACGACTGTCGATCCCCCGCGTGTCGACGCTGACGACGAAGCCTCCAGGTGCTACGTCCTGGTAGCGGAACATCGACCACTCGTTGGCTGCCACCCTGTGGATCTGGGTCACGTCGCAGGGGTAAGAGGTGTTTGTTGCGGGTTCGGTCAGCGAGGCAGTCAGCTGCGGCACGACGGAGGCCAAATCGAGTCCCCGAATGAATGCCCAACCATAAATCTCGAGCCGGTCATCGTGCCAGGCGACGCGTTCGATGCAGCCCGAAAGCGCAGACTGACTCTCGCTGAGCTCCAAACAGTTCGCGGGAGCGCCGACGGCACCGGGCAGCTGCTCGGCCATGGCGTACAGACGTCCGTCGCGCAACTCAGTTCTGGGAATCGACCCATAGAGCCAAAAATGCTGGAGGAGTTGCTCAAGTTCGGTCCAGCGTCCGTTCGCGACTAGCCAGAGACGCAGTTTCCGATCGACGCGTACGTGCGGCCACACTGTGTCGTCAGCCATGGCGAGACAGTCCTGTGCGGCCGTCTGAAGCCTTCGTCGGTACGAGTCGTCGGCTCGGTGAGCATCGGCGGCGAAGTCACCCAGATCGCCGTCGATCAGCGCGCCGAGCCAGGCACCGGCAATCTTCCGATCGTCGGCATCTCGGACCAACTGCCAGGTTGCCCAGAGCCAGTTGAGCCGCGAGTCGAGTTCGCTCAGGGTGAGCGGATCAGGCAGCAGCTTTCCAGGGTCGAGCCGAGCGCGCTGGATACAGCTGACTGCCTGGAGCATGTCGAACCGTTGCGCCTTGAGTGTGGCGCTGACGATCGCGAAGGTCCCGCCGTCTGCCGAGTCAGGGAAGCCGCCGATGTCGATGTTCCAGAAATCCCTCCGAAAGACGCGGTTGGTCGCGCATGTGTCGTGCACGACAACCGGGAAGTCACTCAGCGTCTGGGCCGGTCTGTCGAGGTCGTGGGTCACTGTTGTCCAGGCCGGCCGGCGCCGCCTTCCCCGGCTGACTGTACGTACGTTCCCCGCCGCGAAGTCGGAGCCAGTGTCTCTGAGCGAGCTGACCAAGCTGGCGTAGGCCGTACGTGGCACGGTGTCGGTGGCGTCCACAAAGGCCAGAAACCTGCCGCGCGCTATTCGCGCCCCCGCATTGCGCGATGCGGTGAGTCCGAGCTGGGGGAACTCAAGAACGCGAAACCGCGGATCTTGTGCTGCCGCTTGTTGAGCAACCACAGCGGTGCCGTCTGTCGAGCCGTTGTCGACCACGATCACTTCGATCCTCTTCAGAGTCTGCGATCGCAGGCTGTCCAGACACTCGCTCAGGTAGGACTCGGCATTGCTCGCGACGACGACCACGCTCAGTGCGGGTGCTGGATCAGCGGAAGCCCGCTTCGCAGCCCGCCTCACGAGCTGCCGCAGCCGCGACTGGATCGGGGCAGGGAGCCGACGCGCCAAGCGGCGGGCAAGGTCAGTGAGTGGTCTTTTTTGGTCGTTCATCGATCGTTGCGGTGGACTGGCCTACGAGCGGACAGCCGTCGGAGCTTACGACGCACCCGGCGGGCGAATGATGGCTTCTTTGCTGGCACCGCAACCGGCTTCTGAATACCCAGCTTGGGGTGTTTCACCAGACCCACATCAAGACACAATCCTGAGGCACGCTGCGTGAAGTAGGCCGCCATTGTCGGTGGGTCATTCTTGACGGGCTCCGGAAGAATCCGGCCAGGACGTCGCTCCGGCGTCAGTCTTGCGCGGCGGCGCATGGCCATCCCGAGGACGCCGAAATGGATGTAGAGGTCCCACAGGCCCTCTGCTAGCCTGGCGCCCGCCGCGAGTGTATTCGGATCGATCTCAGCCGAGAAGGATGCGGCCAGGCCCATGCGATGGATCGTGGCTGCCACCGGCCAGGTCTCGCCGGTATTGCGTTCAGTCAGATCCAATCGCATCGTCGAGTTGGCCATGCCGAGCCACAGCGTCTCCGGCGTTGGCTTGTCCAGTAGCGCTGCCAGTCGCTTCTCTGCCAACGGCTCGTCAGGCATCTCGGCAAAGATCGCCTCGGCTTCGTCGACGATGTCGAGCTCGTCGGGATGCACTTCGCCCTGAGGCGTGACATCGGCCAGCTGGACGGTTCCACTGACCTGGAGACTGCCGCCGGCCCAGCCAACCTGCAAAAGGCTCGGGTACGCCATCCACGGCTGGGTCTCTTCTGCGATGCGGTGCATCTCCTCTGCGTCCCCAGCGATGATGGCACGGCCCACCCGTTGTGCGAGAGGTTGCAGCAGCTCGACGACACCTTCGTCGAAGTAGCGCGCCGCGATTCGATGTGCGTTGCTGAAGATCTCAGCTGCCTGATGGTCTGTGAGCTTTACTCGCCTGCGACGGGTGAGCCGCTGCACCATTTCGACCTGGAGCCAGCGCCGGAAGATGCGGTTACGCTCTTCTCCCGGCTCAGTATGTGCCACGACGACGTCGAGGGCCTCCGCCAAATTGTCGAAGTAACCCTGCCAGTCGGGGTTACGGAAGCCTGCGTTGGCCGAGTCGGTGCGCCCAATGTGGTGGTAGCAGCTGTAGTCGGCGTAGATGCTGATCACGTCGGCTAAGAGATAGGCGGTCACCACGAAGAGATGATCTTCGAGTCGTCGTTGCCCTTCGGGAAAACGGATGTTGTGCTTGTTCAGGAACTCCCGGCGGAACAACTTGTGCGGTGTCAGGCTGTCCATGATCGGCGAATCACTGATGCTGCACTTACGGATTGTTTCCCTGAAGACGTGGCGCGGAATCGCACGGCGTAGCCCGGCCATTTTCGGCAGCACAATGTCGGACCCACAACTGGTCGCGAAGGCGTACAGCCGCTCAAGAGCCTCGGTGCCAAGCCAGTCGTCATGGTCGCAGAAGAACACGTATTCGCCCCGAGCGGCATCCAGGCCGACGTTGCGCGGCTGGCCCGGCCAGCCGGAGTTCGCCTGATGAATTACGCGAATGTTTGGATGCGTCTCTGCGAGCGCGTCGAGGTGCGCCGGCGTGTCGTCTGTGGAGCCGTCGTCGACGCAGATGATCTCAAACTCGTCCTGGGAAAGGCTCTGCGATGTCAGCGATTCGATGCACGGCGTGAAGTAATCCCCGGGGTTGAACACCGGGATCACGACGCTCACCTTGAGCATGCGGTTGACTCTCTCACAAGGCTCGGCTTCGGTCATTCAGCCCACTCCGGCCGCTGGCAATCTCAGGCTTCAGCCTGCATCGCGACCCTACGCATACCCACAAGTTGCTCTGCGAGCGTCGGTAGGCCGCTGTGAATACGGATCGCGCGCCGCCGTGCTGAGGAGGAACGAGGGGACATGCTTTTCGTCCCCAAGTGACGACGAAGTAGGCGGCTGTCAGGCGCGATCCGCGCGGAGCGAGCGCAGCGAGCGGAGCAATCAAACACGGATCGCGCGCCGCCGTGCTGAGGAGGAACGAGGGGACATGCTTTTCGTCCCCAAGTGATGACGAAGTAGGCGGCTCGCGATGTTCGCGCCGCCGATCTGCAGGAGGAGATGGCGGAACAACGCTTTTCGGTTCCGGCAGCTCCGACGAAGATGGCGGCAACCGGCGAACATCGCAGCGAGCGGAGCGAGCAATCAAACAGAGCCCGATCCGCGCGGAGCGAGCGCAGCGTGCGGAGCAATCAAACACGGATCGTGCGCCGCCGTGCTGAGGAGGAACGAGGGGCCAGGCTTTTCGTCCCCAAGTGACGACGAAGTAGGCGGCTGTCAGGCGCGATCCGCGCGGAGCGAGCGCAGCGAGCGGAGCAATCAAACACGGTAGGGTCAGCCGGTGACCAGATTGCGCAACGTTGCCGTGATCCTTGCGGGCGGCACTGGCACCCGCATCGGCCTGAACATTCCCAAACAGCTGATCAAGATTGCCGGCAAGCCGATCATCGAGCACACCATCGCCGCGATGCAGCAGTCGCCACTCGTGGACGAGATCGTGGTGATGATGGCGCCTGGTCATTTGGACGAGGTGCGCGCCATTGTGAAAAAGGGCGACTACTCCAAGGTCACCCAGATTCTGGAAGGTGCCGAGACTCGCAACGACACAACGGCGGCCGCGCTCGCCGCGCTCGGTGATGTGGAGTGCAACGTCCTGCTGCATGATGCTGTGCGTCCGCTCGTGTCCCAAACGATCATCGCGGCCAACGTGGAAGCGCTACAGACGCACGAGGCTGTCGACACGGCAATCCCGTCTGCGGACACGGTGATCCAGGTCAAGCCTGACCTGGACAGCATCGCTGACGTATTGCCGCGACATCTGCTGCGTCGCGGTCAGACGCCACAGTCCTTCCGCCTGTCCACGATCAGGGCCGCGTACGCGAACGCCGCGAAGGATTCCAACTTCACTGCGACCGATGACTGCACGGTGGTGCTCCGCTACCTTCCCGAGGTGTCGATTGCGGTCGTGGCTGGACACGAACGCAACATGAAGGTCACCGAGCCAATCGACGTCTACATCGCTGACAAGCTGTTCCAACTGACCTCCGCCGACCGGCCCACCCCGCTCACCGACGAGCAGTACCGTGCGCGGCTTGACGGCCGGACCGTCGTGGTCTTCGGCGGCTCGTACGGCATCGGCGGCGACATCGCCGAGCTCGCACGCGCGTACGGGGCGAATGTCAAGACTTTCTCACGATCGACCACCGGCACCTACGTCGAAAAGCGAGCCGACGTTGCCAAGGTTGCCCAGCAGGTGCTCGACGAAACGGGTCGCATCGACTTTGTCGTCAATACCGCTGGCGTGCTGGTACGCGGCGAGCTAGCGGAGACCTCAGAGGAAACGATCTACTCCTCGACTGACATCAATTACCTAGCACCGATCTTCGTCGCTCAGGAGTTCTTCCCCCATCTCGCCGCCTCCTGCGGCTCGATGCTGCTCTTCACCTCATCGTCCTACACCCGCGGACGATCGGGTTATTCGCTGTACTCCTCAGCGAAGGCGGCGATAGTGAACCTCACTCAGGCGCTTGCTGACGAGTGGGCTGCCTCCGGCGTACGGGTCAATTGCGTCAATCCGGAGCGCACCGGGACACCGATGCGCACGAGGGCCTTCGGCGACGAACCTCCCGGCACGCTCTTGTCCTCAGAGCAGGTCGCTCGCCAGTCCCTCGACGTCCTGCTCTCTCATTTAACGGGCCACATCATCGACATCCGCCGTGAAGAGGGGCCTGCCGCCCTCGGCAATGGCTGAGCCAGCTATGGGCCCCCTGAGCCCATGCGCCCTGAGCCTCGCTTGGACAAAGCTCAGCGCTCATGATCGGCTACAGCACCACGTCGCCGACCACCAGGTTGTGGTCTGAAGGACGGCTCGAGTCGACGCGTTTCATGACGTTCTCGTACCTGACCGCACGCTTGATGCCCTTGACCATCACGTAATCCAGCCGGATTCGCTTTGCTGACAGCGTCGTCTTGAAGTGATTGACCGTCGGGTACTTGATGTTGATCCGCGTGGCTGCGGCGGCGGTGTCGTAGAACCCTTGGCGCACCAGATATTCATGCGGCGCGTCTCCGGCGCGGTTGGTCTCCCAGGAGTTGAAGTCACCGGCGTAGATGATCTTCTCGCCGGTCTTGCGAAGGCCGTTGACCTTGAGATGGGCGGCCCTGGCCTGCGCTCCACGCAGCGCGTTGTAGCTCCTCTCCGTGCTGAGGGTGCTGCTATGGCGGTCGTCCAGATGCACCGACACGACCCAGAAGCGGGTCCCGGTCTTGCGGTCAGCAAACTTCGCGTACGCGGCGCTGCGACGCAGCGACTCACTGTCAGAGCTCCGGAGCGGCAGGTTCATGCTGCATGACGGGTTGTAGTTCTTCATGCCCGTCCTTTCCGGGCAGTTGCTCAGCAGCTTGAATTTCCTTGTGTCGTAGAGGATGCGGGTGCCCTGCGTGCCGTGGTTGGTGCCCGGCTTGACGTACGGCGTCGTCCGGACCAGCTGATAACGGTCATCGCCGACGACGCTTTTCAAGGAGCGCTCCAGGCTGACCGTCTGCCGCAGATGCCCCGTTGTGGTTCCCGTGGAACCGTCCGCCCGTCCCGGGCCAAGTTCCTGAACTGCCAGGACACCAGGTCTACGGCTTGCGATCTCACGCGCCACATCATTCGCGCGCTGCAGCCAACTCCGGTCATCGTGAGCACGCGCAGTGCGGACATTGAAGGTGCCCACGCGCAGGGTAAGGGAACTCGGCTTCTCGCTGGTGCTGCGACTGAACGCCTCGCGTACGCGGAGATTGGTCGATCGGGCAAGCCCAGTCGTGCTGGAGCTGGTGTGGTCGGTCTCAAGCTTGGGGCCGGTGGTGTTCGATCCGTCCTGGCTCCGGGTGATGGTTACCTGGCTGACGCCGGGATCAGGCACCGCCTTGACACTGCCGCTCGACTCGGACGTTACCGCGGAGCCAGCCGAGATGCTCGCCGCGCAGCAGACAGCGACAAGACCGATGGCCGCGGTAGCAGCGGTCACGCGCTGAGCACGCACGAATTGCTCCTTACGGAACACCGTAAATCGGCGGTGGCCCCCGAGCGGCACCCACCGATGCAATTTCCCCAGATACGGTCAGGCCGCGTCTGGGCCGGGTGTGGTGGCCGGACTTGTCGAAGCAGAGCTGCGTTGGCACTGCCGCTCGAAGTCCGTCCCCACAGGGAACAGTAAAAGTGGCTGGCCCTCTGCCGCCACTGTTACCGACCCGTTATGGATGTGACAACGATCACATTTGCGGTTACGTTTTGCTGCTGACGGTCATCTGACGTCACAAGTCAAAAGGGGATCATCGGAGGTGCGGTGGGATTCCACACGGCACGCGCTCCTAGGTCTCCCACACGGACGATCCAGACCAAGGCGACGAGCGCCACGGCAACGAGAAGGATCGGCAGCACAATGCGCACGATGGCGGGCTGCTTAGCTCCACCGTCGCTGATCGCGGCACGGCCTCTGGAGACCACGAACACGTTGAGCAGCCCGATGACCGAGAAAACGATCATGATCCAGAAGAGCTGGTTGGCGAGCAGGGAATGCTGCAAGATCAGATCGCCCACGGGGTTTCCGGGCTTGATGGCAAGAGCTGCCTCGAACGCGAGACCGCTCTGCTTGGCGACATACGTCGCGCCGGTGGCGCCGATGACGGTTATGGCCAGTGGCCAGCGCGCCCACGACCGCGTCTTGGGAAATGCGAAGAGGAATGCCAGAAGTGCGGCCAACGGGATGCCGATGACGACGGCATGGACCACCAGTGGGTGGAGCGGAAGGTTTCCGAGATTGTCGAACACAGGCTCTCCTCACGGTGAGCGGCACCGGGCCGATGGCCGGACGCCCGCCTACACGGTTACACGACTAGGTCGGGGAAATGGTTCGATCGCCAGAACCGATCGCCTGCCCCGTCTAGGCCACGGCTTTCCTCGCCGTACGCAGGTCGGCGACGAGGCCAGCGAACGCCGCGCTCCGGTCCTCGGCGGCGGCTCGTATCACGGCGGATGGGTGCAGCGTGGCCAACGCTCGCCTGACGCCGATGGGGGTGGCGAGTTCCAAAACCTGACCACGCTGCTGGGTGACCCGGAACGTTGTCCCTAGAAGCGACTTGGCGGCGACGGCTCCCAAACACACGATCAGTTCCGGGTCGACGAGAGTCAGCTCAGCTTCCAGCCATGGACGGCACGCCTTGATATGGGTTACCTGAGGTGTCGCATGGATTCGACGCTTGCCCCGCTCGGTGAAACGAAAGTGCTTGACGGCGTTGGTGATGTAGACATCGTTCGTCGATATCTCAGCTTCCCTCAGTGCGTCCTGCAGCAGCCGTCCGGCCGGACCAACGAAGGGAATTCCCTTGCGGTCTTCGACATCGCCGGGCTGCTCGCCGACCAGAGCCAGCGGCGCCTTCGGATTCCCTGCAGAGAAAACGACCTGGGTTGCGGGCTTCCAGAGCTCGCAACCCCTGCAGTTCACGGCCGCTCGCCTGAGGCCCTCGATGTCGGCGTGCTCGGGCACCCACGCTGCCGCGGTCTGCGTCAAATCCTTACTGTCCCTCCTCGATCGAGCCGGCCCATGTGCCGGGTTCGTGGTCGTGCCGCCGCC
>DASUYM010000016.1:0-4027 GCA_036377435.1 Propionibacteriaceae bacterium
AGGATCATCGCTGGATTGGGCATGCGCAGCCCAGACGAATACGAAGCAGCGTTCTACGCTGACAACACCAACGCCAACCTCGACACCACTGTCAAAGTTGGAAACCACTTATCGAGCCTCCAATGAACCGGGGGACCCTCACCACCGCCCACCCATCCAAGCGGGCCCACTTGTCCTGGGACAACCTCGTTCTAGTGGGCCTCGGTGGGACCGTCGGAACCGGTCTGCGTTACCTGATCAGCACCGTCGTGCCGGACTGGGCTCAGATGCCAGTCGCCACGTTTGGCATCAACGTGCTGGGTGCCTTCCTGCTGGGTGTGCTGCTGGAGCTGCTCGCCGACCGGAGCTTGGACACCGGCTGGAGCCGCCGTATCCGGCTCGGCATCGGCACCGGCCTCCTCGGCGGATTCACCACGTACAGCGCGCTGACTACCGAGACCGTCGTACTGGCAGCTGCCCATCCCGCCATGGCTGCGGCGTACGCGATGGCCACGGTAGTGCTTGGCGGAGCCGCATCCATCGCTGGGATCTGGCTCTCCCGCGGACGGCTACGACCAACTCTCATCGATGCGGTGACCCGAAGGTGAGCAGTGCCGTGCTCGTAGTAGTGCTGATTTGCGTAGCCGGGGGCCTTGGCGCGTCGCTCCGGCTGGTTGTCGATGGAGTGATAAAAAGCCGGGTGCTCTCGAGCTACCCGGTGGCCACTACCGTGATCAATATCAGCGGCTCCCTGCTCCTCGGCCTGCTCGCCGGCCTCACGGCTCGCCAGTTCCTGCCGCACTCCTGGTACTTGGTGGCCGGCACGGGGCTGCTCGGTGGCTACACCACCTTCAGTACCGCCAGCTTCGAAACGGTCCGGCTGCTGGAGGACCGCCGCTACCTCGCCGCCGCCATCAACGGCTTCGGGACTCTACTTGCGGGCACCGGCGCGGCAGCCTTGGGCTTCTTGATGGCCATGGCGCTGCCATAAGTGACGGTTATCGGCGGTCCGCCTGGCATTCGCTCGTGTTCGGTCTGTGCGCACCGACGGTGTGGGTGCGGTCAGCGTCGTCGAGCCTGAATCTGTACGTGTCCCGGGCTGCAGAGTGACTGCTTGTGCAGCTGAGTCGTGGCCATGCTGGCAACGCAGCGCAGGATCTCGACGATCAGGTCGACACCCTTCTCCACCAGGAATGTCTCGTCGCCGCTGGCCGCGGCGTACTCAAAGATGCTGTACGCAATAGCAAGTCGTACCTGCCGCTGCAGCCGAGAGTGGTCGGGCTGCCAGGAGTTGGTGCGAGGATTGAACGGCTGGGTAGGGGTCTCGTCTCGTCCGTCACTGCCGCTCTGCCAGGGAAACAGTTGGTTGTGGGTAAGACGATCGGAATCCTCCGCGCCTCCTATTTGGTGGCTCGGATGACCTGAGCCGATCTGGACGAGCAGCTCAACGGGGTCGACGTGCTGGGGCTGGCGTTGCTCGGCGGGATCGGGTTCACCGTGTCCCCGCTGGTCGGAGAGTTGGCTTACGGCGCCGGCAGTGAAAGAGACGATCGCGTCAAGGTCGCCATCCTCATCGGCAGCCTGCTGGCCCCGACGTTGGCCCCGTCGTGCTGCGGATCCGCAACGGGGTATACCGACGCATCGAAGAGGCCGAAGCCGCCGATAACGACGCCGACGGCGTTCCCGACCTCTACCGATACCGTGATCCGCATCATGCCGTTCATCATGTGCCAATTCGCGCGCCGCGACCGCACCAGTGGAATGGCCCGTCGCCGCATACTTCGCTTTGCGGGATTCAGCGTTGCCCCAGCTCGGTTCGGCGGCGGGAAAGTCGCGCCACCAGCGATCTCACTCGCCCCGCCATATCGGCGGGTTTCGATGTTGCTGTACGAGGTGGAACGGACTGCGACCTGTGGAGTCCCTCGCGGCAGGCGATGACAAGCCGCCGTTCGCCCGGCGTGACCTCGATCACCTCATCGATTGATACCGTGGTCCGACGCCGTCCCCAGCCCTGCACTACACGCAGCCCTTCCGGAGCGGCTGAATCTGGGTCCAAATCCACGCCTTCGACCACACCGACCTCGCGGCCACAGTCGTCGTCGACGAGGAAATCGTGACAGCTGGCCAGCACCTCTGTGAGGGTGGGCAGCCCTGGATCGATGTCCACCACCCATTGCCATACCCGGCCATGCCGCTCAAAGGGATCGCCGCGCAAACGCAGACCCACAGTCGGGTCAGGTGCTGTCGGGTCAGGTGCTGTCGAGCCGTTCGCGGCGCGGTTCCGGTAGACGCGCGCCCGCAGGTCCGACGGGAAACCGGACATGCTTTCAACGGTTCCTGTCGGGGCAATCAGCCACCATCGGGCCGATTATGCAATACTCCAGCATTCGAAACCCATTCTTCCTACAAGAGCAGGCCCACCGCCGTTGGCCTGCCGTCTTGGTCAACGGTACAGGGGTAGCCCTGACACTCGGTGCGCCAACTCCGTAGGCCCCATCTCGCGCGGCGACACTTGCTCTGACGTTAAGTGATCCCCGGCTCCCCGGAAGGTGCGGCCTCCCACAAGTCCTAAACGCCCGTGGAGACCTCCGGCCGCGGGTCGTGCATCAGCTGGCGACCGATGTCGAGAGGCACCCGTCGCAGTATTGATCGGCTAGGCTCGCAGTTCAACAAGTCCACTAACCCCAGGTGCGCCGGGAAGTCTGGTCGGCAATCTCGCTCAGCATGTCGCTGCGCGGCACTCCGACGAAGGCTGGCCGATGACTTCCTTAACCTTATCTGCGGGCGCGTTGATCAACCCGTGCTGCTGGTGGCGCAGCGTACGCTGGCGGCGTGCACGCCGAGCAGATGGCGGAGGACATGCCGCTGGTCGATTTGGACACGAGTGCGCTCGAGGCGGCCCGGCTTTTGGCGCAACGACGGCTCCCGGCGTTGGTTGTCACAGAGGCGGATGGTTCGCCCCATTCGATCCTTCCGGCCTCTCAGGTCGTGAGGTTTCTGGTCCCTGGTTATGTTCAGGACGACCCGTCGCTGGCTCGGGTGATGAACGAGTCGATGGCCGACCGGGCCGGCGACAAATTGGCCAGCAAGCGGGTCCGCGACCTGTTGCCGGCCGAGCGTCGCGAGCTGGCTGCTGTCAACCACGACGACACCATCATCGAGGTGGCCGCGATCATGGCCAGGCTGCGCTGCCCGTTGGCCGCAGTTATGAAAGGCGACAAGTTGATCGGCGTGATCAGCGCGTCCCGGCTGCTGGAGCTCGCGCTACAGCCAGGCTGACACAAGGCCGGTCGATCACCAGCGAAGCGGCCTGATGGGCGTCGTCGCGGTGATGACGTTCGTTATCGCCTACATCGTGATAGCCACCGAGCGGGTTCCGAAGATGGTGACGGCGCTCGCCGGCGCTGGCGTCATTCTTGCTTTTGGGGTGGCGTCGTCGGAGGATGCGTTCTATTCCCATGACACCGGGGTCGACTGGGACGTCATATTTCTGCTGCTCGGGATGATGATCATCGTCGGGATCCTGCGGCAGACCGGGGTGTTCGAGTATGTCGCCATTTGGGCGGCGAAGCGCGCCAAGGGTTCACCGTTTCGAGTGATGGTACTGCTGGTGCTCATTACGGCGGTCGCCTCGGCAATGTTGGACAACGTCACCACA
The DNA here is from genome assembly GCA_036377435.1 of Propionibacteriaceae bacterium. GTDB lineage: Bacteria > Actinomycetota > Actinomycetes > Propionibacteriales > Propionibacteriaceae > Microlunatus. The sequence goes on from DASUYM010000016.1 coordinate 3,638, forward strand.
GTGCTGTTGATCGCACCGGTCACCTTGCTGGTGTGCGAGCGGCTGGGGGTCTCTCCAGTTCCGTTCCTGATTGCCGAGGTCCTGGCGTCCAATATTGGCGGCGCCGCCACATTGATCGGGGACCCGCCCAACATCATCATCGCGAGCCGATCCGGGCTGACCTTCAATGACTTTCTACTGCACATGACGCCCATAGCGGCTCTGGCTATCGCCGTCTTGGTGGCCATGTTGCCGCTGCTATTTCGCGGCTCCTTCCAGGGTGATCCAGACCGAGTCGCAGATGTGATGGGGCTGAACGAGCGTGAGGCCATCAAGGATCGGCGGCTGCTGATCATCTGCGGAGTCGTGCTCACCGCGGTATTCATCGGGTTCATCGGCCATGCAGCGTTG